>NZ_CALNBI010000366.1 GCF_937874145.1 uncultured Chitinophaga sp. | reverse complement strand
AGCGATAGCTCAGGCATCTTCCTGATAAATTCCGTTATTACCTGTACGGCGAGCGGCTCATCGTCCACCACTATGCATTGAATGCCCATTTTCCCAGTGTATTTGCAGTGTGCTAGAATATTCGTTTTCTGTTTCGTCGACGGATAATTCGTACCGGCCCGGGTACACGAGTTCCAGCCGTTTCCTGACATTTACCAGCCCGATACCGCCCGTCTGGTCTTTCCGCTTACGGGTTTTGAAATTATGCACGGTAAACCCGAGCCCGTCGTCCCCGCATGCCAGTTCAATTTCCACCGGCTGCTCCGGCCGGTTGGCCACGCCGTGCTTGAAAGCATTCTCCACGAACGGCACCAGCAGCAGCGGCGCGATCTCATGCGCTTGCGGATCGCCGGTTACGCGCATCCGGACGCAGTCCTGGCAGCCCGTCCGCAGCCGCTGCATGGCGATGAAATCTTCCAGGTACTTCAGCTCGTCCGACAAGCGGGTGCGATATCCCGCCACCGGCGGCTGTTCAGTCATATATTCCAGGATCTGCGACAGCGTCTGCGCGGCGTCCACCACCTGCGGGGAACGCACCAGCGCGAGGCTGTAGATGCTGTTCAGGCTGTTCATGAGGAAGTGCGCGTTCAGCTGCATTTTCAGGATGGCGAATTCGGCGTCCTGCTTTTGCAGCGACAGCTGTTTCCTCCTTTTATCTTCCGCCAGCCACGCGAAAAAGAGCACGTACGCCAATGCAGCACAGAGCACCATGGCGTTGGTCCAGATTTCGGTGCGGGCGTATTGCCAGAAGCTCCGGAACACGGGCTGCCCGTCGCGGTACCCGCCCTGCAGGATTTCTTCCCGGAAGAACCGGTCGGCCACCGTCCATTTCACCAAAGTGGCTACTGTGACCAGCAGCAATAATTTCAAAATGAGCTGCCCCCATTTCCGCGACGAAAGGAACTGCGGGAAAACGAGCCTGATGGCGGAATAAAACAGCGCGAAATTGAGCAATCCGAACACGCCGCGGTTGATGTGCAGGTAGCGGAAGGTGGAAGGCGTGAACATTTTCGGCATGCCCAGCAGGGAAATGCCGTACATGAGGATCATCCACAGTACGAGCAGCGCGGCGAATTCGCGGAGGCGGTAGAAGCGGTCATGCCGGTCCTGCATACAGCGGCGTTTTAAACCGGCGGAATTCGCCGGAGCCCGGCAGCAGGAGCGCTAGGCGTTGCAGGAAGGTTGTTTTGGCGGAGGAGCTGAGCTCCAGCGCATCGGCGCCGATGTCGAGCCGGAGCACTACCGGGAGGCCGTCGTGCTGGCGGGCGAGCAGTTTCTCCGCCGCGGTCTGGAGCAGCAGCGGCGTCACGTACCGGGCCGTAGTGGGCCCGGTCATGTGCAGGCTTACCTGCTGGCGGGGAAAGAGGCGGTTATGCAGTTTCAGGTAGATGTTAAAATAGTAGAGCTCCCGGTCGAGGGGGGCTTTGTCGAGTTTCACGCCTTTATCGTACAGCATGTAACGCAGGAGCTCAGAAAGCTGGAGGATGGCTTCCGCGCCTTCCCCTTCCCTTTTCTCTTCGTTTTCCAGCATGGATTTGATGGCTTTCAGCTTGCGGAGCAGCAGGCCGGTGGATACCTGCATCTGGGAAAACTGTTTCCCCGCGGCGGCGGCTTCCAGCTCCAGGCGGCGGCTTTCGCGGTCGCCCGCGCGCCACATCAGGATCACGTAATAGGCATATGCCGCGATGCCGGCCAGCAGGCCCGTTTGCAGGCTCAGGCGCGTGTAGCTCCAGAAAGTATGGTAAGTTTTCTTGAACCCGATCATGGCGATGCCCATCTGGAGGATCTCGTCGGGGTAGAGATGCCCTACGCCGTATTTGACCATGCAGGCCCCGAGGATCACCGAGAAAGCAATGAGCGCCACCCGTGCCGCGCCTTTGCGGGCATGGAGGGGATAAACGTGGAAAGCCAGGATGTAAAACAGGTTGAAGTTGATGAACCCGTACAGGAAATACCGGGTAACGGTGTACCGCAGGCCGAGCGGGCTGTGGATGTTCCCTTTCAGCATCGGGAAAATGTACAGCACTATCAGCGCCATCCAGATGGCGAGGTGGATCCAGTACCTGTATGTTTTGGAGGGTGTCATGCGGAGCTAAGATACGCTATAACAGGGCTTTACGGGCGAAAAATTTTTCATCCCCGCCCATTGCCGGAATGTACCCGGTACGGGCCGGTTCGTACAGTTTTGCCTTCCGGAATGCAGTCGCCGGATTATTTTGGAGCGGTCATGAGGCTAGTTTGCATACGTCGAAAATCAACCGGAAGGAATAATCAACCAAGTCTTCAACCAATCATCTCTCAAACAGTAGCGATTATGAAACATGTCTATCTGCTATCTCTTGCCTGTATGTTGAGCATGGGCGCTTACGCCCAGCAGGTTATCAAGGGTACGGTGCGCGACTCGCTCACCAGGGCCCCCATTCCCGGCGCCACCATCAAAGTGGTCAACGGAACCGGCGGGGTTACCGCCAACGAAAAAGGGGAATTCGAGCTGCGCGTGCCTGCCAACGCCCAGCTCCGGATCTCATCCATCGGTTTCGAAACCGTGATGATCCCCGCCACGGCCGTCATCCGGCCCATTATGCTGACCACTTCCGCCCAGATGCTCCAGATGCCGGTGGTGATCGGGTATGGAACCCGCCAGCGGACCGCCGTGACCACCAGTATTTCCTCCATCGATTCGCGCAAGCTGGCGCCGGAAAACAATATCGTCAGCGATGTGGGCAAAGCCCTCCAGGGCCGCATCCCGGGTGTATTCGTAGCCTCCACTTCAGGCGCCCCGGGCTCTACGCCCAACATCCAGATCCGCGGCGTACAATCCGCCCGCGCGCAGGATGCCAATCCCCTCATCGTTATTGACGGACTGGTGATGGAAGGCCCCGGCATCTCGCTGAGCTCCATCAACCCGCAGGACATCGAAACCATCGACGTCCTCAAAGACGCTGCTTCCGCCGCCATCTACGGCGCCCGTGGCTCTTCCGGTGTGATCATCATCACCACCAAAAAAGGAAAACAGGGCCAGAAGCCCTACTTCACGGTGAACGCCTATACCGGCTTCAACAACGTACCCACCACCCGCCGCATGCTCAATTCTTCGGAATACGCATCCGCCTTTAACGATTCCCGCAACAACCGGGTCGCCGATATCGATGCCCAGCTGGCCAACCCCGACGGGCTCACGCCATTGCAGATCAGCCAGTTACAGAACGAGCGCAACAGGATGACCAGCCAGGTGGCCGATCTCAAAATGGCAGACCGCAGCACCGACTGGATCGACCGGGTGAAAAATCATAACGCGCCCCTGAACAACATCCAGGCCAGCATGAGCGGTGGCGGCGATAAATCCACATACTACATGTCGCTGGGCCGTTATGCGGAAACCGGCGCCATCGGTACCGGCCGCTTCGAGCGCTACACCGCTAAAATCGATGTGTCGCAGCAGGTAAACAACTGGCTCCGCCTGATGGGGAACATCAACCTGACGCAGTCGGTGAGCAAAGACAACTCCTACCCGCTCGTGAGCGCATTTAACGCCCGTCCGGATACCCCGGAAGAGCCGGTGCGCAATGCAGACGGTTCGCTGGGATATTATATTGGCCAGCAGCAGCACCCGTTGGGCGAAATGATGGAAAACAGGAATAAGAACCGCACGCAGACCTGGTTCGGGAACCTGGCGGCCGAACTGAAGCTGCACAAGAACCTGCAGTTCCGCTCTGCATTCGCCGCCAATAAATACAATACTTTCAACCGCGATTACCAGTCGCCGCTCGGTTACCTGGGCAAGTTCCAGAACGGTTACCTGAAAACGGGCGGTTCGGATAACTTCAACTATAACTTCGACAGCTATTTTACCTATACCAACCGCTGGAACAAGCTGGGCCTCACGGGAACGGCGGGTTATACGTTTTACAGCATTGAAACGAACGCATGGGGTTACGACCTCAACGGTTTCCCGCGGGTAGACGTGATCACCGGCGGCGCCGCCGCTTCCGCTTATGGCAGCACAGGCTCGATCGGCTCCCTGAACGGCAACTCCCTCGAAACATCCGAGGCTTACTTCGGCCGTTTGGCATTTGACTGGGACAATAAGTATATGCTCGGCGCGAGCCTCCGTACCGACGGTTCTTCCAAACTCCGCAAAGACAACCGGTATGCCTGGTTCCCCTCCGTTTCCGCAGGATGGGACGTGGCGCAGGAAGCGTTCATGCAGGACCAGAAGCTCTTCCAGTTCCTCAAGCTCCGCAGCAGCTACGGTATCAGCGGTAATATCCGCGCAGTAGCGAACTTCGCCACGCAACACCTCATGCAGGCTACATCCTACGTTGGCGAGCCCGCGCTCCGCACGCGCGACATGGTAGGCAACCCGAACATCCGCTGGGAAGAAACCAGGCAATTCGACGCGGGCATCGATGTTGGCATGTTCAACAACCGCGTTACACTGACGGCCGATTACTACAATAAATCCACCACCGGCCTGCTCAGCGTCCGCAACATACCCTGGGAATTCGGTGCGCAGACGCTGCCTTTCAACATCGGGGATATCCGTAACAAAGGTGTCGACCTGGAACTGGCCGTATCCAGCGCCCGCAATGCGCGGGTGAGCTGGAAAGTGGAAACCAACCTGAACTTCAACCGAAACGAAATCATCGCCCTTTCCGACTCCGTCCTGAGCTACGGCACCTTCATCTTCGGCGGCCCGCAATCGCAGGCGCGCGTCGGGCAGGCAGTAGGCTCCGTGCAGGTGTATAACTCCCTCGGCGTTGATCCCGCTACAGGGGATATGATCTATGAGGACCGGAATAAGGACGGAAAGTGGGACGCCAAGGATTACATCTTCGTGCCCATCGCCCTGCCGAAATTCACCGGCGGTACTACCCTTTCTGCCGGGTATAAAGGCGTATCCGTAGAGGCGCTTTTTTCTTATGTGGTAGGCACCAAGATCTACGACTACTACGAACAATCCCTCCGCAACTACGACCTCGACTGGTTCGGCGTAATGCCCAACAAATTCGAAATCGTGAACAGGCGCTGGCGCAAGCCCGGCGACGTAACAGACGTGCCCCGTGCCATTGCCGGCGCGCACGGTGCCGGCAAAACGGCGGACTGGAACTACCGTCCTTCCACGCAGTTCATCTACGACGCTTCCTACGTACGCCTCCGCAACCTCACTGTGGCTTATATGCTGCCCAAAAGGCTGCTCGACAAGGCTACTATCAGCCGCTGCAAAGTGTACGTGGCCGCACAGAACCTGTTTACGATCACCAAATACATCGGCTTCGATCCGGAAGCGGCTTCCAACTCCGGCATCGTTTCTTCCAACCTTCCCAATCCCAGGAGCATGGTGTTGGGCGTAGATCTGTCCTTCTAAAACATTCAACATGAAGAAATCATTTTTCCTCCATATATCCGCCTGCGCCATCCTGGGAATGGCTTCCTGCGCCAATAAACTGGACGTGCAACCCGATACGCTCGTTTCGCCTGACCAGGTGAACAGCGGCAACGTGGGACTGGTGCTCAACGCCACGAAACTCGCGCTGACCAACAATGCTTTTTATAATTATTACATCCTCACCGAGATCATGGGTGATGATGTGCAGACCGCCGGGATGCAGGGCTATGAATTATGCAACATCCCCGTAACCGATAACTCCCTGACCATCGCTTACCGTTACCCCTTTGCCTGCATCAATAACGCGAACGTGGTGATCCGTTATTACAATGGTCATACCGAAGAAGTCGCATTGCGGCCTATTGCCGGGGAAGCTTACCTGCTGAGGGCTTACGCCTACATGTTGCTGAACGAGCAGTTCGGCAAGGTAGCGATCATGGACGGAACGGAAGATCCGTTATCATACCCCGAAAGGCAATCCGAGGAGAAAGTAAAGGCGGAGATCGAAGCCAACCTCCTGAAAGCGGTGGAGTTGCTGCCAGATGCCGAAGGCAAGCCCCTGAAAGGCAATAAACAGGCCGCACAACTACTGCTGGCGCGCTTTTACCTGAACAACGGGAAGCTTGCCGAAGCGGGAAACCTGGCTAACGCCGTCATCAGCTCCGGCAAGTTCGCACTGCAGGACGAGAAGTTCGACGATATCTTCAAATACAATACTCCTTCGAAAGAAATGGTGTACGCCGTAGCCGAGGTATCTCCCGGAACCAACAACACCAAACAGGGGCTGCCGGGCGTGTTCGGTCCGGGTACTCCCCGCGCGGGCGGCGCTACGATCTGGATCGATTCCAACCTCGTAAAAACTTACGAGGACACCGATATCAGGAAGCCCTTCTTCACAAGGGCGAAAGGTTCGAGCATTACCGATACGGTGTGGTTCCTGGTGAAGTTTCCGGAAGAACTGCAGCCATCCTATCCCATCTGCCGCTACAGCGAGGCTTTCCTCATCGCCGCGGAAGCCAAAGCCAGAACGGGTACGGTGGATGTGACGCGGTATAACGAACTGCGCGCCAAACGCAAAGCTTCCCAGGTTGCCAACGGCGACTTCGCCGATGCGGCCGCTTTCCTCGACGCGATCGAGCTGGAACGGAGGAGAGAATTCGTTGGCGAACGCCACCGCTGGCAGGATATGCGCCGCTTCGGCAAAGCAATACCCTGGCTGGATGGGTTCCAGCAACCCGCCGGGCACGTGATCTTCCCCTTACCGGAAAGATTATTCACGCTCAATCCCACCCTCGAGCAGAACGATGATTATTAGTAAAATAAACCTAACAGGAATGAAGAACGCAATGTTGAGACCTGCTTTAATGGCGCTGCTGATGAGTCCGGCAGCGCTGATGGCCCAGAAGGCCAATTTGCCAAAACAAATCACGGTGAAAGGATCAGTGAAATTTGCCACGCCCGAAGGCCAGCCCCGCAAAATATGGCTGAGCCGGGATAACGGTACCGGCAAACCTACAGTAGTGGATTCCGTAGAGCTCGGTCCCGATCTGACCTACTCCTTCCGCATCAAACAAGACCATCCGGGTATTTACAAGCTGAACGTGATGTATTGGGACCATATCTCCTTTTGGAGCGATGCCGACGTGAAAGTGGCTTCCCGCGGGTACGACACGGCCAAAATTAAAATGAAGATCCCGCACTTCTATTTCGTGGAAGGCTCGTCCGACAACAACTTCATCAACCAGATGGAATTGAACAGCACCAACGGTTACCTCCGTTCGGTGGACGAATACAACCAGGAGTATTTCGCCAAGCAGCACAAGGAGAAAACCGGTGATTCCGCCTGGGCGAACTATTGGGTTGGCCGCCGGAAATATAATGATCTCCGTAAAGACCAGGATGAGCGCGAAGACCTGCTGATGAAAGTGTATAAAGACCGCCCTGTGCTCATTTATGCCCTCCGCAGCGCCGGCAGCCCGCACGATACCACGCAGTACGCGTCTACCCTCCGGCAGCTGGACCACCTCATCAAATTGTATCCCTGGCTAAGCGAGGCGAAAAACCTCAAGAACACCATCATCAGGAACCGCGCGCAGATGATGAAGCTCCAGCCCGGCCAGCCCGCACCTTCCATTTCCTACCCCGATAACTTCGGCAAGCTGCAGGGATTGGAAAAATACAAGGGGAAATATCTCCTGGTCGATTTCTGGGCGAGCTGGTGCGGCCCCTGCCGCCAGGCGATCCCGAAAGTGAAAGAGCTGCACGAACAATACAAGGCAAAAGGCCTCGAAGTAGTGAGCATTTCCATCGACACGGACAAGAAAGCCTGGGAAAAAGCCATGGCGGATGAAAATATGCCCTGGGAGCAACTTCTGAGCGACAACAAAGACAAAACCATGGAGCTTTACCAGTTCTCCGGCATCCCCACGCTTTACCTCATCGACCGCGAAGGCAAGATCGTCACCAAGTTCACCGGTTACAGCCCCGAAGCGGAAGCCACCGTCAAGCAGGCAATTGAAAAAGGCATCTCTGGGCAGGCCCAGCCGGAAAAGAAAGTCATAAAGGCAATGTCCATGTAATAATAGAAAGTCATGCAGAAAACAATCTTATCGGTAATAGCGATAGCGGCCGCTTTGCAGGTGTCAGCGCAGCAAAAATATACAGTGGACCTTTATTTGGCCGGCCAGGAAGGGCATAAATTGACGCTGAGCTATGTTACCAAAGGCCAAAGGCATTCGGATACGGCCGAGCACCTGCCTGATGGCGGTTTCCGTTTCAGCGGGGAAATCGCGGAGCCGGTAGTGGCGGTGGTGTTTAACAGTCACCCCGGTACAAAGTTCCAGATGTCTCAGGGCGGGATGTTCATACCCGGCCCGTTATTGGAGTTCGTGCTGGAAGATGGGCGCACCACCATCAAGGGCACTTCCGAAAAGTCGTACATGGCGCTGGCCAAAGGCGGCAAGCTCAACACGGAATTCGCGAAGCTCCATGCCCGGGAATTGCCGCTGATCGAAAAGAAATGGGAACTGACGAAGGAAGGCGCCATCGCTTTCAGGAACGGCGATACGGCAAGGTCCAAAGCCTGCAGGCAGGAGGCAAGCGCGCTGGATGGGAAAAAGAATGAATTGCGGAAGGCGTATATCGCCAATCATCCCGGTTCCTTCGTGAGCATGTACCTGCTGGCCATTCTTTACGAGGAATATACGCCGCAAGCGTATGCCGAAGCGTACGGTAAGCTCGCTTCCTCCTGGAAGCCCTCGTTCTACGGCCAGCTTATCGCCAGCAAGATCGAAAGCACCCGCGCCACGGCGCTCGGCATGCAGGCGATCGATTTCACGAAAAAGGATATCCAGGGGAATGACTTCACGCTGTCGTCCCTCAAAGGGAAATACGTGCTGGTCGACTTCTGGGGCAGCTGGTGCGGCCCCTGCCGCGCAAGCCACCCGCACATGCGCAAGCTGTATGAGCATTACAAGCCGAAAGGACTGGAAATCGTTGGCATCTCCGAAGAAAAAACGGAGAAGATCGCTGACGCGGAAAAGTTCTGGAAAGGTGCCGTGGAAAAGGACGGCATCAACTGGCTGCACGTGATGAACAATTATGGCAAAGCGGATTTCGACCTGGTGCAGAAGTACGGCATCACCGGCTTTCCTACCAAATTCCTCCTCGACCCCCAGGGTAAAATTGTCTGGAAGCTCGTGGGCGGCGGCAAGGAAAGCGAAGACCAGCTCGACGCGAAACTGAAAGAATTATTAGGCCAATAACACGGTTGGTATGATAAGCAGGAAAAAGGGGCGCTCCAGGGCGTTCCTTTTTTCTTTAAGACTGGATGAGCCCCTGCTGCACAGCCAGCCGGATCATTGACGCCACGTTGGGCGATCCGAATTTCTGCAGGAGGTTTTTACGGTGCGTTTCTACGGTAAGCGGGCTGAGATGCAGCATGGAAGCGATGTCTGTAGTTGTTTTACCGTCGGCGATGAGCAGCAGGATTTCTTTTTCGCGCCGGGTGAGCTGCGGCATGTCGCGAAGCTCGGTTGCGGAGGGTTTGGCCATGATCTCGCGGACGGCTTTGCTGAAGGTGAGCAGTCCTTCGTGCGCTTCGCGGATGCAGCGGATAAGCTCATCGGCCGCCACGTTCTTCAGCAGGTAGCCGGAAGCGCCTTGCTGGAGCATCTGCAGGATCATGCTCCGTTCGGAATGGTTACTGAGGGCGAGGATGCGGGTGGCGGGCGCAATGTTGCGGATCTCGCGGCAGAGGTCGAGGCCGCTGGCATCCGGCAGGGCGATGTCAAGTAAAAGAATATCGGCATGGGAAGACTGTAAAAATTCCAGGCACTCGCGGCCGCTGCCGAAGCAACCGGCGATCTCCATGCCGGGGGCCGCTTCCAGCAATTTCTGTAATCCTTCTAAAATCAGCGGATGGTCGTCGGCAATGGCGATCTGGATGGCTTGTGAGGACATGGCGTAAACGGGTTGGATGCTTTCCCGGGCCCAAAAATATCAATAAATCGCAAGGAAGCGCCATCGCCGCCCGAAACTACCGGAAAACAGGTAGGAAATTTCACCCGGTTGGAGGTATTGAAGCAGGCCTAACGGGGTTTTACTTTTGTGATGCGCAGCATATCCATGCGCCGCGGCGCTGCTAACCATTACCATTTAAAACAAACGATTATATGAAATCATTTAAATTGTTCCTGTTGCCGTTGTTAGCCCTATCGATCGGCCTGGCCGCCTGCGGCGGGAAAGACAAGGACCCCACCCCCGGGGGCTCCGCGAAGAAAGTGCAGTTCAAGGCCACCGCCAGCGCGGGCGTGCAGTTGTATTCCGCGTTGTATGGCTACGACCAAACGGTCACTTCCATCACCAGCATCGGCGGCACTACCTGGTCGAGCCCTGTGATCGACGTACCCGCGTCTGCCAGGGCCGGCACCTGCGTAGTGGGGGCGGTTGGCGCGAATGCGCAATCCACGCTGAAAGTGGAGATGTTCGTCAACGGAGAGCTGGTGAAAACGGGCACTGCTTCTGGCACGGCGCTTTCCGCGGGCACCAACCTGGTGTTCTAAAATATCCGGGGTATCTGCCGTTATCGCCAAACGGTTTGTAAAGCCGGCCGGGTTCGCGGCCGGCTTTCGCTTTTTCGTTGAACGGAGTGATGATTTTGATTAAATTGAGGAAAGAAACCTCCGCTGCCATGTACCCTGCCGACTTCCGCATCCGCCCGCTCGCCAACGATGAAACCACATTGTCCGCATTAACCGCATTGCTGATGGAAACGGTGGCCCATGGCGGGTCCGTGAGTTTCATGCACCCATTGCCGGAACCGGAAGCCAGGGCCTTCTGGCAGGGATCATTAACGGCGGCGGCAAAAGGCGGGCGTATCATTTTAGGGGCTTTCGACGAAGCAAGCCATCTCGCAGGCACGGTTACGCTCCTGCTCGACCTGCCGCCCAACCAGCCCCACCGCGCGGAGATCGCCAAGATGATGACCGGCGTGTCCTACCGCGGAAAAGGCATAGCCCGCGCGCTGCTGGCCGAAGCGGAAAGTCTGGCGCTTCAGCACGGGCGCACTCTTCTCACCCTGGATACGGCGGAAGACGAAGGCGCCGCCGGGCTCTACGAAAAAGCAGGCTATCAACGGAGCGGCGTCATCCCCGACTTCGCACTCAAGCCCCACGGCGGTCTCACAGGTACCATCATCTTCTGGAAACGCCTCCGTTCCTGATCAATTTATCCATTCCTCAAATTCCTTCCCATGCGGTTCCCTTTTCTCCCGATGCGGTACGCTATGTTGCTATTGCGTATAGCCATCGCTGTTGTATTCATCGCGCATGCTGTGGTGCGCATCGGCAACGGTACCATTCCCCGCTTCGGGGAATTCCTGGAAAGCAAGGGCTTTCCGGCAGGTGTAGTGCTGGTTTGGATGATCACGGTATTCGAGATCGCAGGCGGCCTGTTGCTCGCGGTGGGGACGTTTGCCCGGTGGGTGGCAGCAGGGTTCATTTTGCTCCTGCTGTCGGGCATCGCTATCATCCATGCGGAGCTGGGCTGGTTTGTCGGGGAACACGGGACCGGGGGCTGCGAATACAGTTTCGTCCTCATCATGGCTCTCCTCGCGGTTGCCGCTGAGGATAAGGAACGCGTCTGAGGTCAGGGCGCCTTTACCAGTTTTTCCACCTCCTGCCCTTTCTCACTGACCGCCATTCCCGTCACTTTCCCTTGCGCATCGCGCGTAAAGGTGAATGTCAGGTCCCTTTCTTTGGAAAAAAATACGTCTTGCCGCTCCGGGAACAGCGACATGGGGGCGCGCGCCGTATGCAGCACCAACCAACCATCTTCGGCAGTAATGGTAAGCGCATTTTCCGGGCCCTGGTATTTCCCCGCATAAGCCTTCAATTCTGATTTCTTCAGTTCCAGCGTTTTCCGCGTATTCTCGTACGGAGCAGGACCATGATCGAAACTCAGTATCCGCGCCATCTTCCATTTGCCATCCTGCAACAGCAACAAATGCGTAAACTTCGCGAGCCCGTCGCGGTACTCGTTTTTGTTTTTCAGAATATAGAAATAATGGCTGCCGCCGATAATAGCGCCGTACAACGTATCGTTCTTTCTTAAAGGAAATGCCATCACCGTACCGGGAACCGCTTCGCGGCGCAGGCTGAAATCGTTGCCGGGCTTGCACAGGCCGTTGGTAAAGCTTTTCATCATCGCGTCTGCCCCGAAAGTTGGGCCGCCTTTGTCGTGGTAAAACTCCACATCGTCCGTCAGCATGGGACGTATTTGGGAAAGGTTGCAGGTATTATAGCATTGCCAGAAAAGGCTGTCGGCCGCCAGCACGGCTTTGGTGACCTCCGCGTCGGATTGCGCATGGGTTAACGAACAAACCAGCAGGGCGATGAGGGTTAAAATGGTACTTTTCATGTTAAAAGAGGTTAAAAAATGACGTGGATATAATATTACAGCAAACAACCCGAACTTTTAATTGTTACAGTAGGTTTAACAAGGGAAATTTCAGACATGAGAAGAAAGCCCGGAAATAACCATCACACATGAAAAACACCGAACGTTTCAGCGGAAGGGCTGAACATTACATCAAATACCGCCCGCATTACCCGCATGCGATCATCGCCTGCCTGGAAGAAGCAGCCTGCCTGACCAAAGATTCCGTCGTAGCGGATATCGGCTCGGGAACGGGCATTTCCTGCCTGCCTTTCCTGGAAAACGGAAACCCCGTGCTGGCCGTAGAGCCCAATACTGAAATGCGCGAAGCCTCCGAACGCCTGCTCCACGGGCACCCGGGGTTCCGGGCCATAGCGGGCACGGCGGAAAAAACCACCCTGGAAGACGGTTCCGCCGATCTCATCGTGGCCGGACAAGCCTTCCATTGGTTCCATGGCAGCGCCGCCAGGAATGAATTTGTCAGGATCGGCCGGCCGGGCGCCTGCACCGTGCTCATGTGGAACGAGCGGGATATACAAGACCAGCTCGGCAAGGAATACGACGCCCTCCTGGAAGCCAATGCGGTGGATTACCGCGAAACCAACCACCGCAATGTGGGGCCCGCCCAGCTGTCGGCCTTTTACTCTCCTTCCGTGTACAGCGCCCATACCTTCAGCAACGCGCAGCAGCTGGACCTGCAGGGCCTGAAAGGCAGGATGCTGTCCGCCAGCTACGCCCCCCAGCCCGGGCATCCCCGGTATGCGCCGATGATCAGCCAGCTGGAAGACCTGTTCGCCAAATATGCCAGAAACGGCCTGGTGAAATTTATGTACACCACCCGCCTCTATATCGGCCAGCTGACCTGATGCAACGAATTCCATGTATAAAAAAAGGCGCCCCCTGTGTACTAAGGAGGCGCCTTTTATATGCTTGCGAAATCAAGGTCATGCGTTTTGCTTGCGGACATATTTGGTGAGGATCACGATCACCTGTCCTTCGATCTTCCCTTCGATCTGCTCCGTGTTCTCTTCCACCAGGCGGATGTTCTTTACCACCGTTCCCATTTTGGCATTCAGGGTAGAACCTTTCACATCCAGGGATTTGGTGAGCACCACCGTATCGCCATGCTGGAGCACGGCGCCGTTGCTGTCTACATGTAGTTCCACCACATCGTCGTTCTCATGATCGCCGGAAGCCTTCGCCCAGGCGAGCGCTTCTTCGTCGAGGTACATCATGTCGAGCTGTTCTGCCGCCCAGGTTTCGTTGCGGAGGCGGTTCAGCATGCGCCAGGATACCACTTGCACGGCGGGCGCCTCGCTCCACATGGAGGTGGTGAGGCATTGCCAGTGCTGCGGGTCCAGGGGCGCTTTACGCTCCAGCTGGGCGCGGCATTTGTCGCAGGCAACGATCTCCGCGTCGCGGCGGGATTCGGGGGAAAAGGGAACTTCGTACACGGACGGTCCTTCCGTGGCGGAGCACAGTTCGCAGCTGTTATTGCTGCGTGCTTTCAGATCTTCAGGCAGTTTCATTTGCGTCTTAGCTTTGTCGAAGGCGCAAAGGTACGATTTTCCTTCCGCTTGCTCCCTACTTCACTTTTTTGAACTGCTCCTGGTCGCGGGCGCGCAGCACGAAACCGTCTTTATTGAACAGTACATCCACCGGCGATCTTTCGTCCCAGAAAAACACTGTTTCCGAAGCAGGCTTCAATGTTTCCTGGTGATTGCCGGCTTTCAGCTGCAACCCGTTTGCCAACGGTGTAATCACCACCGTGTCCCGATTGCCGCCCCGCACATAGGTGCCGGCCAGTTTGGCCAGTTTCCCGGCATCCACGCTCACCGGTTGGAAGCGGTGGCGCTTTTGGGCCAGCAGCCAGGTGTAGAGACTGTCGTTGTTATAGGTTTCCGTCCAGCTGTCGTGCCCTGCTTCGGGGTACACCGTAAACTTCACGCCCGGCTGATAGGGTTTCAGCGCGTCGATCATACGCGCGCTGGCACTGAGTTGCACCACGTTGTCTTTCGCGCCGTGAAAGCACCAGACGGGCACGTAGCGCATCTTCCAGGCCGATTCCGGCTGCCCGCCGCCGCAGATGGGCACAAGGGCCGCCAGCTCATTGGGATAGCGCGATGCAAATTCCCAACTGCCGAAACCGCCCATGCTCAGGCCGGTCATATACACGCGTTCGGCGTCCACGCGGTGGTTCTTTTTCAGGTCGAGCAGCAGTTTATGCAGCATGCCCGGGTCCCAGCCGCCCTGGTCGGATTGGGGTGATACTACTATAAAAGGGAATTTCTTGCCTGCATCAATGAGCCTGGGAGGGCCATGCGCCTTTACCTTTTCCAGGTCCATCCCGCTCTCGCCGGAGCCATGGAGAAAGATCAGCAATGGCCACCGGCGGGCGGTGTCTGCATCATATCCTTCCGGCAATGCCAGCAGGTAGCGCAATTCAACGGTTAATTTGGCGGGCGACTGCTGAGCGGCCGCATGCAGGCCCAGCAATAGCAACAGGGGAACAAATAGATGCTTCATAACAGGAATTTACGCATTCCCCGGGGCTTTCTCATACAGCCGGCAAAGTATTTTTCGGTAGGAAAGATTGGCATGGCCCGGATATTGCGGAATTCAGGGAAACCACATCACCATGGACAAGATCAAAGCTTTTTTCCAGGCATACGAACAACGGTTCATGGACGGCCTTTCCGGCAGGCCGCAGGACGTAGAAGCCTTCGCAGGCGCATTCGCGGACTATTTCGTGGAATCATCTGCCGTAGGCGTGCAGGGCGGGAGAAACGATAATGCCTTCCGGAAGGCGATGACCGATGGCTACGAATATTATCGGAACATCGGCACCAAAACCATGCAAATGACCGGCCTCGACGTCACCAAAATCAATGATACCCATTGCGTGGCGAAGGTACATTGGGATTCCACTTACGATAAAAAGGGAGAAACCGTGCGGATCGAATTCGACGTCTGGTACATGCTGACTTCCGTTTCCGGCGACTACAAAATATTTGCATACGTTACCGGAGATGAACAGAAAGTGCTGCGCGAACATGGTTTGATACCGGAAAGTTGATGGCGTCCCCGAAAATTGTCGCTACATTTGCGTCATGCGAAACAATCTTGTCAGTATGGGCGACGCCCTGCGGGAGTATCTCAATAAAAGCCGTCTCAAACCGCGCCTCATGGAAGTGCGTATCCAGGAAAACTGGGAGCAGGTGGTGGGTAAAACCATCGCGAGATACACCGAAAGCGTTCATCTGTACGATGGCAAGCTGGTGATCGTAACCACCGTTGCGCCCCTCAAACAGGAGCTGAATTATTCCAAAGACCGGATCGCCGGGCTGGTGAATGATATGCTGGGGGAAAAAGTGGTGACGGAAGTTATAATCCGTTAACGGCGGCGATTTTCACATCGTTCTCCGACAGTTTGTTGACGATGCGGGAGATATCGTCCATCGTCAGTTTGGTTCGCAGGTGCAGCATCAACATTTCTCCTTCATCCTGCACGAGCACTACAAGATTATCGATCCTGTCTTCATTTTTGCCATTGCTTAGCAGGTGGATATTGCTGTTTTTACGCCGCACTTCCGCCAGTGATTCGAACTGGTTATCTTTTTCGAGCCGGGATTTCAGCTCGGATATCGTTTCATTGGAAATCATCCCGAAGTCCATATCGATGGCATAGAGCCGCAGGCTCCTCACCTTCTTCAATGCCCATTTGATGTCTTTCATCTCCCCGTCGAAGGCGCGGTTGGGGATGAACCAGCTCACGACCCGGAACGGGAAGAACCCCAGGCCCAGGCGGTGCGTTTCAGCCACGGAGTAATGTTCCCTGGTGAACTGCCGTAAGGTTTTGCGTTGCGCGGTAGCCGTGGCGGCAGTGAGGATGAAAGCGGAGGCGATGATAATGGAGCGGATCATGGATGTTCGTTTTTTTCAGGTAAAGGATGGATGGAAGGAAAAGCGGCCGCGGATGGAAGACGGCGGCTTGTCCGGTTCATAAGGTCATTTCTTGCCTTTGGGACCTTTCGGCCCTTTGCTGTCGAGCTTGCCCAGGTTTTCGAACCCGTCGATGTTCATGTTGCCCGCGATCTCGGAAATCTCTTCGATGGAGAAATCTCCCATCAGCAGCAGGGCCAGGAACTCGTTCGTACTGCCTACGAGCATCACCAGTTCGGCGATATTGCCTTTGGCGTTTTCGCGGACCATGAACTTCAGGTCGGTGTCTTTGTCGCGCAGGCTCATCAGTTCTTCCATACCCGATGTCAGGAACTGGGCGGCTTCGCGATACAGGCGCTGGCCGTCTTTAGTGTCTTCCTTGATCAGGATGCGAAGGCCTTTCAGCTTGCTGGCCAAAGACAGTACCTTCTTTGCGTCTGGGTCATCTGCACTCACTTTCGAAAACATGGAAAACATTTTCGGTGTGATGTTGATGACGGTGAAAGACTGGTCGTTCTGATACTTCTGGAAGAACTTGTCGATGGTGGTTTGCGCCAGGGCCAGCTGGCTGCTGCACAATAGGCATAGTAAGGCGACCAGTGGAATGAGACGTTTCATGTGAGAAAAATTAGTGAATCAATCAAGGTTATAATCATACTAGAATGGGCGGTTAGTTTTTGCCTTCCACGATGCTGGTGGCTTCGTTGAAATAGGCGATTTTCTGCATTTCGTTCTTGCCGCGGTTCAGGTTTTTGGACAGCAGCTGCAGCGCGCGTTGCGTTTGCTCATACGCCAGTTTCGGATCGGAATACGTATCGGCGAATGCCATGGCGTCCGTCTTTTTATCCCGGAAGCTGTCTGCCGAATAGAGCAGTCCTGCCGCTACGAGCACCGCGGCCGCGTATTTCATCCAGCCCTGCCAGAGGGAGCGGACGATGGCGGGGTGCTGCGGTTCGTCCCAGGGAGCGGGCTTGTCGGTGAACAGTTCGGGCATGTCGGGCACGGCGCTGCAATCGTTAAAGTATTGGAACAGGGGCGCCGCTTCCTGGAGATCTGCCGGCAACTTCCCTTCATGGCCGGCGTAAAACACGCGCAGCTCCGCTTCCTCTTCTTCCGTGCTCTCGCAGGCCCAGTACTTGTTCAGTAATGCCCTGATGTCATTGTATTCCATATACTTGCAGGTTTTGTAACTGCTCGCGCACGGTTTTCCGCGCGCGGTGCAGGTTGATTTTTACTTCCGCCAGGCCGATTTCCAGCATGTCGGCAATTTCCTGGTAACTCAATCCATCCATATCCCGGAGCTGCAGCACAGTCCGGTATTTCTCCGGCAGCCTGGCAATAGCCGCGTGGACCCGCCGCATCACGTCGCTTTTTTCGGCGTGCTGGTGCGGGCTCTGGTGTACCGAGGGCACTTCGCCCGCCCGGTCCAGATCGTCGGTGATCCGGTATTTGCGGCTCTTCAACCGGTCGAGCGCAACGTTCCGCGTGATCCGCATGCACCAGGCTTCCAGGCTTTGCAGCTCCGGCATCTTCTCCCGGTTGTTCCACACCCGGATGAAGGCATCCTGGACAACATCCTTCGCATCCTCCTCATTACCGAGCAGGCGGAAAGCAAAGCAGTAAAGCTTTTGCCTGAAAGGAAGGATGAGGGACTGAAATGCGCTGGATGTCATATTGGTTTTTAGAATGGCAGAAGGAGGCGGTTCCTTCATTGTTACAAAAAGAAGACGACTGCCAAAAACGTTTGTTACAAAATAAAAGGAAAATTTTTTCCGGAGCTGTAAATCAATTAGTTAGTCTGATGCGCGGGTCGATAAGGCTGTAGAGGAGGTCTGCCAGCAGGTTGATGATCACGAAAATGCCGGCGGTAAACAGCACGGCGCCCATCACTACGGGGAAATCGAATTTCTCCAGGGCGTCTACCGTCACCTTGCCGATCCCCTTCCACCCGAAGATATATTCCACGAAAAACGCGCCGGCCAGCAGTTCGGCAAACCAGCCGGTAATGGCCGTGATCACGGGATTGAGCGCATTGCGGAGCGCATGCCCGAACAGCACCGCCCGGCGGCGGAGCCCCTTGGCGTAGGCCGTACGGATGTAATCCTGGTTCAGCACGTCCAGCATGGCGCTGCGCGTGAGCTGCACGATAATGGCCAATGGCCGGATGCCCAGGGTGAGCGCGGGCAATACCAGGTTCCCCAGGTTCAGCACCCGGCCCCGGAAGGGATCAATGTCGTAAAGGCTCCCGGTCATATGAAGCCCCGTCCAGTCCGCCAGCACAAACCCGAACAGGTAGGCCAGCACGATCCCCGCGAAGAACGAGGGCGCCGATATGCCGGTCACGCTCGCGAAAACGGCCCCTGTATCCATCCAGGTGTTCTGTTTCACGGCCGACAGTACCCCCAGCCCGATGCCCGCCACGGTCGCAAAGATCATGGCGGCCAGCGCCAGCACCAGGGTGCCGGGCAATGCCTCCGTGAGGATCTCCCACACCGGTTTCTTGCTCTGGTAGCTGCGGCGGAGGTTGGGCGTCTTCAACACCAGGTCACTGGCTTCCCCAACGGGAAACAGGGCCAGCGCGCCCGGGGTTTCCTTGTATTCGGTGCCGGACAATACGCCGATGGGCGACAGGTCATTTACATAATAAAGAAACTGTACGCCCACCGGCTTGTCCAAATGCAATTCCTTCCGCACGTTCTCCAGGCTGGCCACATCGGTCCGCTGCCCCAGCGTCATCCGCGCCGGATCGGCGGGCAACACGTTGAACAGCAGGAACACGACGCCCACCACCCCGAAGAGCACGAGCAGGCCGTAGCCCGTTTTACGGAAGAAAAATCGCAGCATTAGCTTACGGAATATCGTTATAATGATACTTGGCTTTGATGGTGCCTTTATCCAGGATGATCAGGCAGGGATTGCTGCGGCCGGCCGTTTTAATGGCGGTACCGTCCATCTGCAGGAAA
>NZ_CALNBI010000365.1 GCF_937874145.1 uncultured Chitinophaga sp. | reverse complement strand
TCAATTCCTTTCAATTCCATTCCCCTGGACGAACTTCATTCACCCCTGTCTTCCAAGTTTATGTTAAAAAATTCCTACCCACACAGCTCCCCTACCCGGCAGAAAAATCCCGCCGGGCAAAGGATGCAGGCAGCCGCGCCGTTCCAGCCGGCTGCCTGCGCTTATCATCATGTAATTGGGATCTGTTGTACTACCGCGTTAAAACGGCAACTCCTCCGCGACATCCTCCGGCACCGAAGCCGGATGACCTCCGCCTTCCACCACGCCCTCGCCAGATAATTTCCCCTCCGGCTTCGGACCATGGCTCAACAACTGCACATTCGTCACGCGGACCTTCAACGCACAAGCAGGTGCACCACTCTGGCTCGTGTACAAATCCAGGAAGGGAACACCCTCCACATACACGTACGTCCCCTGCAGCAGGTAAGCCCCCACCGCATTCGGCGCCCACATCGCACAATCCGCCCAGATCGTCCGCTCCTGCGATACGCCCTGCGCATTCTTGTAACGCTCATTGTGCGCCACACTGAAATTCAATACCTGCTTGCCATTCACTTCGTGCAAGACAGCATTCTTACCCAGATGTCCGATTAATTGGATCTTGATCATTGTTTCTGTTTTAGGTTAACAAATAAAAAGTTGGCTATGCGGAATTATAGAAACATGAAACGTCAAGAGTTAACAACAATACCAATATAGCAATTTTCCCGACACAAAAAATTATTTCGGGGTTTTTCCTTTGCTATTGACTACCTTTGCCCCAGAATCCGGGCCCGCACTGCGGCCCCTTTTCACCTCGGGGTGCCTTACTATCAGGCTGAGATCACACCCGTTGAACCTGACCAGGTAATGCTGGCTAGGAAAGGTAAGCGGCAATTTTCCTACTTACCTGTTTTTTATTGCGATAGTATCCCGGTGCGGCCACCATGGCCCCGCTCCGCCTATTATTCTTGAACGCTAAACAAGTCATAAACAGGAACCGATCATGAAACATCTGTTGCTCTTTGCTCTCCTCTGCTGCTCCACCGCCGCACTGGCACAAAGATCCCTCTCCGGACAAGCATCCGACGCACGCACCGGCCAACCACTCGCCGGCGCCACCATCTCCGTCCTCAACGGCCCGTCCGTTATCACCGACGCCAACGGAAGGTTCAACATCCCCCTTCCCAAACACGCACCCATCATCGTCCAGGCCTCCTTCATCGGGTACGCCTCCGCCATCGACACACTCGCCAAAGGCACCAATAACATCCACTTCCAACTCACCGAAACCGGCCTCTTCGTCAAACCCGTGGAAATCACCTCCCTCCGCGCCGGCGCCAACGCCCCCTTCACCAAGTCGGACATGCGCCGCGAAGACATCGCCAAACAAAACCTCGGGCAGGACCTCCCCCTCCTCCTCAATCAACTCACCTCCGTCACCACCAGCTCCGACGCAGGCTCAGGTATCGGGTACACCGGCATCCGCGTACGCGGCTCCGACATCACCCGCATCAACGTCACCGTCAACGGAATCCCCGTCAACGACGCCGAATCGCAGGGCACCTTCTTCGTCAACATGCCCGACTTCGCCTCCTCTGTTTCCAGCATCCAGCTGCAACGCGGCGTAGGCACCTCCACCAACGGCGCCGGCGCTTTCGGCGCATCGCTCAACCTCTCCACCAACGAATTCCGCGAAAAAGCATACGGCGAAATCAACGCCTCCTACGGCTCGTTCGACTCCTGGAAAACCACCGTCAGCGCAGGCTCCGGGCTTATCAACAAGCACTTCACCGTAGACGCGCGCCTGTCTAAAATCTCATCGAACGGGTACATCGACCGCGCTTCCTCCGACCTCAAATCCTTTTACACTTCCTTCGCCTATATCGCCAACAAATCCTCCCTCCGCCTCAACGTTTTCTCCGGCAAGGAAAAAACCTACCAGGCCTGGACCGGCGCCACCGAAGAACAAATGAAGGAACACGGCCGCACCTACAACCCCAACGGGGCAATGGATAAAGGCGGGTTCTACGACAACGAAACCGACAACTACCAGCAAGATCACTACCAGCTCCTCTTCAACCACGCTTTCCGATCCAACCTCCATTTCAACGCCGCACTGCACTATACCCGCGGCCGCGGATATTACGAGAACTGGCGGGAAGATGAACTGTATACCGATTATGGCATCACCGGCCCCGTCCGCGACGGCAACCCGCTGGAAACCACCGATCTCGTGCGCCAACTCTGGCTCGACAACCACTTCTACGGCGGCGTTTTCTCCCTCCGCCACGACCTGAAAAAGTTCACCTACACCCTCGGCGGCGGCTGGAGCAAGTACGACGGCAACCACTATGGCAAAGTGGTCTTCGACGAAAACGGCGGCTTCACCAAAGACCAGAAATGGTACGACCTCGACGCTTTCAAAACTGACTTCAACGTATACTGGAAGGGCGAATATGCCGTTACCGGGAAGCTGAAACTATTTGCAGACATGCAATACCGGCATGTCGACTATAAGCTGAACGGATTCCGTAAAAACCCGGACATCCGCCAGCATAAAAAATATGATTTCTTCAATCCGAAAGGCGGCGCCACTTTCACCATTGATGAAAAGCAACACATCTACGCCTCCTACGCCATTGGTAACAAGGAGCCGAACCGCGACGATTTTGAAGTGGGCCTGACGGCGCCCCCCAGGCACGAAACGCTCCGCAACGTGGAAGCAGGCTACGTTTGGCGCCGTTCCAATGCCAGCATCTCCGCGAACGTGTACTATATGAACTACCGCAACCAGCTCGTGCTGACCGGCCGCATCAACGACGTGGGCGCTTACGAGCGCGTGAACATTCCCGAAAGCTACCGCCTCGGCCTCGAGGTGGAAGGCCAGTACACGCCGGTATCCTGGTTCACGGTGCAGGCCAACGCCGCGCTGAGCCGCAACCGCATCATCGATTACACCGAATACCTCGACGACTGGGATAACGGCGGCCAGAAACCGCAGTCCTATGCTGATAATGAAATCTCGTTCTCGCCCGCATTCGTGGGCAACGCCACCCTCACTTTCCGCCCCTTCGAAGGGTTTTCGGCCGACGTGGTGCAGAAAGTAGTGGGCCCGCAGCATCTCGACAACTCGGGCGACAAGGCCCGCCGCCTCGACAGCTACGCCGTGACCGACCTGCGCCTGAACTACACCGTGCCGCAGCGGTTCTTCCGCGAGCTGGGGCTGCAGTTCATCACCTACAACCTCACCGACCGGAAGTACGCGCCTAACGGCTATACTTACGGCTACCTGGAAGGCGGCAGCATCAAATCCATCAACACATATTTTCCCATGGCGGGAATCAACTTTATGGCCGGTGTGAAAATCGGTCTGTAAGCACCATATCCAGACAAAATCATGAAGCCGGCGCCACAACGCCGGCTTTCATTTTTTCAGGCGCGGCGTATTTCGCCGGGCGTCTTGCCGGTCCACCTTTTGAAGGCTTTGAGGAATGCGCTGGATTCGTTGTAGCCCAGCATGTAGGCGATGTCTTTGACGGAATGATGGCCGGAGCGGAGATAATCCATGGCGATGGCTTTGCGGACTTCATCCTGGATCTGGAGGAAGGAAACCCCTTCGTCGCGGAGCTTGCGCTGCAGGCTGCGCGCGCTCATGCTGAAATTGGCGGCCACGGCTTCGAGGGAAGCGGAATAGAGGTAGGAATTGGAAAGCAGATATTGGTAGATGCGGGCATGGAAATCTCCGGCGGGCTGTGCACCGGCTTGCAGCGCATGCACCTGTTTGAGCAGGATGTTTTGCAATTCGTAGTTGGCGGACAGGATTTCCTGGTGCAGCCAGGTGTTGTCGAACGTAACGGTGATGTCTTTCCCTTTTTTACGCAACGGCGCCCGCAGCACCCGTTCGTACTCAGCGGATTCCGCCACTTCGTACGGCAGTTGCACTGAAACCGGGGCGAGCCTTCGCATCAGCAAGCCATCCAGCTCATGAACGGAAAACACGGCCACAAACGTACCGAAATGCCGGAAGGTATAGGGTTGCTCTTTCGCTTTCTCCGGATCGGCCACGAATCTGATGGAGAACTGTTTTGTGCCGTGATGCACCTGCATGCGGAACATGTCCGTGAGCAGTGGCGTGAGCGCGCCGGCATGGGCGATCGCTTCGCCGGCGGTGTTGCTCGTCTGGATGATTTGCCCCACCACACCCAATGCCGCCAGCTGCATGGCTTCGCCGAAGTGCAGGCCGAAGAGATGGTCCCCTGTGGCATGCGCGGCATTTTTCCATAAACTGTTCACCTGCGCCGGCGTGACGCTTACCGGGTGCCCCTGCTGTAAAATGCGCGCGTCGATATTGGAAAGGGCGCAGAGGCGCCGGGGATCGGCGCCACGCTGGCCGGCATAAGCCAGTAAAGCGCGAAGGAGTTGTTGCTGATAATCCTGCATGGCGGAAGTTTTCATCAAAATTAGGTCGGCGATCCGGGAAGTTACGACAGCTGTCGCAAAATGACAATGGATTGTCGTCTGAGGATAATAATGGAAGGAAGGGGCTGTTCTACTTTTGTATCAACAAATCAAAACACAAACACCATGATACCTTTAACCACCACCTTACGCATCAACGGCATTACTTCCTTCGCTACCGGCCTGCTGCTGGCCATCTTTCCCCGCGTAGCCGCAGACATCTTCGGCGTTACCGCGTCCGCACCCTTCCTGGCCACCGGCCTCTTCCTGGTAGTATTTGCATCCGGCGTATTGTTCGTCGCGCAGCGGCCGACGCCTTCCGCCGTGAAATGGATCATCGCGCTGGACACGATCTGGGTGATCGGCAGCGCCGTAGCCATCCTGGCCCTCTTCTCCGCCATCTCGGGTATTGGCACCCTGCTTATCGCCGGTGTGGCGCTCTGGGTGGGCGCCATGGCCATCCTTCAACAGAAAGGGCTTCGCAGCCACGCCACGGCTTAACGGGCCACCCGCCAAAAGCAAAAAGGGACGCCTTTACCGGGCGCCCCTTTTGTTATGGAAAAATTCGCGTGTACTTTATTTCACCAGTTTATCGATCGCCGCATGCACCTCTGCAAAGGGAAACGACGCAATCACCGCATCCATCTGCGACTTAATCGCTTCGTTCTGCAGATTGCCGATGCTGCCTTCATGCGTATGGCGGATGTCGGTATCCGGCTCGAATTTGCCGCTTTCGATGTCGAGGCCCACTTGCTTGTAAGCTTCGCGGAAAGGCGTTCCCTCCAGCACAAGGCGGTTCACCACTTCCACACTGAAAAGGTAGCGGTATTTTTCGTCTTTCAGGATGTCTTCCCTGATCCGGATGTTTTCCAGCATCAGGCGGCTCATGCGCAGGCTGTCGCGCAGGGTACTGAATGCGGGGAACAGGTTTTCTTTCAGCAGCTGCAGATCACGGTGGTAGCCGGAAGGCAGGTTCACCGTCATCATGGCGATCTCATTGGGCAGCGCCTGCAGTTTATTGCAATGCGAGCGGATCAGTTCCCACACGTCAGGGTTCTTTTTGTGGGGCATGATGGAAGAACCGGTGGTCAGCTCATCAGGGAACCCGATGAAACCGAAGTTCTGGTTCATGAACAACGTGGCGTCCATCGCCATCCGCGACACGGTTGCGGCGATGCCGGACAGCGCGAAGGCCACCAGCTTTTCCGTTTTCCCGCGCCCCATCTGTGCATACACTACATTGTAGTTCAGCGCCTCAAAGCCCAGGAGCTGCGTGGTCATCGTACGGTTCAGCGGGAAAGAAGATCCGTAACCAGCCGCGGAGCCCAGCGGGTTCTTATTCACCACGCGGTAAGCGCCCTGCAGCATGATCAGGTCATCGACCAGGCTTTCGGCATACGCACCAAACCACAACCCGAACGAGCTCGGCATCGCGATCTGCAGGTGCGTATACCCCGGTAAAAGCGTGTTTTTATATTGCTCGCTCTGCTGTTGCAGCAGGTCGAATAAAGCTCTCGTTTCATGAACGACCGTTTCCAGCTCGTGGCGGAGGAACAGCTTCAGGTCCACCAGCACCTGGTCGTTGCGCGAACGGCCGCTGTGGATCTTCTTGCCGGATTCACCCACGCGGCGCGTAAGCAGCAGCTCCACCTGCGAGTGGATGTCTTCCACCCCGTCTTCCAGCACAAAATTACCTTCCTCAATTTCGCGGTAGATTTGCCTGAGCTCCTGTTGCAGCACGGCCAGGTCTTCCGCCGGCAGCAGCCCTACCGACTCGAGCATGGTGATGTGCGCCAGCGACCCCAGCACGTCGAACGGTGCGAGGTAAGCGTCCATTTCACGGTCGCGGCCTACGGTGAATTGCTCCACCGCGGCGAGGGAGGCTTTATCTTTCTGCCAAAGTTTCATCGTCATTCATTTTAATAATTCACTAAAGTACGCCATTCACGACAGACAGCAGGCGGATATACGTATCGATACCCTGCCGGATTTCATCCAGGTATATGAATTCATCGGCCGAATGCGAGCGCGCACTGTCGCCAGGGCCCACTTTCACGGAAGTAGCCGGGATCAGCGCCTGGTCGGACGTGGTTGGCGAACCGTACAACTGTTCCCCCAGTCCGATACCCGCCTGTACCAGCGGATGTTCCGTCGGGATGAAAGAAGGCCGCATGCGCATGGAACGGGGCTTCACGTCACATTTTACGTTCGCGCGGATCGTTTCCAGCATTTCTTCCAAAGTATATTGATCCGTAGCGCGGCAATCCACGACAAACGAGCATTCCGCAGGCACCACGTTGTGCGCCTTGTTGGAAGTATGGATCACGGTTACGCTCATCTTCACCGGCCCCAGCGTTTCACTTACGTTCGGGAAACGGTAATTACGGAACCAGTTGATATCGTCCAGCGCATGGTACACCGCGTTATCACCTTCATCGCGCGCAGCATGCCCTGCCTTCCCGTGCGCCACGCAATCCAGCACCATCAAACCTTTCTCCGCTACGGCCAGATCGGTTTTGGTAGGCTCGCCTACGATCGCGAAATCGATTTGCGGCAGCAGGTGCAGGATACTTTCGATCCCGTTGACGCCGCTGATTTCTTCTTCCGCAGTAGCGGCGATTGCAATATTGTAGGGAAGATTCTCAGCTTCGTAAAAATGAAGAAATGCCGCGATGAGGCTCACCAGGCAACCGCCGGCATCATTGGAGCCGAGGCCGAAAAGTTTGCCCTCTTCCACTGCGGGATCGAAGGGGTCGCGGGTGTATTGCGGGTTGGGCTTAACGGTGTCGTGATGGGAGTTCAGGAGGATGGTGGGCTTCGCCGGATTGAAGTGCCGGTTGAGGGCCCAGATGTTGTTGAGGTGACGGTTGTACTGCACCCCGTGTTGTTCCATAAAGTCCGCCAGGATAGCAGCCGTGCCGTCTTCCTCTTTGGAAAAGGAAGGCGTACTGATCAGCGTTTTCAAAAGCTGGACGGCGTCTTCATAGCGTTGTTGATTCCACATATTTCAGCATATTAAGGTACCGGCCACCGCATCGGTGGTGTTGCGGCGCAGATCGTCCGCATGGCCGATCAGCACTTCCTTCACCCCGTTACCGATAGCCGCGAATGCGTTTTCCAGTTTGGGGAGGATACCGTCAGACAGCGCACCCGCCGCCATGAGCTGCTGGTACACTTCCTGGTTGATCAGGTTGATCACCGAATTATCATCGGCCGCATCGCGCAGCACGCCTTTCTTCTCGAAACAGAAAATCAGACGTACGTCGTAATGCGCGGCCAGTGCGACGGCGAGCGAGGATGCGATGGTATCGGCGTTGGTATTGAGGATTTGCCCTTTCCCGTCGTGCGTAAGCGGCGACATCACGGGCGTGAGGCCCGCATCCAGCAAGAGTTGCAGCGGAGCGGTCTGCACGTTGCCCGCAGGGATATCTCCAACGAAACCGTAGTCAATTTCCCTGACAGGGCGCTTCACCGCGGGGATGATATTGGCATCCGCGCCCGTCAGCCCGATGGCGTTCGCACCCAGCGACTGCAGCTTGGCAACGATCTGTTTGTTGACGAGGCCGCCATACACCATCGTTACCACATCCACTGTTTCCGCATCGGTAATCCTGCGGCCGTTCACGTATTTCGATTCGATGCCCAGCTTGTCGCCGATCCGCGTGGCGATCTTGCCGCCGCCGTGAATGAGGACCTTTCTGCCGGGAACCGCCGCGAATTCGGCCAGGAAAGTATCGAGGAGGGCGGGATTGTCGATGACATTCCCGCCCACTTTCACTACAAAAACTTTGTCTTTACCAGCCATCAGCGGTTTTTTAAGATTTCACTGATCACAGCCTGCGCGGCCCAGGTGCGGTTGCCCGCTTCGGGGATCACGATCGACTGCGGCCCGTCGAGCACTTCATCCGCGATCACCACGTTGCGGCGAACGGGCAGGCAGTGCATGACTTTGGCGGTGTTCGTATTTTTCAGCGTGTCGTTGGTCACCATCCAGGCCGGGTCCGTGTTGAGGATCTTGCCGTAATCGGTGTACGACGACCAGTTCTTCACATACACGAAGTCCGCTCCTTCGAGGGCTTCCTGCTGGTTGTGACAGATCTTTGCGTTGCCGGAAAATTTCGGGTCCAGCTCATAGCCTTCGGGATGCGCGATGGAGAAATCCACTTCGTCCCAGGCGTTCATCCACTGCGCGAAGGAGTTGGGAACGGCCTGCGGGAGCGGCTTGACGTGGGGAGCCCATGTCATCACCACTTTCGGTTTGCGGGTTTGTTGCCACTGTTCGCGGATGGTGATGGCGTCTGTAAGGCTCTGCAGCGGGTGCAGCGTGGCGCTTTCCAGGCTGATCACCGGTTTGCCGGCGTATTTGATGAACTGGTTGATGTATTTTTCCGTGTAGTCTTCTTCTTTGTTTTTCAGGCCGGGGAAGGTGCGGATGGACAAGATATCGAAATACTGTCCCATCACGGCGGCGGCTTCTTTCACGTGTTCGGTGGTGCTGCCGTTCATGACAACGCCGTCGTTCATCTCCAGCGCCCAACCTTCCTTATCGATATTGAACACGACCACTTCCATGCCCAGGTTGCGCGCGGCCACCTGCGTACTGAGGCGGGTGCGGAGGCTGGGATTGAGAAATATCATGCCTAGGGTTTTGTTTTCACCCAGGCCCTTTTCTTTGAAAGGATTTTTCTTGTAATCCAGTGCGATATCCACCATCTGTGGCACGCCGGGCACATCCTCAACGGAAATAAACTGTTTCATTAAGCGTGAACCGGTTTTAAAGCTTGTTTGAATGCGGTTAAGAACTGATCGGCGTGATCTTTCGTGAGCGCCAGCGAAGGCAACAGGCGGATCACGTTCGGTTTGGCTTCGCCGGTGAAGATCTTGTAAGTGAAGAGCAATTCTCTCCGTACATGCGACAGCTCCTCGGGCAGTTCGATCCCGATCATCAGCCCCTTGCCTCTCACTTCCTTCACTTCCGGGAACTTCCGCAGTTCCTCCATGAGATAGTTGCCGACGTTCTCCGCATTCGCGATCAGGTTATCTTTTTCGATCACTTCCAGCACGGCGAGCGCAGCGGCGCAGGCCAGGTGGTTACCGCCAAAAGTGGTGCCCAGCATGCCGTAAGCAGGCTTGAATTTCGGGGCGATGATGATGCCGCCGATCGGAAATCCGTTGCCCATGCCTTTGGCCATAGTGTAAATATCGGCATTCACGCCGGCATGGTCGTGGCTGAAGAATTTACCGCTCCGGCCATACCCGCATTGCACGGAATCCGCGATGAATACGGCATTGTGCTGGTCGCAGAGGCACCGGATCTTCTGCAGGAAAGCGGGAGAAGCTACGTTGATGCCCCCTACGCCCTGGATACCTTCGATGATCACGGACGATACTTCGTATGTTTTGAACGCCTCTTCCAGCGCAGCCAGATCTTCCCAGGGAAGAAACACCACGTTGTCCGTCTCATTCACAGGCGCCACGATCTTCGGGTTGTCGGTAGCGGCTACCGCCAGCGACGTCCGCCCGTGGAACGCCTTTTTGAATGCGATGATTTTCTTTTTCCCGTTGTAGAAAGACGCCAGCTTCAGCGCATTTTCATTGGCCTCCGCGCCGGAGTTCACGAGAAACAGCTGGTAATCTTCCTTCCCCGACACCTTGCCCAGCTTCTCCGCCAGCTGCTGCTGCAGGGGGATGTGGATGGAGTTAGAATAGAAGCCAACTTTATTCAGCTGGTCCGTCAGCCGCTGCACGTAATGCGGATGCGTGTGGCCGATGGAGATCACGGCATGGCCGCCGTATAGGTCCAGGTACTGGGTACCCTCGTCGTCCCACACATGCGAGCCCTGCGCTTTGGTGATGGTGATATCGTTTACGGGATATACGTCGAATAATTTCATCTCTTGTGTTGTTTGTCTTGTTAGAATACGATGGATTTCAGTTTGAGGCCGGCCGTTTCGTCGAGGCCGAGCATCAGGTTCATATTCTGGACCGCCTGCCCTGAGGCGCCTTTGATCAGGTTGTCTTCGATGGAGTGGATCACGAGCTTGTCGCCCTGTTTCTCCAGCTGCACAAGTACTTTATTGGTATTGACAACCTGTTTGAGATCAATTTGTTTGCGGCTGACGTGGGTGAAGGGATGCCCTTCGTAATACGCTTCATACAAGGCGTAGGCTTCGTCGAGCGACAGTTTGCAGTCCAGGTAGGAAGTGATCCAGATGCCGCGCGGGTAATCGCCGCGAACGGGCACGAAGTGGACGCCTCCTCCGAAAGCAGGCTGTATGGCCTGCAGGGTTCGTCGGATTTCTTTCAGGTGCTGGTGCTGCAGTACTTTATATGTCGAGATGTTATTGGCCCTCCAGGTGAAATGCGATGTGGCCTGCAGGCTCTGCCCTGCGCCGGTAGATCCGGTGATGCCCGTGGTATGCACTTCGCCGAGCAGCCCCGCTTTCGCCAGCGGCAGCAGGCCCAGCTGGATAGCC
>NZ_CALNBI010000364.1 GCF_937874145.1 uncultured Chitinophaga sp. | reverse complement strand
ATTTAGACATTCGGAAGCTCATTGCACCAATGCCAAAAACAAAAAACAACAACAAAATTGGTTTAGGACAACTGCGAAATGCCCACACCCAGCAGCAGCGTGTTCTTCCAGTTTTGTGCGGCCAGGAAGTTGCGGTAGAGGTAAAAATATAAAGCGGCGAAAAAGATGAGCGGAATATCCGGAACGGCGAGGATACCGCCGAGCTGCATGGCTCCCAAACACGCCAGCAGCAGGTAAAAAACGGTATTGTTCTTTTCTGACAGGAGCTTGTCAGTTAAAATGAGCGTGCCCACATTCAGCACCACCATTCCCAGCCGCACGCCCAGTTCGTTGTGAAACAGCGCGTAGCCGGCTTTGATCAGCAGCGCGATCATGGGCGGGTGGTCGAAATACCCCCAGTCGAGGTGCCGGGAGTACACCCAATAATACGCCTCATCGTCCATCAGCTCGGTAAAACAAGCCTGGACGATCGCAAGCAGGGCCCAGATGGCCAATACCGTGTTTTTGTACTGGTTCTTCGTAAAAAAGCGGATCATAGTGGGGCGAAGTTAGCCAAATCCCCCGCTATTTCTTAGAGGATCATGAAGCGGTCGGCGTCTTTCATGAAGGGGAATTTGCCGCGCAGCTCGTCGAGGTGCTGACGGGAAAGGGTGTACGTAAATACATCTTCGTCATGCGCCTTCTGGTAGATGATTTCGCCTACGGGGTCGATGAGGCTGGTATCGCCGCTGTGGTAGATGTTGTTGCCATCGTTGCCAACGCGGTTTACCCCGATCATGTAGCATTGGTTTTCGATGGCGCGCGCCTGCAGGAGTGCTTTCCAGGGCACGTTGCGGCGCTCCGGCCAGTTGGCTACGTTCACGAGCACATCGTATTCCGGCTGGCCGTCTTCCTTGATGGTATTGCGGCTCCATACGGGGAAGCGGAGGTCGTAGCACACGGTCAGGCAGATCTTCCAGCCTTTTACCGAGGCGATGAGGCGCTTTTCGCCCGCTTCGTAGTGATTATCTTCTCCGGCGAAACCGAAACGGTGACGCTTGTTGTATGTTCCGAATTGTCCGTTGGGAAGCATCCAGATGAGGCGGTTGTAGTACTGGCCTTCTTCTTCGATGATGAGGCTCCCGGTGATGATGGCGTTCTTCTGTTTCGCTTTCTGCTTCATCCACTGAACGGCACTGCCATCCATGGTTTGCGCCAGCTTCTCGGGCTGCATGCTGAAACCGGTGGAAAACATTTCCGGAAGGATGATCACTTCCGTCCTTTCTTTGATCGCGTCGATCTTTTCATCGAACATGGCCAGGTTGGCCGCGATATCTTCCCAATGCAAATTCGCCTGAACGAGCGAAACGGTTAAATCTGACATACAATTATGGATTCCAGGAATTCGACCTCAAATTTACGCAGCATTAACTTAGAAAGTTTTGAAATGATGCAGCGTTATTCGCCTTTTTTTGAAATTTCTTCAATAGCCTCCCGCGACAAATCCTGCTCGAAGCCCCTTTGCAGGAGGTACTGCAAGGTTTTCCAGGTGCGTTTCATAGGCTGTTCGCCTTTCAGGCTGGCATATTTGCGCTCTGCCAGGTTGCGCAGCACCTTATCGTAATCCTCGGGGTCGATTTCCGTCAAACCCTTGCGGATGCAATAATCCGATACCTGTTTTTGTTTCAGCATGAGGCTGATTTTCTTCCGCCCCCATTGACGCATCCGGAATTTTCCGCCGGCATAAGCGCGGGCGAACCGTTCCTCATTGAGGAAATTATCCTGCACCAGCTGCGCAATGGCCTCGTCGGCGGCATCGCCGTAAAGCCCCAGGTCCCGGCACTTCTCCTTCACTTCGGAGTGGCACCGTTCCTGGTAAGCGCAGAAGTGGCGCAACTTCTCTATATCGCTGCTGCTCATAGTCTGCATAAAAAAGGCCGGCCGTAATCGGGCCGGCCAGGTGAGTAATGTATTCGCAAATTACTGCCGAACGATCATCAGTTTGGCGTAATTGAGCATGATCTTCTTTTCGCCGCCCGCCTTTGGGAACATCACCGTGGCAATGCGGTTGTTGGGCGCGCCTTCCAGGCCAATGATCTTTCCGAAACCGAACTTCTGGTGCTCCACGTCCATGCCCACTTCCATCGTCGCCGGATCATCGGCCGTGAAGTTGGCGGAAGGCGTGTGGTTAGCCGCGGTGGCCGAGGAAATCACCCGGGGCTGCGGTTGTTGCTGAACAGGGCGGGAAGGACCGGCAGCTGCGCCGGGCGCTTTACGCTTATCGAACATATTGCCCCAGGAAGCGCCGCCGCCCATGGTGCCGCTGTTGCGGAGGCCGCCGCCGGCATAGCTGCGGTCAAGGTATTTTTCAGGGATCTCTTCCAGGAACCGGCTCGGCTCATTCTGCTGCAGCTGCCCGAAACGGTAACGGCTGTTGGCATACGTGATGAAAAGACGGCTCTTGGCACGGGTAACGGCTACATAAAACAACCGGCGCTCTTCTTCCAGCTCCTCGCGGGAGTTGATAGACAGCCCGCTGGGAAACAGCCCTTCTTCCAGCCCCACGTTAAACACCACCGGGAATTCCAGCCCTTTGGACGCGTGGATGGTCATGAGCTTTACCACGTCGCTGTTTTCGTCGTTGGTATTGTCTGCATCCGTGAGCAGGGTGATCTGCTGGAGGTAGATGCCCAGGGATTTATCGTCGAGCAGCTCACCGTCTTCGGTGGGCGTTTCGGTGAATTCCTTGATAGAGTTCAACAGTTCCTGCACGTTCTCGTAACGCGCAAGCCCTTCCGTGGTTTTGTCGTTGAAAAGCTCCTTCACGATGCCCGTGCTCTTGCCCACCTGCACTGCCACTTCGTAAGCGTTGTGCTTGTCGAGCATCACGCGGAAGCTCTGGATCATGATCACGAAGTTGGCGATGGCCTCAAGGGTACCGCCTTTGAAACCGAACTCATTCGCCCTTTCCAGCACTTCCCAGAAGGTGATATTCTGGTCGTTGGCGAAGATGGAAACCTTTTCGATGGTGGTTTTACCAATGCCGCGGACAGGGTAGTTGATAATCCGTTTAAGGGCTTCTTCGTCTCGGGAGTTGGAAATAATCCGCAGGTAAGCGATGAAGTCCTTGATTTCTTTACGCTGGTAGAACGAAAGCCCGCCGAAGATCCGGTAAGGGATTGCCTGCCTGCGGAGGCTTTCCTCGAAAGAGCGGCTCTGCGCGTTGGTCCGGTAAAGGATGCAGAAGTCGCGGTTGGCGAAGTGGTTGCGCAGCTTCAGTTCCGCAATGGTATCCGCTACGGTTTTGCCTTCTTCATTATCGGTATTGGTTCTTACCAGTTTGATCTTGTCGCCCTCCACATTGTCGGTCCACAGGTTCTTTTCAATCTGCCCCTTATTCTTCGCGATCACCTCATTGGCTACGCCGAGGATGGATTTGGTGGAACGGTAGTTCTGCTCCAGCTTCACCACTTTCACGTCGTCGTAATCCTTTTCGAACTGGAGGATATTCTGGATGGTGGCGCCGCGGAAGGAGTAGATGGATTGCGCATCGTCTCCCACCACGCAGATATTTTCATGCACCGCACCCAGCAGTTTCACGATCTCGTACTGGGCGGGGTTGGTATCCTGGTACTCATCGATCATGATATACTTGAACTTGTGCTGGTACTTCGCGAGCACGTCGGGGAAGCCCTTCAGCAGCTGGTACATTTTAAACAGCAGGTCGTCGAAGTCCATGGCGCCGTTCTTGTAACACCGCTTCACGTACAGGTCGTAGATCTTGCCGGTAAGCGGGCGGCTGGCGCGCTGGTCTTCCTGCTGGAGATAATAGTCCACCTGGTACGCGTCAGGCCCGATGAGGCTGTTCTTGGCCGCGGAAATGCGGTTGTAGACGAGATTGGGTTTGTAATGCTTGTCGTCGAGGTTCAGCTCGTTAATGATGGTTTTTACCACGCTCTTGGCATCGTCGGCATCGTAAATGGTGAAATCGCTGGGATAACCCATCTTCGGCGCGTCCGCACGCAGGAGGCGGGCAAACACGGAGTGGAAAGTTCCGATGTAGAGGTTGCGGGCCTCGTTGCTGCCCAGGATCTTCTCCACACGCTCCTTCATCTCCTTGGCGGCTTTGTTGGTAAACGTCAGGGAAAGTATATTGAAAGCGTCCACCCCATTACGCATCAGGTGGGCGATCCTCGTCGTCAGTACTTTGGTTTTGCCCGATCCGGCGCCGGCAATGATCATCACGGGACCCTGTAAGGTAATCACCGCTTCCCGTTGCCGTTCGTTCAGGCCGTCTAAATAGTTTGCACTCATCACTGAAAAAATTTGCAGGACGTAAAAGTACGGATTGACGGCCGGATCACGAAATAAGTGGATAACTCCGGCCCGTTCCGGGGCATAAAAAAACGGCCCGGAGGCCGTTCTTCGCTATTATTTTTCATTTCTGTCCACCTTCAGGCGATCCTGCCGGTTGGCCACCTCCCAGGCGGTGTAGAACACCAGTTTGGCGCGCTTCGCCAGCAGGTTGTAATGGATTTTCTCCGGTTTGTCGCCCGCGCGGTGGTAATCCTCATGCACCCCGTTGAAGTAGAAGATGATGGGAATCTTGTGCTGCGCAAACATGTAGTGGTCGGAACGGTAGTAGAAACGGTTCGGATCGTTGGGGTCGTTGTACTTGTAATCCAGCTTCAGCCCGGTGTGCGCATTGGCCGCTTCGCTGATGGGGCGAAGGTCGGAACTGAGCTTGTCGTCGCCGATGATGTATACGTAGTTGGTATCCTTTTTATGCTCGTCATCGATCCGCCCGATCATATCGATGTTCAGGTCGGTAACGGTTTGCGCGAGGGGATAGATGGGATGATCGGTGTAATACTGCGAACCCAGGAGCCCTTTCTCCTCGCCCGAAACGGTCATGAATACGACCGACCTGCGGGGACCTTTGCCAGCTTTCTTCGCTTTCATGAAAGCGTCCGCCATGGCGATGATAGCCACCGTACCGGAACCGTCGTCGTCCGCGCCGTTATGGATCTTCCCGTCGATCACCCCGATGTGGTCGTAGTGCGCGGTCAGGAAAACGTATTCGTCTTTCAGATCGGTTCCCGGCAAAATACCGAGTACGTTGCTGGATTTGATTTCGTCGGTACCCTTGCTAAATTCCAGCGCCGTTACCTGGCCGGTGGCAGGCGTGGTATTGCCGGATTTGGCGGCTGCCAGCAGCTCGGGCCATTGTTTGCCGAAAATAGCCGAAGCCACTTCTGGCGACACGAAATAGCTGTTGGGGATGTACTCCATGGTTTTCATCATGGGCCAGTACAGGCCGGTCCTGCGTATGCGGGAGCCGCCGCGGCCGCCGAGGTTGGCACGCTCGCTCACCACAAACACCGCTACGGCGCCATGGTTGGCGGCAGTGCGGAGCCGGTCGGTGAGGGGCGTTCCTTTCCCTTCGGTATCTGCGATGACAATGATCTTCTCCGAAGAGCCGGCGCCCTTGTAGGGGTCCATGGCTTCGTTGACAACGCCGAACCCTGCGAAGAAGGCTGGGGTGGCGCCCAGTTGCTGGTTGGTGAGTTCTTTTACGGAACCGTAATATTCCTGGCCGAATGTGAAGGTTTTACCGCCGGCCTGTATGGTGCTTTGGTTGAGGGTGTCCTGCAATAACGTGAACGGTTGCTCCCATTCGCCGTTGCCTGCGCCGGGCTGGAGCCCCGCGGCCTTGAACTGCTCGATGATATATTTGGCGGCTTTGTATTGCCCGGGCTTGCCGGTTTCGCGGCCTTCCATTTCGTCGCCGGCTACGATAAACAGGTGTTTCTTGAGCTTGGCGGCCGTAATGGTCTCGGCGTAGGACGTAGCAGCGGAGCGTTTCAGCGGCGTGGAAGCCTTCTGTGCGCAGGCGGCGGTCCCTACGGCCAGGAGGCAGGCCAGCATGGATTGTTTCTTCATTCGCAGGTTTTTATGCGCTAAAATTAAGGTTTACGGCAGTAGCCACCGCTACCACTCAAATAAAAAGAGGCTGCTTGCACAGCCTCTTTCTCAAATATATTCCGAAAAAATCGCCGGGCCTGCGGGTTACATGCAGGCGATTTTCTTAACACGGTTTTCGTGACGGCCGCCTTCAAAAGGCGTAGCCGCAAATACATCCACCATTTCGGTGGCGGTGGGTACGCTCACGAAGCGCGCCGGGATGCAGAGCACATTTGCGTTGTTATGGCTCCTGGCCAGGCGGGCCAGCTCATCGCCCCAGCAGATCGCCGCGCGGATGCCCTGGTGCTTGTTGGCCGTGATGGCTACGCCATTGGCGCTGCCGCAGATGAGGATGCCGAAGGCATGCGTGCCGTCTTCCACGGCGCTGGCTACAGGATGCGCGAAATCGGGATAATCTACGGAGTCGGCCGAATGCGTACCGAAATCTTTTACCGTAATCCCTTTTCCTTCGAGATAGGAGATCACTTCTTCCTTGTACCCGAACCCTGCATGGTCCGATCCGATGGCGATCGGCAAGGCAAGATCAAATGTCGTCTGTTCCATACCCTATGGGTTTATTTTGGTGTTGGTATTACGTTGCTGTGTTTGTCTTACGACCATTCTTCAATTTCTTCCTTCTCTTTCTTCGCGTAGGTTCTGGCCGAAATCAGGATGCTCACTTCATACAGCAGGTATAAAGGTACGAAAACGAGCAATTGGTCCAGTACATCGGGCGGTGTGATGATGGCCGCCAGGATGAGGATCACCACGATGGCGTGGCGGCGGTAATTCCGCATGAAGGTAGGCGTGAGGATACCGAGCTTGGTAAGGAAGTATACGAGGATCGGCATTTCGAACAGCGCGCCCATACCGAGGATGATCTGCGACATCAGGCCGAAATAATCGTCGATGAAGAAGTCGTTCTTGATCACGTCAGACACGGTGTAGCTGGCGAGGAAGTTGATCATGAACGGAGCGATGAGGAAATAGCTGAACGCGATACCCATGAGGAACTGCAGGCTTACCCAGAAGATAACGCCTTTCGATCCTTTCGCTTCATTATCCTTCAGGGCCGGACGGATAAATCGCCACATCTCCCAGCACACATAAGGGAAGGCCCCGATTACGCCGATGATCATCGCCAGTTTGAACTGCAGCATGATCTGGCCGGCCATTTTCGTGTTCTGGAAGATAATCTCCGGCGGCGTGATGCACAACTTATCTCCCAGCCCCAGCGCCTGGCTGGCGGAGCACAGCCAACGGTAAGTCGGGAACTCGGCCTGCGTGGGCCCGAATATCACTTTGGTAAGGATCCAGTCGGTAAATACGAAGCCAAGGATGCTCACGATCACAATCGCTGCGGCGGAGCGGACCAGGTGCCACCGGAGCTCCTCCAGGTGGTCGAAAAACGACATCTCTGCCTTATCCTCGTTTTGCGAAAATAACTTCTTTAACATGCGGTATCAGAATCAGGAGCACAAATATAACATGCCCCGAAGAGTTGAATGTGAAAAAAAATGTGGGCTAAGGTAATAAGAAAAAAACGAGAAAGTATGAGGAGGAGGATTTAGGGCAAAAAAAAGAGCCAGCCCGAGAAGAATCAAGAGCCGGCCTTTCATCCATTGTTTGTTAACCCCAAAAAAGTTGAATTCGAGAATGTCTTTATTCGCTTCTGTTAGATTGAAACTTGCATCCTTTAATGGCAAGCTATTCAGATGTAAGTCGCAACCGTTACTAAAGCATTCAATTTTCTAAAACAAAAATAGAAAGAAATATCGTATTATCAATGTTACAACAAAGTTTTTTACAACCTTTTAACAAAAATCAAATTATTGTGTTACGTATCAGCACCTATTCCTATCCCGCCCGTGTTAATTTTCTACCACTCTTGTAAAAAACGATTTTGCAAAGATAATATTATATATAAATTAAATTCTACTTAAATCGTTCTTCAATACCTTTACAATCAACTCAAAACTGGTGCTTTTAAACCGGGAAGGAAGTTTTTACCCTTTTACTCCCGCAGCCGGACAAACCAGCTATTTGTCTAATTTACAGCAACAATCAGGCCGGATTCTCCCTAATCCAGGATCTTCATTTTCACCATCTCTATCCGCGTATCCGTCACGTTCAACACGTCGAACTCGTAGTTATCGATGATAATGCGCTCCTTCAGCCGCGGAATCGTCTCATAATGCGAGATGATATAACCCGACAGCGTCTCGCTCTCATCCTCCGGAAAATCAAAACCATACCGCTCATTCAGGTAATCCAGCTCCAGGCGGCCGGAGAAAATATACTCCTTCTCCGCAATCTGCTGCTCCACGAACTCTTCCACGTCATGCTCGTCTTTGATATCCCCGAAAATCTCCTCCAGCACATCCTCGATCGTAACAATCCCGGCCGTTCCGCCGAACTCGTCCACCACCCACGCGATACTTCTCCGCTCTTTATTGAATTTCCCCAACAGGTCGATCGCGCTCATCGTTTCCGGCACCGCCAGGATCGGGTGGATCACCGCACTGATGTCTTCCGGGTTCTTAAACATGTCCAGCTGGTGCACATATCCGAGAATATTGTCAATATTTTGTTCGTAGATGATAACTTTCGACAGCTTCGTGTCAATAAACTTCTTCCTGCAATCTTCTATCGAGGCCGTAATTTCCAGCGCTTCGATCTCCTTCCGCGGGATCAGGCAGCCCCGGATCTTCACATGCACCAGGCTCAGCGCATTCTCAAACAGCTCCGTGTTCAGCTCCTGGCTCTCGCCCATATGCTGCTGGCTCTGCCGCGTGAAAAACTCTACGTCCACCCGCGAAAACGAACTCTTGTTCTCGATGATGCGCACGTTGAACAAGTATTTCAGTATCCATTCCGAAATCGACTCCAGCATGGCGCCGATCACGTAAAAAGGCTTCGACAGGAAAGAAATGGGCCAGGCGAAAAAGCTCAGCAACGCTTCCGGACGGCTGCGGAAGATGCTCCGCGGGATAAAAAACCCGAAAAACAACACCAGCAAGGTAGCCGCGCAAATCTCGATAAACAGCGTCAGCGCCACGAACTTGGCCACCTGCTCCTCCGATTTCCAGATCGACAGCCAAAGCTGGTCGAGCCAGCCCGCCACCAGCATGCTGTAAATCACGATGCTGATCGTCAGACCGATAAGACTGGTCGCCAGGATCTTGGCCGGATGCTCGCTAAAGCCCGCCAGGATCTTCCCTGCCACGCGCCCCTGCTTTTTCTTCAGTTCGATGCTCAGCCGGTTCACATTCGCGAACGCCGTTTCCATCCCGGCGAAGAAGCCCGCCAGCAGTATCACTAAAACCAGTAAAACGATCGTGTAAATATCCATCCAGATATATGTTTTAATGGGGCCTCAGCCTTCAGCCGCGCCAATCAATAACGATTAACGGGCCAAAAAGTTCTCCACCAGTTTTCTCACCTCCGCATAGGCCGTTTCCAATACTTCATTTACAACAATATAGTCAAATTCTTTGGCAAAAGACAGTTCGTACCGCGCTTTCCCCAACCTTTCATCGAGGCTCGCCTGCGATTCAGTCCCCCGTTCACTCAGGCGTACGCGCAGCGCGTCGAGCGACGGCGGCTGGATGAAAATAGTCATAGCCGAAGCATGGTATTTCTCCTTGATGCTCAGCGCGCCCTTCACGTCGATGTCCACCATCGGCGTCTGCCCGTTCATCCAGATGCGTTGCAATTCGCTCTTCAGGGTTCCGTAATATTTACCGGCATACACCATTTCATATTCCGCGAAATCATTCTTTTCGATATGCTCCTGGAAGGTTTCGGGCGACATGAAATAGTAATCTTTCCCGTGCGTTTCCGTTTCGCGGGGCGAGCGGGTGGCGGCGGAAATGGAGAATGCGAGCTCCGGCATATCAGCCAGCAGCTTGCGGACGATGGTGGTTTTACCCGCCCCGGAGGGTGCGGTGATAATGATGATTTTGTTGGATGCCATGATTCTCTAAACGCGCTTGATATCTGCTCCCAGGTTCCGCAGGCGCTCGTCGATATACTGGTAGCCGCGGTCGATCTGGTCGATGTTATGGATGGTGCTTTTGCCCTCGGCGCTGAGCGCCGCGATGAGCAGGGACACGCCTGCGCGGATATCCGGACTGCTCATGGTGATGCCCCGCAGCGGATGGTGACGGCCCAGGCCGATCACGGTGGCGCGGTGCGGGTCGCAGAGGATGATCTGCGCGCCCATGTCGATGAGCTTGTCCACGAAAAACAGGCGGCTTTCGAACATTTTCTGGTGGATGAGCACGCTGCCGCGGGCCTGGGTGGCTACCACGAGCACGATGCTCAGCAGGTCGGGGGTAAAGCCCGGCCAGGGATGGTCGGAAATGGTGAGGATGGAGCCATCCAGGAAATTCTGGATTTCGTAGCTGTCCTGCGCCGGGATATGGATATCGTCGCCCCGGTATTCCATTTTGATACCGAGCAGACCGAATTTTTCGGGGATGATGCCAAGGTTTTTGATGCTGGCGTTCTTGATGGTGATCTCGCTCTGCGTCATGGCGGCGAGGCCGATGAAGGAGCCGATCTCGATCATATCGGGCAGCATGGCGTGTTCGCAGCCGGTAAGCGACGAAACGCCTTCGATTTCGAGGAGGTTGGAACCCACGCCTTTGATCTTCGCGCCCATGCTGTTGAGCATTTTGCAGAGTTGCTGCAGGTAAGGCTCGCAGGCGGCGTTGTAGATGGTGGTGGTGCCGTTGGCCAGCACGGCGGCCATTACGATGTTGGCGGTGCCGGTTACGCTGGGCTCGTCGAGCAGCATGTAGGTGCCTTTGAGGCCGCCTTTGGGCGACTCGAGGCGGAAGTAGTTATCGCCGGTGTCGTACACGAAAGAAGCGCCCAGGCGCTCGAACCCGATCACGTGTGTGTCGAGCCTCCGCCGGCCGATCTTGTCGCCTCCGGGTTTGGGAATATATGCTTTACCGAAACGTGCCAGCAGGGGGCCGGCCATCATTACGGAGCCGCGCAGGCGGCCGGATTTCTTTTTGAACTCAGGGCTTTCCAGGTAGTCTATATTTACTGCATCAGCCTGAAACTCGCACACGGCGCGGGATACGCGGTTTACTTTCACGCCCACATCGGCCAGCAGCTCGATCAGCAGGTTAACATCCACGATGTCCGGGATATTGCTGATGGTGACTTTTCCGGGTGTTAACAGCACCGCGCTGATAATCTGTAATGCTTCGTTTTTGGCTCCCTGCGGTATAATTTCTCCTTTCAGACGGTTGCCGCCTCGTACTTCGAACGCGTTGATCACTTGTTCCTGTTTTTGTATTTGTTGTGTTTGTTCTTGTTGTTGTTATTGTTCTGCTTGTACTTGTTCTGCTGGAACTGTTTGCGCTTGGCGCTGGCCGTGGGGGCGGTAGTGTTGCCGGGTGCGCGGAACTGGGGTTCCAGGCTGATAACGGGCGCAGGGTTGGCGTTGCCCGAAGTAGGATAGTACTGCAGTTTGCCCTGGGTGATACCGGAAAGCTCGGCGCGGATCGCGTCGTCATGGACGTTTTCCTTGTGCCAGTTGCCGTAAGCCAGCTTCATGTAATTGCCGATGACCTGTACGAAGCCGTCCTTCATTTCAGGGTTTTCGGTTTCCAGGGCTTTATCGATCACCCTTTCGAGGTTTTTACCGAAGTGGCGGTGACGGGGGTGTTTCTTGGGATAAGGCAGGCGGTCCGGTTTGGCGCGCAGGGTTTCCTTCGTGGGGATGGGGTATGGGGAATCCACATCCAGCTTGAAGTCTGACACCAGGAAGAGGTGGTCCCACAGCTTATGCCGGAAATCCTCCACGTTGCGAAGGTGCGGCTGCAGGATGCCCATCAGCTCAATCACGGCGGACACCTGTTGCTGGCGGTGCTCGCGGTCTTTCAACGTCAAGATATATTCGATCATCCGCTGTACGTTCCGGCCGTACTCCTTCATGATGAGGTGATTGCGTGCGGTGTTATATTCCATTAATCTAAATTGTAATTCCGTAAAAAATCTTGAAATGCAGCCGTTCTACCGTGAAGTAACAAAAAATATTCCTTTTTTATGGAACGGCCTCAAGTGCAGTATTGCGTTATATGCAAACCTAATGAAAAAAATCATACGCCGCACGGGAAGCGGCCCCGATTCCTTACTTTTACCCTATGAACTTGTCGCTGACCGGTAAAAACGCCGTTATCTGCGGAGGCTCCCAGGGCCTGGGGCTCGCTTCCGCCAGGGAAATCGCCCTCCTGGGCGCCAATTGCATCCTCATCGCCAGGAGCGAAGCGCCCCTCAAAGCCGCCGCCGCATCGCTGGATACCTCCCGGGGACAGCAACACAGCTGGCACACCGCCGATTTCAACCAGCCCGACAACGTGCAATCGGCCATCAGCGCCATCACCGACCAGCGCATCGTCCACATCCTGGTCAACAATACCGGCGGCCCCTCGGGCGGCCCGATCCTCGCTGCCGAAGGCGGCGCCTTCCTCCAGGCGTTCCAGATGCACCTCGTCTGTAACCAGCTCCTGGCGCAGGCCGTGGTGCCCGGCATGAAAGCCGGCGGGTACGGCCGTATCATCCAGATCATTTCCACCTCCGTCAAAACACCGCTCCGCAACCTCGGGGTTTCCAATACCATCCGCGCCGCCGTCGCCAACTGGGCCAAAACCCTCGCCGGCGAGCTCGCGCCTTTCGGGATCACCGTCAACAATGTACTGCCCGGCTCCATGTCTACCGACCGCCTCCGCAGCCTCTTCCGCGCCAATGCGGAAAGCCGCGGCGTCGACGAAGCGACCGTATCCGAAGAATGGAGGGCCGAAATCCCCATGCAGCGCTTCGGCGACCCGTCCGAATTCGGCGCCGCAGTAGCCTTCCTGGCTTCCCCCGCCGCCTCCTACATCACCGGCATCAACCTGCCCGTTGACGGCGGCAAAACGCCTTCGCTCTAAATCCGCACCGATGAATATCTGGAAAAACATCATCAAAAGCCCAACCTGATCCGCTCCCGACCGTTATTTACCTGAACGGCCGCCGGCGCGGCCCATTCCTTCATTTCACACCTCACCCACCAACATGCAACAAACCAATGTGCAGTACGGCCCGTACCTGCAACTCGACGCCATATTGAACGCACAGCATCCCGAATCAGACAAACACGGGATGCCCGCCCACGACGAAATGCTGTTCATCGTCATCCACCAGGCCTACGAGCTCTGGTTCAAACAACTGCTTTTCGAAGTGGAATCCGTGGCCGATATCATGAGCAAACCAGCCGTGAACGATAATTCCCCGGAACTGCAGACCGTTGTGCACCGCCTGAACCGCAGCGTCTCCATCCTCAAACTGCTGGTACAGCAGATCGATATTATGGAAACGATGACACCGATGGACTTCCTCGATTTCCGCGACATGCTGCGCCCCGCATCCGGCTTCCAGAGCTGGCAATTCAAAACCCTCGAAGCCAGGCTGGGCCTGCAATACGAAAACCGTTTCGGACAGGAATATTACATCTCCCAGCTCACGCCCGACAAGATCGAGATCATCCGTCGGGCGGAAAGGGAACCGTCCGTGCTGAAGCTCCTCAACGACTGGCTGGAGCGCATGCCCTTCTTCGAAGAGCCCGACAACTGGTCCGATTACCAGCCATCTACCAATGCCGCTACCGACGGCGGATCGCTCTGGTTCAACGATTACCGTAATATTTACATGGCAGGCCTGGCGGATGCCGAGCAGGCGAACCGCGCTTATTTCGACAAGGTATTCGGCGACGGCGAAGGGGCGGGGCATTTATCGCCCAGGGCGAGCCGCGCGGCATTGTTCATCATGTTGTACAGGGGTTATCCCTTGCTGCAGCTGCCTTTCCAGCTGCTGAACAGCCTGCTGGAGATCGACGAGCAGCTGAGCACCTGGCGGTACCGGCACATGAGCATGGTGCAGCGGGTGATCGGCACGCGTATCGGAACGGGCGGCAGCACAGGCAGGGATTACCTGAAAGGCGCGCTGGACAAGCATTACATCTTTGCCGACATTGCGCGGTTAACGAGTTTCCTGATTGAAAGAAGGAAGCTGCCGGCGCTGAGCCCGGCGATGGGGCGGAGACTGGGATTCAGATAAGGGGTCCCAAAACGGCAAAAAGGGCGACGGCGGCCGTCTCCCTTTTTGTCTTTGCTCATAACGTGAAACCTGCGCCCTTACTCGACAACGTTAATGGTGCGCGTAAAGCTTTCTTCCAGCGAAATGAATGTTTCGGTGCGTTCGATCCCTTTGATTTTCTGGAGCTCGTCGTGCAGCACGCGGCGAAGGGAGGTGATATCTTTACAAATGATTTCTGCGAACATGCTGTAGCTGCCGGTGGTGTAGTTCAGGCGAACGATTTCCGGCATTTTGCGCAATTCCTTGGCCACTGAATCGTAAAGGGAGCTTTTTTCGAGGAAAATGCCGATAAATGCGATTACGTCATAACCGATCATTTTTAAATCTACATGTAATCTCGTACCTTTAACTATACCCAGCTCTTGCAATTTCTTCATTCGTACGTGGATCGTACCGCCTGATACGAACAGCTTCTTCCCCAGGTCAGCATAGGAGATTTCAGCGTTAGACATCATCTCGCTGATGATCTGCAGGTCCAGTTTGTCAATATTCAAATTGTGGCTCATTTTGACAAAGTGTTTTTGAATGTTTTAAACTTACATGCAAATATTTAAAAAATATCGAAATTTCCAAAATTTCTATTAAAATATTTGCAAAAAATACCCCCTCTCTTTAGATTTGCATCATAATCGTTGAAAACAACGCTTACCCGCCAGGGAAATTATCCAACTTTGTGGGGTGATGAAATTGGCAGACATGCCCTCTCGTCTCGGGGGTGAGGATCACGGGATAAACGTAGCGTAATGGGTTGACCACTAATCTTATTTGTGCTATGGCTAACTGCCTCGTGTAGGTTCGACTCCTACCCCTACAGCCATTAAACGCATCGGTTTACGCCGGTGCGTTTTTCGTTACATCCCGCCTGCCCTGCAACACCTACCCACTTCCCAATGGTTACCTTCTAGTACGGTATCCCTACTGTATCCCTACGGCGCCCATACCTTATCCTTACCTGTCGCCAATGCGGTTTTCATCCCTTTTCGTACTTTTGCGCCCTCATGGGACACAAGAAACTACAGCGATTCGCGGAAATTGAGACATTCCCCAACGTGCTCATCTATCCGAAAGACATGCCCGGGAACTGGAGCCGCCATTTCGGCAACAGCCATCCGCTCACCCTCGAACTGGCCTGCGGCAAGGGCGATTACACCCTCGGCCTCGCCCGGAAATACCCCGGAGAAAACTTCATGGGGGTAGACCTCAAAGGCAACCGCATCTGGAAAGGCGCTAAAACCGCCATCGACCAGCAAATCGCGAATGTAGCATTTTTGCGTACCCAGATCGAACAAATTACCGAATATTTCGCGCCGGGCGACGTAAAAAATATCTGGATCACCTTCCCGGACCCCTTCCTCCGCCAATCCAAATCCAAAAAACGCCTTACCCATCCCCGGTTCCTGGCCCTCTACCAGCAGTTCCTGGCCGAAGGCGGCACCATCAACCTGAAAACCGACTCCCCGGAACTTTACGCCTTCACCAAAATGGTGATCGCCCGGACCGGTTGCCGCATGATCACAGACATTCCCGACGTTTACGCCCTCTCGCCCATCCCGGAGCTCCTGCAGATCCAGACCTATTATGAAGGGATGCACCTGGCGGACGGCCGTACCATCCGGTTCCTTAAATTTGCATTACCGGACCAGCCCATCAGCTGGAAAACCGTGAACCTCGCAACGGATGAAGAAGCAGCTGCAGGAACATATTGATTTCTACTATAACGAGCAGGGATATGTGGTGTTGACCGAAAAATTCCACCTTGAAAGGGGATTTTGCTGCGGTAACGGATGCCTGCATTGCCCGTTTGATTATGAAAAAGTCCCCGAAGAAAAAAGAAACCGCCTCCTCGAAGCCCGCCGCCAGAAAGACGGAGCCTGACTTCGTAGACCGGGTTTTCGATATCGCCCGCCAGATTCCCCGCGGGCGGGTGACCAGTTATGGCGCCATCGCCGAAAGAGCCGGCATCCGCCTCACCGCCCGCATGGTAGGCTGGGCCATGCACCAGGCCGGGAAAGCCCACCCACCCGTTCCGGCGCACCGGGTGGTGAACAGCAAAGGCCTCCTGACCGGCGCCGTTCACTTCGCCACACCCACCTTAATGCAGGAATTATTGGAGCAGGAAGGCATAGAAATACGCAATAACCAGGTCGTCGGCTTTACGGATAAGTTCTGGAACCCGCCGTTGACCAAAAAGAACACAGCGTTGCCCAAAAAAGAAAAATAGGTGCAGGCCCTTTTTCAATAACTTTACCGCATGTCTGTACTCAAACTGAAGTTGGACCAGGACGCCCTGGTGGAAGATTTTTTCGAAGACGCCTGGCTGGCGGGGATCATTTCCCAGGCCAAGGACTACCAGCTTATCTGGCAGCTCAACAAACAGCTCGGCTTCGATTTCAGGGTAAATAACTCCCTGGAAATCAATCTTGCCAAAAACCGCCGGTCTTTCTTCTTTACCGTGTACGAACACCAGGAGCTGACCAAATCCGCCGGGCACTATTTCTATAACAATCATTGCAAAGCGGAATTCCTGCTCCCTGAATTGAAGCATGTAGACTATCTCTGGCTTATCAAAGGCAACTATTACCAGCAGCCGGACGTGAAAGCGCTGATCGAACAATGCAGGAAAGCTGAACTGGTGCAGATGGCGTCGCTGCTGGACCTGCGCGACATCCGCAACCGGATTAACCTGATATTCTGACACAGATATTCCCCATCCATCCACCGTTTAAATCACGCACTATGTGGCAGGAAACCGAGCGGCACCTGTACCGCGCCTTCACTTTCCCCGACTTCCGCGAAGCCTTCGCCTTTATGACAAAAGTGGCGCTGGCCGCGGAGAAAATGGACCATCACCCCACCTGGACCAACACCTGGAACAAGGTGGAGATCTGGCTCAGTACCCATAGCGCCGGCAATACGGTCACCGAGAAAGACCATGCGCTCGCCCGCGTCATCGATCAATTCATCCCAAATTCCTGAAACTGACAGTGTACCGCCTATCCCTGATATGCCTCCTGCTTTGCGCCGCCCTGACGGGGACGGTTCGCGCCGGCGACCGGGATACCTTGTCGGTAGACTTCTCCCGGCCTGTAAACGGGCTCGATATCCGCCATTATTTATCGGTTTTCTCCGGTAACGCTACCGCGTCGCAGGCGCAGGGGCTGGATTACCGGAAAGACACGTCCTTCTTTCACCGCAACAAAAAACTGCTTTTCCAGGAAAACGACGGCTGGTTCCGGCTTACGATCCGCAACACCGGTCCTGTCGATTCCGTGTTATACCTTTTCGCCGGCTGGCAGGAGCGTTTATTTTTCTATTCGGAAGACGCATCCGGCGCCCTCCGTCACGATGCTTCCGCGGGCATGATGCATTACCAGCCGGGGGCCGATCGCTGGGACAGTTACGCTTTCCCGCTCCATGTGGCGGCCGGGCAGGCGCGCACCTTCTACCTGCACGTCGAAAATCCCTACTACCGCGAGAACGAGCTGATGCCGGTGCTGTACGACGCCATTCATTATGCGCAGTTCCGGCACCTCCAGGCGGACCGTTTCAAAGGGGAGGCGCTGGTGATCCAGATCGTGATCGGCATGCTGCTGGTGCTCCTCAGTATCACGATCATCAATTACATCCAACTGCCTGACAAGCCCAGCATGTATTTTTCGGCATATTTGCTGGGGCTGATCCTGTTTTTCTGCCTGCGGCTGGAAACGAAGCCTTACCAGCTGTCGTTCTTCCACAGCATGCCCATGCTGAAATATTACTGGGACGTGCCGGCGCTGATCTGTTGCTTCTATTTCATGCCGATGCTTTTCGGGCGGGCGTTCCTGAATTTGCGGGAGCGGTTCCCGCTGATGGACAAATACTATTTCTACAGCAATATCTTTTACGGCGCCTGCATCGCGGCCTGCATCGTGCTGATGTGGATGGGCGACTATTCGCTGCCTGGGCAGATCTTCACCTGGGCCACCTTCCTGTCGCTGATCCCTTTCGGGATTTCGTTCGTGGCCCTTGGGCGGAGGGTGCGCCATCATCCCCTTATCCGGTTTTTCCTGTACGGCTCCCTCGGCCTGTACCTGCTGGCTATCCTGTCGTTTTTCCGCAATACGGAGCCTGTTCCCTTTACCCCGCTGCCCGAACTGATTACCCCATACTCGCTGCTGGTGGTGGGTGTACTCGTGCAGGCCCTCAGTTACGCCGCGGGCCTCAGTTACAGGAACAAGCTCGTGCACCAGGAAAAGACCCGTACGCAGGAGATGCTGATCAAGCAATTGAACAAAAACAAGGAGCTGCAACGCAAGCTCAACGAGCAGCTGGAAGAGCTGGTGCGGGAGCAGACCACCGAGATCGTACGCCGCAAAACCGAGCTGGAAGAGCAGCGGAAGCTGCAGATGGAAGCGGAATACAGCAAGAAATTCGCGGAAATAGAGCTGAAAGCCATCCGCGCCCAGATCAACCCGCACTTCATTTTCAACTGCCTCAACTCGATCCAGCTGTTCGTAATGCAGCGCGATTTCGAGCATGCGCAGAAATATTTGTCCGATTTCTCGTACCTGATCCGCAAGACGCTGGATTTCTCGCGCCGCAATTTTATTTCCCTGGCCGACGAAATAACTTATTTAAATACTTATCTTGGTCTGGAGAAGATGCGGTTTGAACAAAAGATGAGTTTCGAGATTTTGATGGACCCCACCCTCAATACGGCCGAACTGGAGGTGCCCGCCATGCTGCTCCAGCCGTATGTGGAAAATGCCGTCAAGCATGGAATGACGAACGAAGAGCACACAACAGGACTATTGACCATTCGCTTTACCATGATTGCCCACGATATGCTGGAATGCATCGTGGAAGACAACGGCCTCGGCATTGAGCGTTCGCGGCAACTGCGGACCCTTCCCGGCCATCACCAGTCTTCCGGTATGGAAATCAGCTTCAACCGGGCAGAGCTTTTGAACAAAATGTACAATACCGGCATCCAGATCGAAATCATAGACAAATCCGCCCGCGGGACACAGGAAAGCGGCACCATCGTGAGGGTGCTCATACCCCAGTTGTAGACGGGACCAAATTGGAAGACCCATGATCCGTGCAGTAATTATTGACGACGAGCGGAACAGCAGGGATATTATCGCCCTGATGCTGCAACGCTATTGCCCCGACATCGAAGCCGTGGCGCAGGCGGCCAATTGCCGCGAAGGCATCGCACAAATCCGCGAACACCGGCCCCAGCTCGTATTCCTCGACCTCGAAATGCCCGACGGCACAGGGTTCGACGTACTCACCGGCGCCTACGACGCCACGTTTGAAACGGTATTCGTGACCGCGTTCGAAAAACGCTACCTCCATACCATCCGCCTCAGCGAGGTGGAGCTGATCCTCAAACCCATCGACCGCGAAAGCCTTCAGCAGGCCGTTCAGGCCGTCCGCCAAAGGCTCCACCATCCCGGTAAACAGGAACGGTACGACGTGCTGCTGCACAACTTCGGCAAATCCGCCAAAGACGTGCGCCAGATCGTGATCCCCCTGGCCGGGGGCGGCGAATACATCGCTTCCATCGAAAACATCGCTTACGTGGAAGGCAGCACCGACCGGACGCTTTTCAGCCTTTCCAACGGCGACCTCCTCCAATCCCGGCGGCCTTTCCGATATTATACGGAACTCTTCGCCGGCATGCGCTTCTACCAGATCAACAACCACCAGATGGTGCAGCTGCCGCATATCCGGCACATCGATCACGACAACCTGCAGCTTCACCTGCATAACAAATCCGTGCTCGATATCACCGAACGCAGGAAGCGGGAACTCGCCGCCGCATGGAAGCAATCTTAAACGCTACATAAGCGCACCCGCGAGGATGCAGGCGATCACGATGACGGGCGAGGGCACTTTGGTCAGGCAAAGCACTCCCAGCGTAACGGCCATGATCAGTACATTGTACCAGGTCACCGGGATGGAAATGAAGAGGAAGATGGTGGCCGCCCACATCACGCCTACCACTACGGCATTGATCCCTTCGAGGGCGCGGTAAATCACCACATGCTTTTTCAGGTTACTCCAGATAGGGAAGAAAAAGAGCACCAGCAGCATGCTCGGCAGGAAGATGGCCACCGGCGCGAGAATGCAGCCAAGAAACTGGTACCCCGGCCCCAGGCTGCGCATCACCATCCCGCCCACATAGGCAGACACCGAAAAGGTAGGCCCCGGCATCGCCCGCATAATACCCGCCCCCGTCAGCAACTCTTCGGCCGACATGAACTGGCTTTTGGAACGGAACACGTACTGCTCCAGCATCATCGCGATGAGGATATCGCCGCCGCCGAACACCAGGCTGCCGAAACGGTAGAAGTTTTCGAAAAGGTTGAAGGGACGGCGGGTGATCCAGTCGTTGGTACGCGCCAGCTCCGACATGAACCCCGCCAGCACGAATATCAGCGCAAAAAGCCAGAGGTTGCCCCATTGGATTTTCTTGCGGGGCTCGTTGATGTCCGGGATGCGTTTATCGCTGAAGTTGGAGATCGTGCCGCCCAGGATGATCAGGGCAGGGAAGGTCCAGGGAGATTTGAAGAAGAACGCCGCCGCCATGGCTACGCCCATGATAAAGAATGTGGCGGTATTGCGGATGCTGATCTGGTAGGCCCGGATGCCGCCGAAAGCAAGGAAGCCCACGGCCATGGGCTGAACGTACTTAAAGATATCCACGTTGAGCGCCCGCTTGTCCATGTACTGCAGCAGGAAGCTCAGGGAACCCATGAGCAGGCAGGCCGGTGTGATCCAGATGGCGAGGGTGGCCACGGCCAGGGGAACCCCGCCGCGCTTGTACCCGATGAGCGTCAACGTCTGCGAGGAAGAAGCCCCCGGCAGCAGCTGGCAAAAGGCGTTGTATTCCATCAGCTCCTTCTCCGTCACGTCCCGGCGTTGCTGCACAAAGGTTTTCATCATCATAGCCAGGTGGCCCTGCGGGCCCCCGAATGCCGTGAAGCTGTGCAACAATACTGCTTTTAAGAATGAGATGTGACGTAAAAACACGTTCGGATATCAGTTCGCTCCCCAATTTCCAGTAAAATAATGAGATATTCAAATCCGGCGACGGAATGTGCCTGATAATCCGTCGGTTAGCGAGGCATAATCCTTGTATTGGTAATTCCGTGAAACTTTTGAATTCGTTTAGGCGTTAAAGCAATAACAACTGTCCATATGAAACGTCTTTTGACTGGCTTTCTGCTTGCGCTGGCATGTTCTGTCCAGGCACAACGGTCGAACTACAACAGCCAGGCCAACTGGCAGCGGTTCTCCCTTCAATCGGACCATGCAACGCCTGCCCGGGGCGATACCTCCCTCGTTTTCGTTTCCAACCGGTTCATCCACCCCGACAGCCTGCGCTTCGTGGACGAGTTCATCGACACATCTTCCCTTAAATTCTTTTTCCTCGAAAAGCAGAACGGCACCTGGAAGGTGTTCCAGGAGCCCACGCTCCGGGAGGCCATGCAGCACCTGCCGCATCACCGGGATATCGTGGTGTATGCCGAAGGGATGGGTAAGATCTTCACCAACAACGTGGAGCGGGCGCAGCTGATGAGCGCGCAATACCGCGTAAACGTGGTGATGTTCGATTATGCGAGCATTAACAGTACCTACAAACCTTCCAGGAATTTCAAGTTCGCGCGGCTGAATGCGAAGTTATCGGCAGGGCAGTACCGGCAGTTGCTGGAGATGATCAAAGCCGCGCGGGAGGCGGGTGAGCCCTGGACAGAGGGCGTTTCCGTTTCCACGTTTTACCACAGTATGGGCAATATCATCCTCGAACAAATGATGAAGGGAGATCAGTCAAACGAGTTTGCCGCCGATGGCATTCCGTATATCGACAATCTCATCATCAACGCCGCCTGCGTGCCGATGAAGCGGCATGCCCGCTGGGTGGAGAAGATCCATTTCGCGAAGAACATTTACATCCACTACAATAAACGCGACCTGCAGCTGAAGGGCGCGCACCTGCTTACGCTGAAGCGCCAGTTGGGTGAGAAGGTGACCCGCCGGCAGCGGGCGGCCAACGCGCAATATGTCGACTTCCTGGAGGCGGCGCGCTGGCAGCATAGTTACTTCATGAATTTTCCCTACAACGAATACCGGCTCAACCCGGCCATGGTGGCTTACTTCGGGAGATTGTTCAACGGTCAGGGCGTAACCGCGGGGGAGTTGACGGCTCTTCAGGCGAGCGCCCCCTCGGCTACGGCTTCCAATTAACGGTTCCGCATCATCTCAGCTACGGCCAGTCCGGGCGCGTCAACCTGCGGCCCCGGAGCGGCTTCCGTGCGCAAAGCACCGGCATCGGACGTACCTGTAATTCTTACGGGAGGGAGCGTCGGCAGTTCGCCCGCTCTTTCGGTGAGGTTGCCGCCGGTGGTGAGCCTCATGTCTTCGATCGCCAGCGGGATGAATTGTTGGGTATGCATGCCGCTACTAACGGATCATCATGCCATCCGGTTTTCGTTCATTTTGTTCATTTTTTATTCTTCTTGTGCGGTCCTGTTCATTACCAGGCACAAAATACCCGGAGCGGGGGCTCCGGGTGCACTAAGTTGTTTTTATTTCTTGAGCCCGATTTCGCGGAGGCGCTCGTCGAGGTACTCGCCGGCGGTGATGGGGGGATATTCGACGGGATGGGCTTCGTCCACGCATTGGGGCAGACAGGTAAGATCCATGTCTGACTTGGGATGCAGGAAAAACGGGATGGAAAAGCGGGAAGTATTCCATAATTCCCGCGGCGGGTTCACGACCCGGTGCGTGGTGGATTTCAAACGATTGTTGGTGAGGCGCTGGAGCATATCGCCCACGTTCACCACGATCTGGTCGGGCAAGGACGTAACTGGCACCCATTCCCCCTGTTTATCCAGAATTTGCAAACCGTCTGCCGAAGCACCAACGAGCAGGGTAATCAAATTAATATCCTCATGCTGTTCCGCCCGGATGGCCGAAGCCGGTTCCTGGGTGATGGGCGGATAGTGGATGGCGCGGAGGATGGAATTGCCGTTGTGCACTTTTCCGTCGAAGAAATGTTCGTCGAGCCCCAGGTAGATCGCGATGGCCTGGAGGAGGGCGGCGCCGCTGTCTTCGAACCCGCGGAAAGCGCGGTACAGTGTGGGCGTGAATTCGGGCACTTCTTTCACGGTCACGTTATTCGGATAGGCGTCTTTAACGGGGTCTTCGTCTTCCACCGACTGTCCGAACTGGAAGAACTCCTTCAGGTCGGGCGCGTCGAAGCCTTTGGCGTGTTCTTTCCCGAAGGAAGTATATCCGCGCTGGCCGGCCAGTTCCGGTATTTCGTACTTGCTTTTGGTGCTGGAGGGCAGCTGGAAGAAGGCTCTTACGTTATCATACAGCTGCGCGATGAGCGCGTCGGTGATGCCGTGGTTCTTAACGGCCACGAACCCGACTTCTTCATATGCTTTACCCAGCGCTTTCACGAAGGCTGCTTTCTTTGCGGGATCGCCGGAGCGGAATTCCGCCAGGTCAACGGAGGGGATGGAATGAACGGTTGCCATATCGATAGTGTTTTGGAACACTAAAGGTAAGGGAAAAACCCTGCCGCCGAACGGCTCATCGCTGCAACAATTTCTCTTCCTGCGGTGTTATGTCCGCCAGCGCGTAGCGCGCCACCCGGTTGATCTTCATCTCATCGAGCGCATCCACCACATTGCCGTAGCTGGCGCCGTTTTCCGCTTTAATCAATACGATCAGTTCATCCGCATGGCCATACTTTGCGGCCACGGCGCTTTGCCTGGCGCGGATCACTTCCCCGATACCGTTGCCGGCGGAGAAGGTGCTGTGATGGATCTGCGGCGGCTTCGCGGGGTCTTCGCCCTGCCCTTCGTACCACGACACGGTGCTGTTCGTCCTCACGAGCAGGGTCATGGATTTGCTTTCGGGCACGGCGGTATGGGGCCCGTCTGCCGGCATGATGAGCGGGAGGGCTTTGGGCTGTGACATGGTGGTGGTGAGCATGAAGAACGTGATGAGAAGGAAGCCAAGGTCCACCATGGGCGTCATGTCTACACGGGTCGATCGTTTGGAAGCGCGGCGGCGGCCTTTGCGGTTGTTGTCGGGGGAGGAGATGATTTCTGCCATAGGGATGGGTTTGAAGGTGAAGAAATTCCGGCGGCAGGATCGAAACCCGCCGCCGTGATTACACACACTGTATTGTTTTGCTCAATTGACAGTAGGATGCAGGCGGCGGGTAATTCCATAAAAAAAGCAGGCGCGGTTGGCGCCTGCTTTCGTATGTGCATGATGGGTGATCTTTAGAATTCCGCGCTTTTGGGTGTGCGGGGGAAGGGGATCACGTCGCGGATGTTGGTCATACCGGTCACGAACAGCACGAGGCGTTCGAAGCCGAGCCCGAAACCGCTGTGGGGAGCGGTACCGAAGCGGCGGGTATCGAGGTACCAGTAGAGCTCTTCCACGGGGATGTTCAGTTCGTTCATACGCGCTACCAGCTTATCGTAGCTTTCTTCGCGCTGGGAACCGCCCACGATTTCACCGATGCCGGGGAACAGGATGTCCATGGCGCGTACGGTTTTGCCGTCTTCGTTCTGTTTCATGTAGAACGATTTGATGGCGGCGGGGTAATCGGTGAGGATCACGGGTTTCCTGAAGTGTTTTTCTACGAGGTAGCGTTCGTGTTCGCTCTGGAGGTCGGTGCCCCAGGCGTCTACCGGGTAGGTGAACTTCTTGTTTTTATTGGGCTTGCTGTTCCGGAGGATCTCGATCGCTTCGGTGTAGGTGATACGCTCGAATTCGTTGTTGAGTACGAACTCTAGTTTCTCGATGAGCCCCATATCGCTGCGCTCGGCCTGCGGTTTTTGCTTTTCTTCGTCAGCCAGGCGCTGGGCGAGGAATTCGAGGTCTTCGCGGTTGTTGTCGAGCGCGAATTTGATGACGTATTTGATGAATTCTTCGGCGAGGTCCATGTTGTCTTTCAGTTCATAGAAAGCCATTTCCGGTTCGATCATCCAGAATTCCGCCAGGTGGCGGGCGGTGTTGGAGTTTTCTGCGCGGAAGGTGGGGCCGAAGGTGTAGATATCGCCGAACGCCATGGCGCCGAGTTCTCCTTCGAGCTGGCCGGACACGGTGAGGTTGGTGGATTTGCCGAAGAAGTCTTCTTTATAATCGATGTCACCGGCTTCGTTGCGGGGCGGGTTTTTCATGTCGAGGGTGGTAACCCGGAACATTTCGCCGGCGCCTTCCGCGTCGGAGGCGGTGATGATGGGTGTGTGGAGGTAAACGAAGCCTTTTTGGTGGAAGAACTGGTGCACGGCGAACGCCAGGGAGTGGCGGGTCCGGAAAACGGCGCCGAAGGTGTTGGTACGGAATCGCAGGTGGGCGATTTCGCGCATGAATTCCAGGCTTTGTTTCTGGGGCTGGATGGGGTAGGCTTCGGCGTCGCAGTCGCCGAGGATCTCCAGGCTGGCGGTTTTCAGTTCCACGCGCTGGCCTTTGCCGAGCGAGGGGATGATCTCGCCGGTGACGCTGATGGCCGCCCCGCGGGTGATACGCTTGAAGGTGGCGGGGTCCATTTCCGCTTCCTGTACCACTACCTGCAGATTATTATTAGTTGAGCCATCGTTCAGCGCTATAAACTGGTTATTGCGGAAGGTGCGCACCCATCCTTTAACCGTCACTTCATAGTTGGTACTGTCGTCCTGCAGGACCTGCCTGATTTTTACTCTTTGGCTCATATCAATATGTGTTTTGAATTGAGTTGCAAAAATAGACAAATTCGGATGACGAAAATCCGCTTTTTGGCAAGGGGCGGGGATTACAGGGGCTGCGGTGCATGATGGTAAATCGCTATGCGTTAGGTCGCTATGTTCAATATTTTTTTGGAGAATCGCAAAATTAGTCATAATCTTGTATCCTCAATCTGTCTGATTAAGTTCCTTTTTTGCCATCTTCATCAGCAGTCACCCACCACAGGTGATCCCTATCAATTTAATGATCAAGACTTTATTATTGACGCAAAACAATTATTTGTTAATTGGTGTATGTTGGTATGCAGTGGTACCCGCCTTACGACACTTCTAAAATTTGACAAAAACAGATGATGTACGACATCTTACAACTGAACGACATGCTCGTTCCTGAACTACTTGACATCGCCGAGAAGCTGGAAATTCCCAACGCAAAAAAACTGGACAAGCAATCACTTATTTATAAAATACTCGATAAACAAGCTGTGATAGCATCGGAAGATAAGCCTGGAAGCGGAGATGAAAAGAAAGTGAGGAAACGGAAACCGGTAGGAAGCAAAAAAGACGAACCCGCACCGGCCCCCACCCCACAGAAATCAACTCCCCGCCCCGAAGAAGAAGAAGAAAAAGCCGCCACCACAAAAGTTTCCAAATCAGAAGACGAAGAAGAAATCAAAGCTCCTCCGGCCAAACGGAAGATCGATATCGATCTCGACATTCCGTCCCTGACGTTCGATGACGACGATGACATCGTGCTGCCCGCACTCACCGAAGAGGAAGAAGAAGCGGCCGTTATCCCGGAAGAAGAAGCGGAAGACGATTTCGTAACCGTGCAGGAGCCCGTGGCGCCTGTAAAACAGCAGCCCGCCGCCAGCAATCAGCAGCAGCAGCAACATAAATACCCGAAAAAAGAACCTGTTTTCAATATCGAATTCGATGGCGTTATCCTCAGCGAAGGCGTCCTGGAAATGATGCCCGACGGCTACGGTTTCCTCCGCTCCTCCGATTATAACTACCTCAGTTCGCCCGACGATATTTACGTTTCTCCCAGCCAGATCAAACTCTTCGGCCTCAAAACCGGCGACACCGTACGCGGTTCCGTTCGCCCGCCGAAAGAAGGCGAGAAATACTTCGCCCTGCTGAAAGTGGAAACCATCAATGGCAAAACCCCTGAAGAAGTGCGCGACCGCGTTCCCTTCGATTACCTCACGCCGTTGTTCCCCTTCGAGAAACTGCACCTCACCACCACGGCCAATAACTACTCCACCCGTATCATCGACCTCTTCACGCCCATCGGTAAAGGCCAGCGCGGCCTCATCGTGGCGCAACCGAAAGTAGGTAAAACGATGCTGCTGAAAGAAGTAGCCAACGCCATCGCCACCAACCACCCCGAGATCTATCTCATGGTGGTGCTGATCGATGAACGCCCCGAGGAGGTGACCGATATGGAGCGCTCCGTGAAAGCGGAAGTAATCGCCTCCACGTTCGACGAGCCCGCAGAAAAGCACGTGAAAGTATCCGCCATCGCACTGCAGAAAGCAAAACGCCTGGTGGAATGCGGCCACGATGTAGTCATCCTGCTCGACTCCCTCACCCGCCTCGCCCGCGCCCATAACACCGTAGCCCCTGCTTCCGGCAAAGTGCTCTCCGGCGGTGTGGAAGCGAACGCCATGCAGAAACCCAAACAGTTCTTCGGCGCCGCCCGTAAAATCGAAAACGGCGGTTCCCTCACCATCCTGGCCACCGCCCTGATCGACACCGGCTCCAAAATGGATGAGGTGATCTTCGAAGAATTCAAAGGTACCGGCAACATGGAACTCGCGCTGGACCGCCGCCTGGCCAACCGCCGCATCTTCCCGGCTATCGATGTTACCGCATCGTCTACCCGCCGCGACGATCTCCTGCTGGAAAAAGACGTGCTCCAGAAAGTATACATCCTCCGCAACCACCTGGCCGACATGAACACGGAAGAATCCATGAACTTCATGCTCCAGCACATGCGCGGAACCCGCAGCAACGAAGAATTCCTGGTGACTATGAACAGATAGATCCCGGTTTCAACGATACAAAAAACGCCACTGCATCTGCGGTGGCGTTTTGCTTTTATAGCATTGGCCTAAAAAAGAAGAGACTGCCTGTGGCAGCCTCTTGCTTCTTTTGTAAACTGATTTCCGATTATCGATGTGGGTATGCTATGATAAGGTCCGTATGCGGCGCCTGTGCTGAATGTACAGCCATAGGGCCGTGAGGCGGCGCCGGCGGTCTTGGCGGTTCGGTCGGGCGTTGGCCATGGTGCGGGCGTGGAGGCTTCGGCGGCCGCGGGGGCCGGGGCACTGCGCACGATGCCGCAAATAAAATCGTAGCCAGTGCAATCACTCCTCCTGATCTCCAATTCCTTTTCATATCCTAAGTTTTTAATACCGTTAATGCCGGTGTTTTTTCTGTTGGCCTGGCGCAAAAGGCTTGGCGGATTTGGTACCGTAGTACTTCTTCGCCTGCCCCGGCGGCATGGGCTTGCTATGCCCGTGGTGGTGGTGCCGTTCTACCACGCAACTCCCAAACATCAATGTTCCTGCCAATGCAAACAGTAAGTGTATCCGGTTAAATCTCATAGTCGGTTATGTTAATTTCACCTTGTAATGCAAGATGCAAGCCAAAAATTTCAACAAGGGCAGGAAAAGAAAAAAGGCATTGTCCGTCAGGGACAATGCCTTTATAAAAAACGCTAATGTTTCAGCATTAGAACAGGAAGGAAGCACCTACCTGGAAGCTCTTAATGAAGTTGAAATCGAAAGCGCTGGTTTTGATTTCAGCACCTGCACCTTCAGGCTTCTGGGTCATGTTGCTGTAGGAAAGACCACCGAGGTTACCTTCCAGCATGAGGCGTTTGCCAACCAGGTAAGAGATACCGGGCATGAGTTGCGCTCTGAAACCGGTAGTTTTGTCGGTTTTCACGTCGTTGACTTCGTTGCTGCCAAAGCCATAACCAACGTTTGCTTCGCTGGTGAAGTACACTTTGGAATCAGCAATCTGGCAATAATTGCGCACAAATACACCCGGGAGGATGAAGTTACCTTTGGTTTTGTCTTCGTTCTCGCCTACAACGTCTTTAGTAGAATTGAAAGCGCCTTCCACGAACACACCTACCATCCATTTGTCGGACAGGGCATAGCCAGCTTTGGGGCTGATGTTAAATTGGGAAACGGTTTCCTTGTTGTCTGTACCGTCAACTTTTTCCGTCGCGCTAGTAAAACCGAGCGTACCGCCTACCAGGAAGTTGCCTTTCTGCACCTGGGCTTTGGCGAATTGGGAACCGAACAGGGCCAGCGCGGCCATAACGATCATCTTTTTCATCTGTCGTACAATTTTGAGTTTAATATGTCAATGATTGAATCGCTTAATTCATGTCTCTACATACATGGAAGCAATTGGAGGGAAGCAGGCTTCGGTCGATAAAAATGGTTTTCGGATATAGTTTTCCGGGTTTATTTCAAACCGTTGAAGAAAATAGTTAACATCTTTCTCTCCCGGTTCATGAACTCTTTTATATTGTTGGCGTCTTGAAGGTCAAAATCCGCGGCCTGCCATTTGCACCAGTTAATCCAGAATCCAAACATCACTTGCACCAGCAGGTCGGCCGTTACGGCAGGATCATGTGCTTCCGATAATTCTCCCAGCTCAATTCCTTTTCTCAGCCAGGACGAAATAAACCGGATTTCGGACTGATGGACCATCTCACCGATCTGCCGCATCAGGCTGCTCGGTTTGTCGCTCACCCACATGTTGATGCCAAACAGGAGATGATACTCCAACAACATCCATTCTTTCACCGAAAGGTACCGGTCCATTACTTCCTGCACGGAGCCGGCCGTTTCCAGGAATGAGCTGATGTCTGTAAAGCAACCGTTCACGATCCGCTCCACCACCGCTACATAAATCCTGTCCTTATCGGAAAAATAGTAGTACAAAGACCCTTTGCTGATCTCCAGATCCTTCGCGATTTCGTCCATAGTCGTCTTGGCCAGGCCAAAGCGTTTGAACCGCTTCAGCGCCGCCTCCAGTATCGCTTCCCTCTTTTGATCCTGTTCGGCCATTTGGTGACTATGCAAAAATCGCGTTTGACTTTTTGACTTTGCGGGTCAAATGTAGGAAGATTTTGGAACCTGCAAAAAAAATTTATGCCCGATTTGATAAGAACTACAAAAACTACAATATGTAAATCAATTGCACTGCAAACATAAAGAAATATTTAATATTCCACATATGTATCATGAAAGATTTTGTTAAAACAGCGGTAACAGGCAATTTGAAAGAGTGGGGAACGGGGTAAAAGGGTTAAAAAGGAGGCCGCCTGATAATTCGCGGCCTCCGGAAAAATATATGCGCTTACCAGCCGAGCAGGTAGGCGAAGATGAGCGGCGCCACGATGGTAGCATCCGACTCAACAATGAATTTCGGTGTATTGATATCCAGCTTGCCCCAGGTGATTTTCTCGTTGGGAACGGCGCCGGAATAAGAACCGTAAGAAGTGGTGGAATCGGAAATCTGGCAGAAGTAGCTCCAGAACGGAACGTCGGTCCACTCGAGATCCTGGTACATCATCGGCACTACGCAGATAGGGAAGTCGCCCGCGATGCCGCCACCGATCTGGAAGAAGCCAACGCCTTTACCGGCGGAGTTGTTGCGGTACCATTCGCTGAGCCACACCATGTATTCGATGCCGCTCTTCATGGTCGAAGCTTTCAGTTCGCCCTTGATCACGTAGGAAGCAAAGATGTTGCCCATGGTGCTGTCTTCCCATCCCGGAACGATGATGGGAATATTCTTCTCCGCCGCGGCGAGCATCCAGCTGTTCTTCGGATCTATCTCGTAATGCTCTTTCATGACGCCGCTCAGCAGCAGCTTGTACATGTATTCGTGCGGGAAGTAACGCTCACCGGACGCTTCCGCGTCTTTCCAGATTTTATGGATGTGTTGTTGGATGCGGCGGAAAGCTTCCTCTTCGGGGATGCAGGTATCTGTTACCCGGTTGAAGCCCTGCTCCAGCAGGTCCCACTCTTCCTGGGGGCTGAGGTCGCGGTAGTTCGGAACGCGCTTGTAGTGTGTATGCGCCACGAGGTTCATGATGTCTTCCTCCAGGTTCGCGCCCGTACAGGAAATGATATCGACCTTTCCGGCACGGATCATTTCCGCGAACGAAATCCCCAGCTCAGCCGTGCTCATCGCACCCGCAAGGGTTACCATCATCTTGCCGCCTTCCAGCAAATGCGTCTCATATCCTTTCGCTGCATCTACCAGTGCCGCCGCATTGAAGTGGCGGTAATGATGCTGGATAAATTGTGAAACAGGTCCTTTAGTCATTACAGTACGTGTTTTACTTGTGTGTACAAGCCGCAAAGGTACAATTTTCAATGGGCAAAAGGCCCATTGAAACTACCGTATATAAAAAAACCGTCCCGGCGAATCCAGGACGGCATACTGACTGAAACTAAAACTAAAACTCGGTTATGCTTTCTGCAATTTCTTCAGGCGGGTGATGTTCCCGTTGGATTCGGCTTTCAGCACGGTCCAGTGGGTCTCGCTTTCCAGGGTCACAACGTAGGTGGTGAGGCCGTCGGCTTCATATTCCACGATGTTGTTAATCTTCTGGTCAGGGTACTTCTTCATCAGGCGGGTGATGACGTTCAGGGGAAGGTCGGCATCGTCGATGTAACGGCTGGTGGCCAGCAACACGCCGTCCCTGTCGTAATGTGCCGTCACTTTCCGGGCGTTCAGGGTAAATTTGGCCACGTACTTGTCGGTCGTGGTGTACCACGACACGTCCTGCGCTTTGGCGAACTCTTCCTTGAATGCGTCCAGCACTTTCTTGTTGTTAATGGTTTCATCCAGGGCGAATGCACTGGTGACGAATGCGGTTACCAGGGTCAGAATGGCGATCATCTTTTTCATGGCGGAAAAATTTTAATCAGGTTTTAAAAATGTTTTAGAATGCGGTGTGTGATTTGATGATGTAAAATTAGTCCGGCGGTAAACGGTTGACAAGGGAATAATTATGACTGGCACGCATGTGTGAAGCCTATGTTATGTATGTTATAACGCATGTATAAAACGCGTTATTCTCTCTCTATGGAACCCACGCCGGATGCGGGGTTGAGCGAAAAGAAGAAATGTTGCACGCGGCCGGGTTAAGACTTTGTTAAAGTGATCGGGTGGTGACGTGCGGTAGCGGCTGGAAAAGCATTTTCGAAAACGGACGATGTGTACCGGAAGCGGACGGAGCGGGGAATAATACCTATCTTCGGAGATGCGGAAACGCCCGGTTGTCGTGCTTTTGCCGTTCATCGAAGGGATTCGCCGCCTGTCTGACTATGAATTATCTCGCCCACGCATATTTATCTTTTCATGATCCGGATATTACGGCCGGGCAGCTGATCGCCGATTTTGTCAAGGGGAAAAAAGTGGATGATTACCCCGCCCCCCTCCGCAAAGGCATCCTCCTCCACCGGGCGCTCGACGGTTATACCGACCAGCACCCCGCCTCCAAAACCGCCCGCGATATCTTCCGCCCCAGCTCCGGGCTCTACGGCGGCGTGTTCCTTGACGTGGTGTACGACCATTTCCTCGCCAACGACCCTGCCCGCTTCCCCCTCCCCACGCTCGAGCGCTTCGCGCAGGAAACCTACGCAGCGGTGGACGAGCGCCTGCCCCTCCTCCCGGCATCCTTCCGCCAGATGTTCGCTTTCATGCAGAGCCAGAACTGGCTCTACCATTATCATGAGCGCGACGCCATCCTCCGCAGCTTCGGCGGCATCGTGCGCCGGTCCAAATATTTCCAGCACCCCGCCGCCGTCCCTTACAGCGTTTTTACGGCCCAATACAGGGATTTCCGGGATTGTTACAACGCTTTCATCCCCGACGCCGAAAACTTTATGAAATCTCTCACAAAGGAGCTTTCATAGATTTCTGAAAAACACGTAGGTTTGGGGCCGATTTCAAACTCATCATCCAACGCATATGAATACGCTCAAAACGCTCTTCGTTATAGCCGGCCTGGCCGTGTGCAGCCTCGCAGCCACCGCGCAGGACAAGAAAATGCCGCCGGTAGACCCCAGTCCCATGGACATGGCCTACTACCCCGTAATGTACCCTTACGTTTGCAAGGTGAAAGGCGAGCCCGGCACCCTGGTGGCCAGGGCCATCTTCAGCCGCCCGCAGAAAAAAGGCCGCCCCATCTTCGGGAACCTCGTGGAATACGGTAAAATCTGGCGCCTGGGCGCTAACGAAGCCACAGAACTGGAGTTTTTCCGCCCCGTAATCGTCGGCGGCAAAACCATCCCCAAAGGCCGCTACACCCTCTACGCCATCCCCAGCGAAACCAAATGGACGGTCATCCTCAACAAACAAACCGACATATGGGGCGCATATAAATATGAGCCCCAGCTCGACGTGGTGCGCACCGATGTGCCGGTTAACGCCGCCCCGGAAGAAATCGAAGCCTTCAGCATGGTATTCGAAAAAGCTTCCGGCGGAGCCAACCTGCTCATGGGCTGGGATAAAACCCAGGTTTCCGTGCCCATCCGCTGGGCCGACAGCAAGGCCGTGGCCGCTGCCGGATCGAAATCCAAAGCGAAATAATCCCCCGGGAATCAACAGATATGCAAAAAGGCAGCGGATCCGCTGCCTTTTTTTATGATTACAGTTTGAAACATGGGGCAAAAGAAAAAAGCGGTAAGAATACCGCCTTCAGAAATTTTTAACCATATCCTATGAAAAACCTGAGTTAAAATTAGAGGAATAACTCATACATTCCGGCGCATTCTGGTGAACGTTGTTTTTTTTCTCGTAACCGGTGGAAATAGGCCGGCTACTGCCGATAAGTGTTGTTGAAACCCCCAAATCCATACTGCGGAACGATTTCAGCGGGAACGGCATAGCACATACGTGTCATGTCCCTATTATTACGGAGGAGGCCGCCGGGCGGGATAATTCGTTAACTTTGGAATTCCCATAAAATCTGGCAATCCATGAAGTTAGGTACCAAGCTGATACACGCGGGCGTAGAACCGGATCCTTCCACAGGGGCGATCATGACGCCGATATTCCAGACCTCGACCTACGTGCAGGCCGCGCCGGGCGACCATAAGGGTTACGAATACGCCCGGACGCAGAACCCCACCCGCCACGCGCTGCAGAACGCGCTGGCCGCCATCGAGAACGGGAAACACGGTATCTGTTTCGGCAGCGGCCTCGCCGCCACCGACGCCATCATGAAACTGCTTTCCCCCGGCGATGAAGTAGTGGCTTCCAGCGACTTGTACGGCGGTACCTTCCGGATTTTCACCAAAGTATTCGCCAAATACGGCATCAAATTTCATTTTGCCGACCTGCAGGACGCTTCCGGCCTCCGCGGCCACCTGAATGCGGCCACGAAGCTCATCTGGCTGGAAACGCCCACCAATCCCATGCTCAATATCATCGATATCGCCGCCTGCGCGGCCATCGCGAAGGAAAAGGGCATCCTGCTGGCGGTCGATAATACCTTTGCCTCGCCTTATCTGCAGAACCCGCTGGACCTGGGGGCCGATATCGTTGTGCATTCGGCCACCAAATACCTCGGCGGGCATAGCGACGTGGTGCATGGCGCCGTGATCGTGAAAGACGATGAGCTGGCACAGCAACTGGCCTTTATCCAGAACAGCTGCGGCGCCGTTCCGGGGCCGCAGGATTGCTTCCTGGTGCTCCGGGGCATCAAAACCCTGCACGTACGCATGCAGCGCCACTGCGAGAACGGCGAGGCCGTAGCCCGCTTCCTCCGGGATCATCCCAAAGTCGGGAAGGTTTATTGGTGCGGGTTCGAAGATCATCCCAACCACGGCATCGCCCAAAAGCAGATGCGCGGCTTCGGGGGCATGATCTCGTTTACGCTGAAAGACGATAGTATGGACGCGGCCCTGAAGGTCCTCAGCGGCACACATCTCTTTTCCCTGGCGGAATCCCTGGGCGGCGTGGAAAGCCTTATCGGCCATCCCGCGTCGATGACGCATGCCTCCATTCCCCGCGAAGAAAGGCTGAAAAACGGGCTTACAGACTCCCTTATCCGGTTGAGCGTAGGTATTGAAGATGTGTCGGATCTGATAGAAGACCTGAAAAAAGCCATCGGCTGATTGGATTCTTCCGTCAATCTGCTTACTTTTAGCACATTACACCTACATGCCTTCCGTTCTTGCAAATAGGCCGGGGGCATTTTTTCCATATGCTATGACCACTATGAAGTTCCAGCAACTGAAAGAATTTTTAGATGCCAAGGCAGAGCACTACGATCAGCCGGGTTTTATCGGAGGCGACCCTATCAGCATTCCGCACCGGTTTACGAAGCTCCAGGACATTGAGATCGCCGGCCTTTTCGCCGCCACACTGGCCTGGGGCAACCGTACGACCATCATTAACAAGTGCACGGAGCTGATGGAGCTGTTCGACCACGCGCCCCACGATTTTATCGTGAACCACGACCCGCGCGACCGGATGAAGCTCATGCATTTCAGGCACCGGACCTTCAATGGGCTGGACCTCCTCTATTTCGTGGAGTTCCTCCAGCACTATTATTCCAACATGACCTCCCTGGAATTTGCCTTCTGCGGGCACCTCCATCCGGAAGACGTCAACGTGGAAAACGCGCTCATCGGGTTCCAGAAAATGTTTTTCGCCATGGAACACCCCGACCGCACCCGCAAGCACATATCCACGCCGGCGCGCAACAGCGCCTGCAAAAGGCTCAATATGTACCTGCGCTGGATGGTCAGGCCCGACAAAAATGGCGTGGATTTTGGACTATGGAGGCAAATTTCGCCCGCGCAGCTCGTTTGCCCGGTCGATATACACGTCAGCCGCGTGGCCGCCAGGCTCGGCCTTATCCAGAGTGCAGACGCCAACTGGAAAACCGCCGTCGAGCTCACCAGCCAGCTGCGGTTGATGGACCCTTCCGATCCCGTGAAATACGATTTCGCACTTTTCGGGCTGGGGGTCATCGAAAAATACGTTTGATCAAACATGAGATAATGAAGAAAATCACCGGACTGGTAGCGATGTGCTGCCTCGCTTTATCCCTCTCCGCGCAGGATTATGTGGAGCTGAATTACAACCTGAAGACTGGAAGTGAATTTACCCTGAGCCAGGAAAGCCGCAGCGAAACCTACATGACGGTGCAGGAAGTAGTGCAAAGGACTACCCGCGATTACAATAATAAAATGTCCATTAAAGTCACTGATGCCGCCCCCGGAAGGTTTACCATGCATTGGTCTTACACCGACATCAAATTCAATTTCAACGCCAAAAACCAGAATATTTACGTAGACGCCAAAACCGACCATCCCGACGAGCCCCTGCAGGGCGCGCTCAAGCTCCTGCTTAACCAGCCCTTTACCGTTGAGATCCAGGGCACCGGCAATATCACCAAGGTGGAAGGGCTCGACCAGCTCATGGAAAAAGCCTCCGAAGCTTTCACCAAGCTGAAATCCGACGAGCGCGACGCATATAAAAAATTGCTCAAAGACCAGTTCGGCACCGAAGCATTCCGCGGCTGGCTGGAACAGCTCCTCATCATTTACCCCGTTCATGGCATCAAGAACGGCACGCAATGGGAAGAAAGCGTTCCGCTGCGCGGGGGGCTCAAAGGCCGGGTAGACCTGTACTGGAACCTCCAGCATTGGGACGGGCAGACGGCCAAGGTCAATGCAGAAGGCAATATCAAAACCGACAGGGTCGAAACTTTTACGATTGAAGACGGCATCCAGGCCACGGCTGCCATTGAAGGCAAGCTCATCACCAATTACCTCATCCTCCGCGAAAGCGGCTTCCCCAGCATCGCCGTGCAAAACACGGAAATGAACGGCAAGTACGTATACCTCGCCAACCGCAAAAAGCAACTGAAAAAGGACCTGACCGTACCGGTGAAGATCGTGACCAACGCTTCCTACAAGATCAAGCAGGTGAAGTAATGGAAAGCCGCCATTTGGAAGAAACCGGTACCTGGCTCCAGGAAAATGCCGGCATCAGCCTCCCGGCGCAGTTTTCGCTGGAAGACCTGGAGAAAACCCTGGCGGAACAGATTGAAATGCTCGTGGAAAGAAACTTCCAGCAGTTCGTTTTGCTCCTCTACCAGGTGGACGTCTCAGAAAAGAAAGTAAAAGAAATCCTCGCCGGGCAAAACTACCCGGACGTATACCGCTCCATCGCCCGGCTGATCATCGAAAGGCAAACGGAAAAAATCATCTCCCGCGAAAAGTACCGCCAGTCTCCCGAAGACCTTGCCGGTGACGCGGAAAAATGGTAAACATATATAAGCAGAAGGGCCGCCAGATTACTGGCGGCCCTTCTGTTATGAATAGTCTTTTTTACTTGTCGAACATCAGCGACTTCACTTTGTCTTTGTCTTCTTTTTCTTTATCCATGTCGAAGAAGGTGCCGAACACGCGGTCCCAGAAAGCCGAGCTCACGCCAAAGCCTTTGTCTTCGCTTTTGTAGTGATGCAGGTGATGGTTGCGCCAGAGCGGCTTCATGAACCGGAACGGCGGGTTCCAAGCGTGGATGGCGTAGTGCATGCTTCCGTACATGAGGTAACCGAGGAGGAAACCAGGGAAGAACATGAATGTGAACTTTCCCAGGAAAATGTACTGCGCTCCGAAAATGGCCGAAGCGAGGATGAGGCTGGGCACTGGCGGCATGAAGAGCCGCTGCTTGTCGCGCGGGTATTCGTGATGGTTGCCATGCAGCACGTAAATGAAACGCGTCATCCGCGGGCTTTCCGTTATCATATGGAAAATGAAACGGTGCATGATATACTCGAAAAATGACCAGAAAAACATGGCGCCGAAAAACACCAGCGCAATTCGGCCTATGCTGAAACCCAATGCGCTATGACTGTAATACAGCGAATACCCGATCAACGGCAGATACATCCCCCAGATCACGAGAGGGTGCGTTTTGGTCAGCATTTCCAGATACCGGCTTTCAAACAATCTTGCCTGTCCTTTATTCTTGATCTTCTCAAACTTCATGACTCCCAAATTTTAATTAAACCATTTGTTAATCAGTAACAGGAGTAGGGAACTAAATGTTTTGGGTGGGTTACCGTCTGGACAGTAACCGGGGTACAATCACCAATTCGTATTCTTTCTGAAGCAAATATCGTATCAATTTATCCAATTGAAAATAAAATTTATCCTCCCGCCTGGGGTCAGTGCCTATGTGAAGGAGCAGTAAAAAACCATTCAATCCAGCAGGGCGGCGGCTTTCGTATTGAATTACAGACTCGTAAATCCTATCGCTGGATACATAAGATTTCATCATTTCAGGATAAGTATAATCGGCGTTGGAACGGGTGCCGGGGGTAAAATTGATGAGTTGCATCCCCAGATCGTGTGCCCATTGCAATATCGTGTCGTTATACCACTCATATGGCGGCAGGAAATATTGCGGCTCCGGCAAGCCCAGTTGCGCCATGGCCCGAAGGTTCATATCAAGGTCCGATTCAAATTCATCGCGGGTAACCAAAAGGCTGTCCCGCTTTTTCCAATCGCAGTACAGGAGATGCTTCCCGGAATGCGGGCCCAGGTAATGCCCTTCATCCCCTAACCGGCGGATAAGCCCTGTAAACGCCGGATTCTCGTAAAAATCACCCGTCAAAAAGAAAGACGCCTTCACGCCCAGGCGCTTCAATACATCCGCGATATACACCCCTCCATCGGCGAATTCATGCCCCGTAAACACCAGCGCCAGCTGCTTCCGCGCCGTATCCCCCCGGGCGGTCGCCGCTGGCTTCTCGCCCAAACCCCGCACCGCCTCCCGGAACTTCGACAAGTCTGCGCGCTTCCCGGGCGCGTGCTCCAACGTATATGCGTGCAAAATATCGCCCACCTCGCGGAAGAAAGGATAACCCACTTCTTCGTACTCGTATTTCCCGTCGTTCAGCACGCCGTCGCGGTTCACGTAGATATTCCCCGATACCATGAACTCCACATTATTTTCGAAGTCCGCGAAATACGCCACGTCGGTGAGGTAGCCATACGACCAGCCCGTTTTATTGAACACACGGATATGCCCGGGGATCTTGCGGCGCCCGTCTTTAAACCGGAAAAATTTGGTGTAACTGTCGAAGAATTCGCTGGTATCATACCGCGGGTGCTCACTTTCCGAAGGCAGTGCGGCCATCCAGCGGTATAAAAACCGGTAATCTGCAGCTTCCAGCCCAAACCTTTCCTTCGCCGGCACCGATTCAGGGAAAATCACGCTGCGCAACAAACGGTGAAGATCTTCCAGCGGAAAATAATTATGCTTCGTAAAATCCATCGGCGAACGGATGAGGCTGTCGTTGCGGTCCCAATGCGAATGCCCTGCCAGCCACACTTTGCTGTAATCGAAAGGCGCGGCATTATACGCCGCGGGCTGACTGTACAACGTTTCCCCGTTTTGCACGAAGCGCACCGGGTTGGTGTGCCGGTTTTGCTCTTCGTTCATGGTCACGAAACGGCGCACGATCTTCACATCGGGGTATCCCCTGGCCCGCAGTTGCCCGTGGATATACCCCTGTCCCAGGAATTCATACAACCGGTTATAGGCATCGTTGTCGGAAACGAGGAATATTTTTTTGATGTATTGCGCTACAGACGGCAGCCCGTTTGCCGCCGAAGTATCGGTATGCACGGCCGTCTGCCCGCTCCAGGCGCTGTCTGTCAGCATCGGCGTCCATTTCCAGAGCTTCAGTTGCCGGAGCTTCTCCAGCGCCAGGAACGCCAGCGGCATTTTGACGGTGGAAGCGGGATTGAAATATTTGTCCCGGTCGGTCTGGAAGTGCCAGTCGCGGAAGGCCGGTTTCCCTTTCGCATCGCGGGTAATGGTGGTGAAGATGAGCTGCACCCGGAAGGAATCGGGGTGGCTGAGCACATGCCGCAGTGCGGGAGAAGCTTTGCGGAAAAGGAGCTCCCGCAAAGGCGCGTCTGTACGGGCCTGCGCGGCCGCCATGCCGGAATACAGCACCAAAAGGCAGAAAAGGAACCGTCTGTACATATCTTAAAGCTATAAAAATCCGATATATTTGGCGCCAGAACACCAAAACCCAACCAATGAAACTCGTTACTTACATCCGGGAAGACGTGGACCAGCTGGCCATGCTCGTGAACGGACAACTGTATAACCTCCAGGATCTCCATCCCGAGCTTCCTACCACCATGCATATGTTTTTGCAGATGTGGGAAGAAGTGATCGACCTGGCGAAGGCGATAGATGCCCGGCTGAAAGAAGGACACACCCCGCGTGCCAACGTGCATGGCGTGCCCTTCGAAGAAGTGCAGCTCCTGGCGCCGGTGCCTTTCCCTACCAGCTGCCGCGACGGGTACGCCTTTCGCCAGCACGTAGCCGCGGCCAGGAGAAACCGGAAAGTGGATATGATCCCCGAATTCGATCAGTATCCTATTTTCTATTTTACCAATCACAACGCCATCCAGGGCCCTGGTGATATCTTCTGCATGCCCGATCATTTCGACAAGCTCGACTTCGAGCTGGAAGCCGCCATCGTGATCTGCAAGCGCGGAAGGAATATCACCGCCGCGGAAGCCGACGAATACATCGGCTGGTACATGATCATGAACGATATGAGCGCCCGCACCCTGCAGATGGAAGAAATGAAACTCAACCTGGGCCCCGCCAAAGGCAAGGATTTCAGCACCGTCATCGGCCCCATGCTGGTCACGCCCGACGAACTGGAGCCTTACCGCATCCCCGCGAAAGAAGGCCACACCGGCAACAATTTCAACCTG
>NZ_CALNBI010000363.1 GCF_937874145.1 uncultured Chitinophaga sp. | reverse complement strand
CTGCCTATCGCGGGGTGGCTGGTAACGCGGTCGGGCAGCCGGCCGGTGATGATCCTGGCGGCGGTTTTATATGCCGTTTTCCTTTTTTGCATCGGCCAGTCGAACAACCCCTGGATACTGGGATTCGTCCTGTTCCTGTTCGGGTTCGCCGGCAACCTGGGCAATATTTCCGTGAATACGCAGGCGGTGAGCGTGGAATCGCTGTACGGCAAATCGATCATGTCGTCGTTCCACGCGGTCTGGAGCCTCGCGGGGCTCGCCGGCGCGGGGATCGGCACGCTGATGGTCAACCTCCGCACGCCGCCTTCCCAGCACTTCATGATGGTGGCCGGCACGGCGCTGCTGATCGTTATCCTGTCTTTCCGCAACTCCCTCCCCCATACCAAAACCACCGGCGGGCGCCAGCCGATCTTCGTTAAGCCGGACAAAGCCCTCATCAGCCTGGGCATCATCGCTTTCTGCTGCATGATCTGCGAAGGCACGATGTACGACTGGAGCGGCGTGTATTTCGCGAAAGTGGTGGAAGCCGATCCCGGGAAAGTGACGATCGGGTATACCGCCTTCACCGCCGCCACCACTTCCGGAAGGTTTATCGGCGACTGGCTGACGAAGCGCTTCGGGATTCATGGTATGCTGAAAGGCAGCGGTATATTGGCTGCGCTGGGATTGCTGCTGGCGGTGGCCTTGCCGACCGTATGGTTCTCGGCGGCAGGTTTTTTCCTCGTGGGGCTGGGCGTGTCAACCGTGATACCGCTGGTGTACAGCGAAGCGGGGCGCACCAAAACCATGAGCCAGAGCATGGCGCTGGCGGCCGTGAGTACTTTCGGGTTCTTCGGATTCCTGCTGGGGCCGCCGCTGATCGGGTTTATCGCCGAAGTATCCGGCCTGCGGATTTCGTTTATTTTCATCGCGGTGATGGCTTCCATGATCACGGTGATGGCGATGCGCAGACCGGCGGAAGACGGCGGGAAATAAAACTTATTATCTTTGCGCCATGTCAGAAACACCGAATTTTCAGGAAGGCGCCGTGCTGTTGATCAATAAACCCTTGACCTGGACCTCGTTCGACGTTGTCCGCAAGATCCGCAATACCACCAAAGCCAAGATCGGCCATGCCGGAACGCTGGACCCCTTAGCCACAGGGCTCCTCATTTGCTGCACCGGCAAAATGACCAAGAAAATCAACGAATACCAGGCGAAAGAAAAAGAATATACCGGCACCTTCACCCTCGGCGCCGTAACCCCCACCTTCGACCTCGAATCAGAACCCCAGGACCATCAGCCCGTTCCGGAACTGGACCAGGCCGCCCTGCAGCAGATCGCCGATACGTTCACCGGCCCCCTGCAGCAGCTGCCTCCCATCCACTCCGCCATCAAACAAAACGGAAAACCCATTTACCACCTTGCCCGCAAAGGCGTAGAAGTGAAAGTGGAACCCCGTTCCATCGTGATCCATGCTTTTGAAATCACGAAAGTGGAACTGCCTATCGTACATTTCCGCGTGGAATGCAGCACGGGTACGTACATCCGCTCGCTCGCCAACGATTTCGGCGCAGCCGTAGGATGCGGCGGCCACCTCAGCAGCCTCTGCCGTACCCGCATCGGCGACTTCCGCCTGGAAGACGCGGTGGATGTGGTGCAGTTCATCGAGGAATACAAAAAATTGCAGGAAACTCAGAACGGATAGCCGATCGCTACGTTCCAGATGATGTTGTCGCGGCGCCACCGGCTGTCGCCCAGGGTCCATTCGCCGATGTACCAGCCTTTGCTGTTCTCGGTCGGGTAGGGCTTTTTGAGCGGTATGCCCCAGTCGAGGCGGATGACGAAATAACTGAAATCCAGCCGCACGCCCGCACCGGTGCCGATGGCCATGTCCGCGTACAGGTTCTTTAAATGGAAGGCGGCGCCAGGGCGGCTCGTATCTTCCTTCAGCATCCAGATATTACCAAAATCCAGGAAGGTAGCTCCTTTCAGCATCATCGTGCCGCCGAAGAGGCGAAGGATGTTGAACCGGTATTCCACGTTCCCTTCGAAACGCATGTCGCCCGTTTGGTCCGGGAAGATGGTGGCAACATAAGAAGTATCGTAATAGGAACCTGGCCCGAGCGTACGCAACCGCCAGGCGCGGATACTGTTGGGGCCGCCGGAAGTGTACTGGCGCACGTACGGCAGCACGTCGCTTTGCCCGTAAGGCAGGCCGATGCCCAGGAACGCTCTTGTGGCCAGGCTGCTGCGGTTGTAGTTCCAGTAATGGCGGTAATCGAGATCCAGCCGTACAAACCGGGAGATCTTCGTATTGGCGGCCGATTCCAGGTCGTCGCGCTTGCCGGTGATGGTATTGATCAGGCTGTTCACCCCTTCCAGCCAGGCGCCGGATTCTTCAACGGCGGCGCGGAAGTAGGTGTTCTGTCTTTTATGGAAAATATCGTCGTTGCTGAAGATAAACGCTGCAGCCTCGCCCCCGATGAACGCCGGCTCGAAGCTGCGCCGCAAGTATGGGTTCTGATCCACTACCGTTCTTTCAAATTCCGGCACCAGCGAAACGCCCACGAAGTTCAGGTTAAAAGGCTTGACGTTCCAGCGTTTATAGATGGATTCGTTCCACTCGTACCCCAGCGATCCCGTCACCGTCCGGATATTGAACTTATCGATGCGGCGGAGATTGTTGTACCCCGCGGAGATACGCGTTTTGGCCGTTGACCGGTAATTCTGCCGCACCCGGAAAGGCAGCATGAACCGCGGCAGCACGTAATCCGCGTTGATGCCATATTCCTGCGCCTGCAGCGACAAGCCCTCACCATTCAGGTTCCGCAGTTCGATACCTCCCTTCAAAGTAATATGCAGCTCATTGGCCGCGCGGTTGAGGTTGAAGTGGCGGTAACCCAATGAAACGGCGCTGCCCACGGCATAGTCGTTGGAAGTAGTTACGTCGAAGTTGGTGCTGATTTCCTGTTTTTTGCGCGGCGTCAGCTGGATGAATGCGTCCAGCTTCTGCACGGTATCTTTTGCGTCTTTATACTGCAGGCTCACGAACTGCCAGAGATTGAGGTCGTACAGGCGGTTGATGGTGTTACTGTAGTTGGAAGTGGAATACCGTTCGTTCGGGCGCAGCTGCACGGCGCGCATGAGCACGCGGGGCCGCACGATGTTTT
>NZ_CALNBI010000362.1 GCF_937874145.1 uncultured Chitinophaga sp. | reverse complement strand
CAGCGGCGGCGGCACCGAGCCTACCCCGCCGAAAGATTACGGGTTTATGCAGCAACGGAGCTTTCATGACCTCGACGGCAATCATTGGGAAGTGCTGTACATGGATATGAGCAAGATGCCCGGTTAGATGATGCGCCCCGTATCAGCTTTCGCCGTTCACCTTTCCTTCAACGGCAACTGCAGGCAGGCTTTCGACTATTACAGGAAATGTTTCGGCGGTGCGTTAAGCATTCAAACCCTGGCAGACACACCGCATGGCAGCGAAATGGACGAGGAAATGCGAAGCGCCGTAGTCTGGGCCACGCTGGAAAACCAGTACTTCAAGCTGGTGGGGACGGACCTTACCGAAGACGGCAGCATCGTTTCCGGCAATAACGTCAGCATCCTGGTCGAATGCCCCTCGTTCACCGAACGGACCCGGCTGATCAACAAGCTCATCAACCGGAATATTTGTTCATTTGAAAGCACCAACCCGCTGATAAACATAGTTGATATGTACCGGGTCTGCTGGATCTTAAGTGTTCATTTATAAATTTTATCGATATGAAAACAACGAAAATTCTCTTCTGGATAGCCACCGTCTTCATTTTTCTCTTCGAAGGCGTGATGCCCCTCAGTTCTTTGGTGTTTACGCCGGAATATACCTACATCGGTACGAGGCCGCTTGGCTATCCCGATTACTTTGCGCTTGCGTTGATCTTTTGCAAGGTGGCAGGTTCGCTCGCGATTTTGTTGCCCCAGGTGACCGGCCGGTTGAAGGAATGGGCGTATGCAGGACTTACGTTCAACCTTATGTTTGCCGCGTACAGCCACGTGGTCGTTGACGGGAACATCGCTTATATCCTGATGCCCCTGGGCGTTCTGGCGGTGCTGGCCTTGTCTTACTTCAGCTGGCACAAGCTGCAGGCGGCCAGAAACCGGCAAAAGGAAGCCGGGATGCTGATCCGGAGCATGGCCTGAGCGCACCCTTCCGCCGCCATTAATTTTCCATATGTACAACGAGTTGCGCCTTCAAAGGCACAACTCGTTTTCTTTTAATCTTCATGCAGCGCCACGGCAGGATAAATTTTTGCGGCCTGCCTGCCGGGATACAGGGCGCAAAGGGTTACGAGCAGGTATAAAAATGCTGCTGCCAACAGTATCGCGATCATGTAAGTAGCCGCCGGGAGATCGAAGAGCCGGAGCACGGGGAACTGCACCGCCAGGATGATCCCCAGCAGGAGCGGGAGGGTCGTCAGCACCAGCACTTCGCCCAGAATTTGCCGCGTTATGCCGCCTGCGGTGGCGCCGACTGCCTTGCGAAGCCCTATTTCCGACCGCCGCTTATTCACACTATACCATACCACGCCATAAATCCCCAGCGCTACGTTCAGCACCAGGAAGCCGCTGATCACCAGCATGAGGATCACGGGGATCAATGCCAGGCGGTTGCGGGCCACGCGCTTGTCTTCCAGCTTCTCGATCTCCGTGCTTGAGCCAGGGAGATGGCGCATAATAGTTTTGTAAATCTGGCTTTCGGCAGAAGGGGCGGCACCGGCGGTCAGTTTGACGAGGAACTTGTCGTGGAACCCGCTGTCTGTGCGATGGAATATGCCCGGCGAAATTTCCGCGTAATCTCCCTTGTCTTTCATATTCTTTACCACGCCAATGATCTGCCGGTCGCCGGGAAGGACTTTGCCGAGCGGGTCGCCAGTCCCGAAAAATTTTTCCGCCAGCGCTTCGTTGATAACGACGGGGCGGCGCCCGCTGGCGGCGTCAAATCTGGAATACCACCTGCCACGGACCATGGTCGCCTGTACCGTCCTGGCATAGTCATCATCTGCCTGGTACGATTCGGGCTGCGCGGAAATATTGTTGTAGGTAATCTGGTCGCTCATGGAGCTCATCATGTAGGGGCTGTTGGAGCCTACGTAAGACACCTCGGCCACACCGGACATGCTTTTCAGCGATCGCTTCAGTTGTTCCGAAAGGAGCGTCGCCGAATCGTTGGGCGTGCCGGCGGGAAGCCGGAGGGAGGCAGTGACGGTAAGTATCCGCTGGTATTCAAAACCCCGCGGCGTGCGGAAATTGTCGTAATTGAACACCAGCATGGTGAATACGGCGAAAAGCACGAGAAAAGAAACGAACAATTCCAGGAATAGCAGGAAGTGCTGGCGTTTTTTATTCCATATTAGTGTAAGCAAATGTTGCAGCATACGGTTTTTTTAGACGTTTTTCAATGCGGTGGCTATTTGCATGCGGCTCATCCGCCAGGCGGGATAAACGCCGGACATGCATCCGAAAAACAGGCAAAGGACCAGGCTGACGCCCAATACTTTGTAATTCAACGCAAGGTGAACGTGGCTGAGGAGTTCCGCCTGGTTCAATATTGCGATCACGGCAAAAGATAATACCACGCCTATCAGTCCGCCGATTAGTGTCAGGATCACGTTTTCCACGATGAACTGAATCACCAGCGTACCCGATGAAGCGCCGAAAGCCTTGCGCACCCCGATTTCCGAAGCCCTTTCCAGGATGCGGCTCAGGTTGAGGTTGACGAGGTTGAGCGTCGGCAGCAGCATAAAGAACAACAGGAACGCGCCGAGATAAATCATCAGTTTGGAAGTGCCGTCGGAATTGTGTTTGCCAAGCAGCATGCGCGTGAACGTGGTGAGGTACGGTTTGGCGAAGCTCTCCATTTCGGTGAAGTGCTCATGCGGCATCGGGACCTTCGACATCTGGTGCGCGTACTCGGCCTGCATCGCCGGAACATCCTCCTTCGACGGCGCGAGCAGTATTGGTATGAACATGCCGTTGTATCCTTTGTTGCCGGTGTGCTGCGCGGAAACCGTCCAGGGCAGGAACATATCGGCGTAAGCGAATATCTGGGTGACGGGGACACTTTGCACGACGCCGGCAACGCGGTATTGCACGTTGTCCGTTTCCAGTATTTTCCCCGCTGCGGAAACGCCTTTCCCGAAATAGCGGTCGCGCGTATGTTCCGTGATCACGGCCACCCGTTCGCCGGCGTCAATCTGCGCCTGGGTATATGGTTTGCCTTCGAGGAACCGGAATTGCAGTACCCGCCAGAACCCGGCATTGGTGTATTTGATATCTATGACCAGTTTCTGGTTGTTGACATAAGTGTTGGATGGGGTAAAGACGGAGGAGATAGCCACGGCTTCGGGTGTTTTCATGCTTTCGACATAGGTATGAAGAAAATGGTAGCTGAAAGGCCCCGTACGCTGGCCCTGTTCTTTAGGGTCGGTGAGTTTGAGGGTCATGGAATACAGGCTCCGCTCGCGGTGTACGTCGGGGTAGGAGGCGCTCACCAGGTGATCCATCACGGACGTCAGCACCATGAGGATGGCAAGGGAGAAGCTGATGCCGAACAGCGAAATGAAAGTGAAGAATTTCCGGCGTTTCAGCACGGCGATGGCGATTTTGATATAATTCCTGAGCATGGGTAAACGATTGATGGAGGTTATTGGACCTGTGCGCCGTCGAAGAGGCGGACGAGCCGGTGCGTCTTGCGGGCCATTTGTTCGTCGTGCGTCACCATCACGATGGTGGTGCCGTCTTCCTTGTTCAGGCGAAGCAGGATTTCCATGACCTCGTTGCCCATGGCGGAGTCGAGGTTGCCGGTGGGCTCGTCGGCCAGGATGATGGAAGGCTTCCCTACAATCGCCCTGGCGATGGCCACGCGTTGCTTCTGCCCGCCGGAGAGCTGGGAGGGGAAATGCTTCATGCGGTTGCCGAGGCCCACCTTGCCGAGGGCGTCCGACGCCAGCCCGCGTCTTTCTTTAGCGGTGGATTTGCGGTACAGTAGCGGCAGCTCCACGTTGTCGAGCACCCGGAGGTCGTTGATCAGATGGTAACTTTGAAAGATGAAACCGATGCGCTGGTTGCGGAACTGCGCCAGCTGCCTGTCGCGCAGTTGCCGGGTGTCGCTGCCGGCGATGGAGAGCTCACCGCCACTGGGCGCGTCGAGCAGGCCCATGATGTTGAGCAGCGTGCTCTTCCCGCAGCCGGAAGGGCCCATGATGCTGAGGAATTCACCCTTCTCCACGGTGAGGTTGATGCCGTTCAGGGCCTGGGTTTCCACCGTGTCGGTCCGGTAGACCTTCTCAATTTGTTGCAAATGTATCATAAGAGATCTTTTTGTTTTGTTCGAAATCGTATAGGGATAAATAGCGTAATTCATAATAAGCGCCCCAGAAATCCCGCAGCGCCAGGATGTAATCGCGTTTGGCCTGGTCCTTCTCCGCAAACGCGATGCTGAGATCGGTGATGCTCAGGTTGCCGAGCACATACCGCTGCCGCGCAATTTCATACTTCTCGGAAGCGATGCTGTCCGCCGAAGCGCTCAGCTTTACCTGTTCCTTCATCATGTCGTACAATGTTACCTGCGTGGCCACCGCTTGCGCGAAGTTCTGGCGGTCCTGTTCCACCGCGTACTGCGTAAATTCCAGGTTGGCTTCCGCCGTTTTGGTGCGCGACCGCTGCCGGCCCCAGTCCAGCACGGGAATGGTGAATTTCAGTTCTACCAGCTGCTGGTTTTGCGGGTCGCGGTATACCTTCCCCAGGTCGGCGGCGCTGTTGGAATACCCGAGGTTCGCGTTTAGTGCGGCGTTGAGGCCGTTTTCGCCTTTCGCTTTTGCCACGTCGCGGCGCGCTTCGCGGATGCGGCGCTCGTAGGCCAGCGATTGCGCATTGTTGGCGTAGGCTTCTTCCAGCACCCGGTCGGCCTGCACGGTCATGCCGATCACCGCGGGCGGCAGTTCCAGCTGTATCCGGCCCGCGCTTTGCATGCCGGCATAGGCCCGCAGGTTCATGGCGGCGATCTCCATATCGCGGCGCGCCGTGCCGGCGGACTTCTCCGCTTTCAGGTATTCCAGCTGCAATTGTAATATTTCGTTGCGTGATATTTTCCCCAGCTCGAATTTTTCATCCGCGATCCGCTGGATCTGCCTTGTATTTTCCAGGTTGGTGGTGGCGATCTGGTGGTTTACCTGCGCCAGCAGCAGGTCGAAGAAATAAGCGCTCGCCTGCACGCCAACGAACTCCATGTCGGCGATGAACTGCTGCTTGCTCTCGGCGTATTTGATGGGCGCGATCCGGTTGTCCCACTTCATCTGGTTGAACTGGAACAGGGGCTGTGAGAATCCGATGGTGTATGGGATTGCATTGTAGAGTTTCGTTTTGGCGTCGAAATCATCGAAGCGCTGCAGCTGCGTGGCGCCGTAGATGCGCCCGCCGGTGGCCGTGATGCCTTGGCTGAAGGATAGGTTCAGCGCCGAATTATTGTAATGCACCGGTTCGAATTTGATCGTGCCGTTGGGTTGGGTTACGGGGTTGAAGGTTTTCTGAAACCCCGGCAAAGTGCCTTCCAGCGCCAGCTGTGGCTGGTAATTCGAGCGATGGGTGCGCCATTCCCAGTATTTCGTTTTGCGCACGGTAATGGCCTGCTTCGCGGCGATGGAGCCCTGGCGCGCCATGTCCACCACTTCGGCGAGCGTCAGGCGCAGGGTGTCCTGCCCGTAAGCCGGTATGAGGATAAAAAGAGCGATAATGGCGGAAAGGAGCGGCTTCATTGAATGGTGATTTCTTTGGCGTGTTTAAAGGCGGACATGTCGGACAGGATGATGGTTTCCCCGGGCTTCAACCCCTCCTTGATCTCCACGAAATCGAAGTTGGACATGCCGGTATGTACCATGCGGCGGACGGCTTTG
>NZ_CALNBI010000361.1 GCF_937874145.1 uncultured Chitinophaga sp. | reverse complement strand
GGTGCGGTCTGGTGCGGGGTGGTGGCCCGGGCGCCGGCGTGACGCCCGGGCCACCCGGGGTCACTCGGTGGCGGGGCCGTGGAGCGCGTGGTGGGCGACGGCGGATCCGCACATGTCGCCGCGGCGGCACTCGCACATGTCGGCGATCTGGGTGAGGGCGGCGCGAAGGCGGCGGACCTCGGCGACCAGCGCGGGCAACGCTTTTACCAGTTCCCTGCTGCCGGGCCCGTCCCACTTCCTGGAGTTCCCGGAGCTGAGGGCGTATATCGAGAACGTGGATGATAACAACACGGTGAATATCCGCTCGTACCTGAGCGTGGATTATGAGCTGTTCAAAGGCCTCCGCCTCACTTCGGCCACTTCTTACGATTACTACACCGATACCCGCGACCGCTTCAACCAGGCGTTCAGCAACAACAACCAGACGATGATATACGGATTCGTTTCCCGTCGTGGTGAATTGAACACGCGCAACGGCCTGGCGTACAACTTCAACTCGAACCCTGAGAATACGGAGAAAGGACACAACGTGCTGGTGAGCGCGTTCACGGAAGCGAACATCAAGGAGCGGGAAGATCACATCCGTGACATGCGCAACGGGCCGAGCGACTTCTACTGGGGACCCCGCGGCTACAGCCCCCGCTTTTACCCGGGCAACCCGTGGAACAACCCGGATGGCCATAACGTGAACGGTACTTCCGAAAGCGCCACCTACCACGCGCTGTCTTTCGCCGGTGTGCTTTCCTACAACTTCCGTACGAAGTACAACATCGACCTGTCGTACCGGGCAGACGGCAACTCCAATTCCGGTACCTCCAGCCGCTATGCCATCAACCCCTCGATCGGTGTGCGGTATAACTTTACCAAGGAGTCGATTTTCAGGGATATGAACTTCATCGACTACGGTTCTATCCGCGCATCCTACGGGATCAACAGCCGCCCGGCTTCCACCCGTGTGAATTCCCTGGGCTTCTACAGCATCTATTCCGATTACAACAACATGCCGGCGATCGGGCCCGACTGGGGCATCATGCCGAACCCGTACCTGCAGTCTGAAAAGGCTTACCAGTACAACTTCGGTTTCGAGACGAGCCTGTTGAAAGGACGGATGTCGCTCAACTACGATACTTACTTCAAGGAAACTTACAACATCCTGCAGGACCAGGTGCTGTCTGACGTTACCGGTTACGGAAAGATCCAGGTGAATGGCGGGGCTATCGTGAACTATGGCCATGAGATGGTGCTTACCGGCCGCCCGTTCGTGTCCAGCAAAGCCGGCGGCTTTTCCTGGAGCGTAACGCTCAACGGGGCCATCGCGCGGAGCGTGATCACCAAGCTGCCCGGGGATATGCAAATGTCGCGCTACAACGACGGTGCGCCGTTCTACATCGACCTGGCGCGCAAGGTAGGGCGCAACCCGATGAGCAACTACGTGTTCCAGACGAATGGCATTTACCAGTATGATACCGAGGTGCCTGTGGACCCGGTGCGTGGCGTACGCTACAAAACCAACCGCGGCAACGGCGTTACTTACTTCCAGGCGGGCGACCCCATCTGGCGTGATATCAATGGCGATTATTTCCTCGACGACCGCGACGATAATATCCTTTCGGGCAACCCCGAGCCGCTTGTAACGGGTGGGGTGAGCTCAACCTGGAGTTACAAGAACTTCTCGCTGAACGTATTTGCATCTTACCTGGCCAAACGTACCATCGTGAATACGGCGATGACGGCGCGCCTCATGAAAATGACACAGCCCGGCAACCTGGAATATAATGGCGAGCCCGGCGGTGGCATCAATATTTACGACCTGGAACTGCTGGATTACTGGAAAAACCCGGGCGACCAGTCGAAATACCCCAACATCTACTACGTGTGGAGGAACGGCCAGATCCGTCCTTTCCGCGCCGACCAGTCGTTGTGGGAGGAAGACGGATCTTACTTCAAGATCAACCAGATTACGCTGGCGTATACGTTCCGGGATTTCAATTTCATGAAGAGGGCGAAGCTGCGTTCGCTGCGCGCATATGCGACGGCTTTCAACGTCGCCATCTTCTCCAATTACTCCGGACCGAACCCCGAGAGCGTGAGCCAGCTGGGCCGCGACAATATCAATGGCTATCCGAACGCGCGCACTTACACTGCGGGTATCACAGCCGAATTTTAACGAAGCAAAAAACAGAATATGAAAAGGTGGTTATCTATATGGTGTTTAGCGGGAGTGATGGCCGGAGCCGGACTCAGCTCCTGTAAAGACTTCCTGGACGTGAAGCCCAACGACCGTTTCACGGGGGCGGATTACTGGAGGAATGCCAACGACGCGCGTATGGGCGTGAATGCGGCTTACTCGCAGTTGCGCGACCAGTATACCAAATGCATCCAGTATAATTTTGCGGACTTCCGTCCCGGGAATTATGATTTCTGGAATAAGAACAATTTCCGCGCGATCGCGCAGAACGATCTCCGCAGTTCTGCGATTACCGGTACCGACGGCGCGAACGTGCCAAGGGAGAACTGGGAGACCTGGTGGAAATCCATTGCGGCCGCCAACCTGGCCGTGGCCCGCATCGGCGGGATGAACGCCAGCCAGATCGGTGATATCGAGAAGGCGCAGCTGATCGGGGAGGCGCGGTTCGTCCGTTCCTACGTGTATTACTGCCTGGTGCAGAACTACGGCAACGTACCGTTCCAGTTTTCGCCTTACGAGATCGATATGAAACCGAAAAGCGACCACGTAGCCATCCTGGACTCCTGCATCATCGATCTCCGGTTAGCGGCGGACGCGCTGCCGGTGGTGTACAACGACCCCACTTACCGCGCCGTTCGCGCCACCAAAGGCGCCGCGCTGACACTTATGGCGCATATGTACATGTGGCAGGCAGGGTTCGACAAACCGCGGGCGGAAGACCTGAACCGCAAAGCCGCCGCGGCCTGCAAGGAAGCGATGGACCTGGGTGTGTACAAACTGCTGCCGTACGAAGACGAGCTGATCGATAATATTTTCAAAGGCCGTTCGGAAGAGGGTATCTGGGAAATTTCGATGGACGTGAACTACGGCAATATTACCGGCAACTTCATTTCGCAATGGGTGCTGCATCAACCGGTCATCGCTTCCGCCACCAACGTGTACGGCGGCCTTGGCAGCGAGATCACGATCAAGCGCGATTACCTCGACATCCTGTATCCTCCCGGCGAATCCGACAACCGTTTCACGTTATGGTTCGATGACCCGTATAATTCGGTGAACCCGCAATCGCAGATGTTCCTGAAGTATTCCAGCGTTTCCGACCCGATCGCGCGCCGGTACGATGCCAACATGATCGTGTTCCGCTATTCCGGGCTGCTGCTCCTCCGTGCCGAAGCGCTCGCGAATACAGGCGACAGCGACGGGGCGAGGGAACTGCTCAACGAAGTGCGCCGCCGCGCGCAGGCCAGCGAATTCGTAGGACTCGACGGGCAGGCGCTGAAAGATGCGATCTTCCTCGAAAGGGTGAGAGAGCTCTGGGGCGAAGGCCACCGCTGGTTCGACCTGGTGCGCACCGGCCGCGTAACCGACATCTCGCAGTGCGAAAATGCGCTGTCGCAGGATGAATTCGACCGCGGCGCCTGGACCTGGCCCATACCCATCGCGGCCATGCGTAAAAATCCGAAGATCACCCAAACCGCCTATTGGGCACAATAACCCGTCAAAAATGAAGCGTATGAAAAAGACACTCGCCTGCCTGCCGATCCTGGCCGCCGCTTGCCTGCTGTTCGCCTCCTGCAAGAAGGAGTATTACAAAGACGGCGGCCTGGCCAACCCGGTCTATAATGGCACTATTTACGATTACCTCACGGAAAAAACCATGTACTTCGACAGCGTGAAGCATATCATCGACCTGGCTGGTATGAAGGACATGTTCACCAACGATACGATCACTTTTTTCGCATTCACCGACGACGCCATCAGGGCGGCGATGAACGAAGTGAACTCCCATCGTTTCGCGGCACAGGAAGATTCCGTGACGATGGACGATATCGGGCCCGAAGTATGGAAGCAGTTCATCAGCATGTACATCCTCCGCGGCAAACGGATGGCCGGCTCCTTTCCCAGGGTGGCCCGCGAAAATATCCGCGCCTTTCCCGGGATCAATTATATCATGCTGAACGGTTATATCCTGAATATCGGCCTTGAGTACACGAACTACCGCGGGGTGGAAGCCATCGGCCCCAGGATCCTCTACCTGACCGACGTCACGTTTGACCCGACGGATTTCAGGAACAACACCACCATCCGCGTCGCTTCTTCCGACATCCAGCCGCATAACGGGGTCGTCCACGCACTTAGCTATCTGCACACACTCGGCTTCCGCGGAGGTGAATTCAGGCGCGTGGCGCTCGATTATTTAAGGACCAAAGAATAACGTAACTCATGAAAAGCAAAATATACCAGGGAATGCTGGCGCTGGCAGTGATCGCCGGCGTTGCAGCCTGCACGAAGGAATCGGTGGACAGCGACGGTAAGAACCCGTACGGCGACCCTGTGGAAGCCTCCATCATCTTCGCGGAAAATTCCGTCAATCCCGCCAAAGGATACGTGAACGACGAAGTGCTGGTCCGCGGGACGGGATTCCTCAAACATAAAGACAAGCTCGAAATTCTGTTTAACGGCGAAAAGGCGGAGATCCTCGAGGTCACCGATTCTGCGGTTAAAATAAAGATTCCCGAGATGGCCAGCTCCGGGGCGATCAACGCCAAAGTGGGCGACGAGTTCTACTTCGGACCGTTTTTCCGCGTGTTCGGAAAGCTGCAGGTAGACACGATGTTTAACAGCCAGCGCGGCGCCAACGGGCTCATTACGTACATCACCGCGGCTAATGACGGCAAATACATCATCTCCGGCCGTTTCAACGATTACGACGATGCCAAAAAAGCCGGAGGCGTAAACCGCATGGCCCGCATCAATGCCAACGGCACGATCGACAATGCCTGGGAATACGGCTGGCAAACCGGTCCGCAGGGGGATGTGTACAGTTCCGTTTACCTCCCGCAGGAGCAGAAGTTCCTGGTGGCGGGAAGCTTCAACCGCTATGCACGTACGCAAAACGTGTACAGCATCGCGAAGCTGAACTTCAATGGTACGATAGACTCGAGCATCATCATCCTGCCGTCCCAGAACACCGGCATCACTTCTTCGCTGGCGGGCGGTGTGCGCGGCGTGATCAACCACCTGCATGTGCTGCCCGACGAGAAGATCCTGGCGGTAGGGGATTTCCGGTATTACGTAAAACCCGACTTCAACCTGATATCCAGCGCCGGCGTGGACTCCATGCACCTGGATTCCACCTTCGTGCAGCATATCATCAAGCTGCACCCCGACGGCGTGCTGGATACGTCCTGGAACTACGACCTGAACGAGCACCGCGGGTTGCCGACGGTGAACGGGCGTATTTACAAATCGCACCTGCTGCCCGACGGCAAGATCCTCATCGCGGGCAACTTCACCACTTACAAAGGGCAGCCCGCACCGCGCATCGCGCGCCTCAACGCCGACGGTACCCTGGATAATTCGTTCCAGCCTGGATCCGGCGCGGATCTGCTCATTTATGACCTGTTCGTGCAGGCAGATGGAAAGATCATCGTGGCGGGCGGCTTCAACCGGTTTAACGGCCAGCTCGCCAACCGCGTGACCCGCCTGCTGCCCGATGGCGCGGTGGACCCCGGGTTCAGCGTAGGCGCGGGCCCCGACGGTACCAAGATCGACCAGATCGGGGTTCTGCCCAACGGGGTTATCCTACTTACGGGCACTTTCCGGAAGTTCGCCAGCCTGTCGCGCAATAACTTCATCGCGCTTAACCCGGACGGTTCTGTCCACCAAACGTACAACGCCATCGGCGGCCTGCGCTATGCAACTGCATCCGACGACGGTACGGTGATGGAAATGATGAATGTTCCGGGAGAGAATGCGGTGATCCTGGTCGGCAACTTCGATACGTTCGACAGCCGGACGGCCAACCGGATCGTGAAGTTGAAGTTTGAATAAGCCTGGGGGAAATCAGACAATAAAGAAGGAGAGGGGCTGTTTTATAAGCAGCCCCTCTTTGTTTTGTAACCGCTGACTGCGGTATCTGTGCGATTAACCCTAGCCTTCGAGTAAAAAGGACAATTTTCTTATTTTAGTGGTATGTATAACCCGTAAAGCTTAAGTCAATGTTCCTGACATACCAAGACGAAATAACCCTACACGCTATTCGAAAATTCATCGACTCCAATCTACAGCCCCGTATGAAAATTGCCGAACTGGTGAAAAAATTCGGTATGAAAGAAAGCAAACTCACTAAAGGATTCAAGCAACTTTTTGGCACCAGTATTTACAACTACTTCCTAAAGAGTTCCATGCAACATGCACGGATCATGCTGGTACAGGGCGTACCCACAAAGGTAGTAGCCATTACCCTGGGCTACTCAAAGACTAGTAGTTTCTCGCGCGCTTTCCAGAAAGTACACGGGATACTGCCGGGCAGTATTTCTATGCGGTAAAAATGCAGCAATCTCACGGTTTTTGTGGCCAAGTTTTTTTTGCCGTTATTTTTTAGTGCATTACTTTCGTTTTAAGACACAGGCCAACAGATTGTTTGCGATCCGACACAGTACAGCTTAAGACCCTACCCAACGATATTTCAAGAAAGTTATCTGTGTTTTTCATTTTGTCCTTTGTAGCACT
>NZ_CALNBI010000360.1 GCF_937874145.1 uncultured Chitinophaga sp. | reverse complement strand
TGGCAGGGGCGCTCCTCGCCGCCGCCTGCCAATCCCCGGAAAGCCGGAAGGAAACCACGAACTCCGCCACTGCAAAGGACCTGCACACGCTGTCCAATGCAGACAGCATCCAGGTCAGCCACCTCGATCTCGATATCCGGGTCGACTTTGCCACGCACCGGATCGAAGGCTCCGCCGCCTGGCGCTTCGCCAATCCCCAATCCCTTTCCGTGCTGCGCCTCGATACCGACGGCCTTACGATCGACAGCGTTACCGCCAACGGCCGTACGGTGCCGCATACACTGGATTCCGCCGTGGCTTTCCTCGGCAGCCGGCTGAACATCCCCGTGGAGAAAGACGATTCGCTCGTGCGGATCTGGTATAAAACAGCGCCCGGAGCCACCGCCCTGCAATGGCTGGAGCCCGCGCAAACGCTCGGTAAAAAACAACCGTTCCTCTATACCCAGTCGGAGCCGACCTACGCACGCACCTGGATCCCCGGGCCCGACGGTCCCGGTATCCGCTTCACCTACGCCGCCCGCGTGAGCGTTCCCAAGGGCCTCGTGGCCCTGATGAGCGCCGAAAATCCGCGCCAGGCAAATGATAGCGGGGTGTATCACTTCCGCATGGACCAGCCCGTTCCCGCCTACCTCATGGCCCTCGCGGCCGGCGACGTAGCCTATCGCGCCATCGACGGGCGCACCGGTGTATACGCAGAGCCCGCCATGCTCGATAAAGCGCATAACGAATTCGCTGAAGTGGGAAAAATGGTGACAACGGCCGAAGGACTGTACGGTCCCTACCGCTGGGGCGTATACGACGTGCTGGTGCTGCCTCCCGGCTTCCCGCTGGGCGGCATGGAAAACCCCAGGCTGACGTTTGCCACGCCTACCATTATTGCGGGCGACCGCTCGCTGGTGTCGCTCATCGCGCATGAGCTGGCGCATAGCTGGAGCGGCAACCTGGTGACCAACGCCACCTGGGAGGACTTCTGGCTGAACGAAGGCTTTACCGTGTATTTCGAGCGCAGGATCATGGAAGCCATGATGGGCGCGGATTATGCGGATATGTTGTGGGAACTGGGGTACCAGGACCTGGAGGAAACCGTGGAAAGCATCGGAAAAGACAACCGCGATACCTGGCTGAAGCTCGATCTCAAAGGGCGCAGCGCGGAGGACGGGCTGACTGATATCGCGTATGAGAAAGGCGCGCATTTCCTGCGCAGGGTCGAGGAAACAGTGGGCCGCGACAAGATCGATACCTTCCTGTACCGGTATTTCAACGGGCATGCTTTCAAAACCATGTCTACCGAACAATTCCTGGAATATTTCAACAATGAGCTGCTGCAGGGCGACACCGCGCTGGCGGCGAAGATCCGCGTGAAAGAGTGGGTGTATGGACCGGGTATACCGGATAATTGTCCGCGTGTGCCGCAGGTGCGTTTTGAGAAAGTGGACGCGGAGCGGGAGAAGTTCCTGAAAGGGGAAATTGCTTTGCAAACCACAGGATGGACTTCCCACGAATGGCTGCATTTCCTCCGGAAGATGCCGAAGCCGTTGCAGCCAGCGCAGATGCAGCAATTGGACAAGGCCTTCGGTTTCACTGCCACCGGCAACAGCGAAGTGGCGAACCAGTGGTTCATCATGTCTGTAGCGGCGGGATATAAACCGGCATTTGCCAGTATGGATAAGTTCCTCAGTACGGTGGGGCGCCGCAAATTCCTCACGCCGTTGTATACGGAGATGATGAAATCGCCGGAGAACGCGGTGATGGCCCGTTCCATCTACGGAAAATACCGTGGCAATTACCATCCGCTGGCGCAGGAAACGCTGGACAAGATCATCACCAAGTAAATTTTTACGGATAGAACAAGGAAGGGCAGCCACAACGGTTGCCCTTTTCTTTGGGTAAAAACGCCGCTTTTTGGTATTTTTAAGGTTTGGAACCGGAACTAAACAACTGAGGGAGTTAATTGTCTGAAGACAGAAATACGGAAAAGGAATGGCTGGGCAAGGTAGCCCTGGGAGATCAGGATGCTTTCAGGGAGATATTTCAGCAGCATTACAAGGCGCTCTGCTATTATGCCGGAACGATCGTAGACGACTGGCAGGAGGCGGAAGACCTTATCCAGGAAGTATTTTCCCGACTCTGGGATAAAAGGCCCGAGTTCCCCAATGCCGCGGCGCTCCGGTCGTGGTTGTACGTATCCGTCCGCAACGCATGCCTCAATCATCTCAAATTAAAGGAACGGCAACAATCGCGCGATCGAGACTATGCCTATCTTGCCGGCGATACCCTTCCCGACCTGGGTGCTTTTGACCCGCGGCTCGCTGAAACGGAGATCATCGCCAGCCTCTACCGCGAGATCGACGAGCTCCCCGCCCAATGCCGGCGCATCTTCCGGATGAGCTACCTGGAGGGGAAAAAGAACGAGGAGATTGCCGGGGCGCTGTCCATTTCCTACAACACTGTCCGCACCCAGAAGCTGCGCGCCCTCAAACTGATCCGCGCCGGGCTGCTCAAGCGCAACCTCCTGCCCGTATTTTACGCCTGGCTGGCTTTCACCGGCCACATCCACTGAGGGTATTATCGAATGTTTTTCCACCATTGTGCAAATTGTTGGGAGTTATCGTTTAACCGAACGGTTTCGCCGATCATGGGCGTTGCCAGCCGGTAAGGTTTGTTTTCGGAGTAAGCGGTAATTTTTTCCAGGGGCTCGTACCAGGGATGCTGGGCGAGTGTGAACTTGGAATGATGGACCGTCAGCAGGTTGCGGGCCTGCAGCTCCTCCGTGGCTTTAGCTACTTCTTCCGGCAGTTCATGTACCGAGCGCCAGGCTTCGTTGTACTGGCCGCATTCCATGATGGCCCAGTCGGGCGCGCCGTATTGTTCGAAAATCTTCCTGAAACGTTCGTCGTAACCGCCGTCGCCGCTGTAATACACGCTCATATGCGGGGCGCGGAGGTAAAAGCTGAGCCAGAGGCTTTGCCCCCGCGTGAATCCACGTCCTGAATCGTGGTGGGTGGAGGCGGTGAAGAGCGTGAAACCGGGCTGGATCTCCAGCTGCTGGTCCCAGTCTTTTTCAATAATCTGTTCGGGTTGCTTCACCTTGTCTTTCAGCGCCACGGCCGTTTCATAATCCAGGTGGTCGTAATGGTCGTGTGACAGGAGCATGTAGTCGATCTCGGGGATATCCGCGGCCGTATAAATATCAGAGCCTTTGTAAGCGCGGACCCCGCCGGGCAGGGGCGAAGCTTTGCCGCTGAAGATCGGGTCGGCCAGGAAGCGGACGCCGCCGAGCTGGAGGTAGAAGGATGAGTGCCCGAACCAAACGATCATATCGCTGTCGCGCGGGGCGGCGAGGAGGTCGGTTTTAACGGAGGGCAGCGGGTTTACCGGCTCGCGGTCGGGGAAGCTGCGGAAGAGGGGTTTGTAGATTTCCCCGGTCATGGAGTACCCGGCGGTGATGATGGGCATTTCGACCCGGTTCCGGAAGCGCCCGTCTTTAAAATGCGGCGAACTTTGGATGGCGGCGAGGCGGGTGCCTTCGGGGAGCGCCCCGAACTGGGGGCGTTTCATAAAAATATAAGTGGTGATGCCCAGGAGGGCCACCAGTACGATCAGCACTATCATCATGCGTTTCAATATTTTAAATAATCTTTTCATGGGGAGTTGCGGATGGCCGTAATAGAACGGTTGTTTTTGAGGACGAATGAAGTTCCGGGATATTTTAACCGGAGAAGTAAAATCCTGACGCCGGGTATGAAGGAGGGTAATCCCATATCAACTGGTATCTTACCCTCATACAAAATAGCCCGCAGGTAGCTTATGAGTAGGATGGGTAGCTGACCCCTTCTTTTGCCTGGCTTTGCCGACCCCGGAACTTAGCGGCAGGGAACCATTTTTCAGGCCTGAAATAAAAAAGTTTCAAAAAAAACCTGGAAATCTTGTCATCGAAATAACAAACCCGTTGTTTCTATAGTAATCCATATAAAATAATTGATGTTGGACCCACAACTGATACAACGAGCCGCCGAATTGATCCTGAAGGAGCTTCGGGGCGAACTGAACGAGCCCGAGGCCCGGGAGCTGCAGGAATGGCTGGCCGCCGACCCGCAGCACCAGGACTTTTATAACCGCATGACCGACGCTCCGGCCCTGCAATCCCGGCTGGTGAAGTACGGGGCGCCGGACGAAAGCGCGGCCTGGCAACGGTTCGCTGAAAAACACTTTCCCGCCCCGGCGGAAACAGGTGAAGAGAAAGTGAAGCGCATGCCTTACCGCTGGTGGGCCGCCGCAGCCATAACCGTGGCCGCCGCGGCGGGGCTCTGGCTCTGGAAGCCGGGGCGGGAACCCCAAAAGACTGCCGCCGCCGTGCAGCAAACGATCCTGCCGGCTACCAGCAAGGCGGTGCTCACGCTCGCGGATGGCACCACCATCCCGCTGGACAGGGCAGGCAACCAGACCTTCGCGCAGCAGGGCGCCACGGCCTCCCAGCAAGGGGGATCGCTGGTGTACCAGCCGGGCGGCCAGGCAGGCGAGCTGCAATACAATACCCTCCGGACGCCGAGGGGCGGACAGTTCCGCATCTCGCTGGCCGACGGGTCGCAGGTATGGCTGAATGCCGGATCATCCCTGCGGTTCCCGCTGGCCTTCGGGCCGGGAGAACGGAAAGTGGAACTGACAGGCGAGGCATACTTCGATGTACGGCCGGATGCGGCGAAGCCTTTCAGGGTGGCCGTGGACGGAAAGGCGGAAGTGGCCGTGCTGGGAACGGAGTTTAACATCAACGCCTATACCGATGAACCGGTTATCCGCGCCACCCTGGTGAGCGGGTCTGTTGCGGTGACGGCGGGAGGCAAAACTGAGAAACTCCAGCCCGGCCAGCAGGCGGCCATTGCGGATGGGGCGCCGGTTGTGGAAACGCGGCCGGATATGGAAGAAGCCCTGGCCTGGAGGCACGAAGTGTTTTACTTCCGGAATGCGGGCGTCACCGCCGTGATGCGGCAATTACAGCGCTGGTACGACGTGGAGGTTGAATTCAGGGGGAAAGTGCCCGACCGCCGGTTCGACGGCGAGATTCAACGGAACCTGCCTTTGCAGGATGTGCTGGAAGGGCTGCGGGTATCAGGGATGACATTTACCATAGAAGGATCGAAAATCATCATACAACCATTATAAAAAAACAGAAACCGGAGGTGATTGGACCCACCCCCGGCGAATGTCAGGCATTTTAGCAAGGAATCGAATTACTATTAACCAGACAATGCAAATCTATGCAATTGACCGATCATGCCCGCCCCTGTTTTTTAAAGGGGCCGCGCTCAACCAAACTCAGACGTATCATGAGATTGACAGCATTTCTTATCCTGGCGGCCTGCCTGAACGTGTCGGCTTCCACCTATGCCCAGCATGTTTCCGTCAAACTGCGGAACGCCTCGCTGGAAGAAGTGTTCAGTGCCGTAAAGCGGCAAACGGGGTACCTGTTTTTTTATGACAGGGAGCTGTTGCGCAATGCAAGCAAGGTAACCATCCAGGCCAGCAACCAACCGTTGGAATCTTTCCTGCTGGAAGTTTTTAAAAACCAGCCGCTGGATTACTCCGTGAAGGACAAGACGATTTTCATCAAACCCAAAACACAAACCGCTGCTGCTCCTTCCGCCAAAGAAGCCAGACAGGAGGTAACGGGCACCATAACCGGGACCGACGGCACCCCGCTGCCCGGGGTCACCATCCGCATCAAGGGCTCCCAGATCGGGACGGCCACGGATGTGGACGGTAAATTCAAACTGAACGCCGAACCCGGCGATGTGCTGGTGATCAGCTACATCGGCTACGAAGCGCAGGAAGTGACCGTAGGCGCCGGCGCGCTCAGCATCCGCCTCAAACCGAATATCAGCGCGCTCGACGAAGCGGTGGTGATCGGCTATGGCTCCGCCGTGCGCAAGAGCCTCACCGGTTCCGTGTCTTCCGTTAGAAGCAAAGACCTTTCCACCAGTCCTGTTACCGACCCGCTCGCCGCCATGCAGGGCCGCGTTCCCGGGTTGTTCATCACTTCCAACAGCGGCCTGCCCGGCACTACGTTCAACGTGACCCTCCGCGGCCAGAACTCGCTGCTGCAGGCCAACGGTCCGCTGTATGTGATCGACGGGGTGCCTTATTTGGATGCGCCGATGAACACGAGCATTCCTGTAGCGGGCGGTAACCAAAGCCCGCTCGCGGCGATCAATCCGGCCGATATCGAAAGGATCGACGTGTTGAAGGACGCGGATGCTACCGCGATATACGGTTCGCGCGCAGCCAATGGCGTAGTAATGATCACCACCAAAAAAGGGAAGACCGGCAAAATGAGGATCAACGCCAATGTATATAGCGGCGGCAGCAAGGTGGTAAACCGCATGCCGATGCTCAGCACATCCGAATTCCTCGAAATGCGCAAAGAAGCATTTGCCAGTGACGTCCTCATCGATCCCAGGATCGTGCCCAACACCGAAAATGCGCCGGACCTCCTTACCTGGAGCCAGACGGATAATAACGACTGGCAGAAACGCCTGATAGGCAACACTGCAAAACAAACGGAAGCGCAGCTATCCATCTCCGGCGGTAATGCGCAAACCCGCTACATGGCAAGCGGCACCTGGAGAAAAGAAGGCACCGTACTGCCCAACGATCTCGCATATAACCGCGGAACCGGCCATTTCAGCCTCGACCATAACAGTAAAAACAATCGTTTCGGATTCAGGGCTTCTGCCAGCTACAGCGGGGAGAAAAACAATTCCCTGTCCAGCGATATGTCTTATGTATACAATCTCGCGCCTAACTATCCAGAGTTCGATGGCAATGGTAATTATTACTGGTTCGCCAACGACCAGAATCCCATTGCTCCGCTGGGTCGCGGATACGAATCCAAAACCCGTAACCTGCTGACGAATGGAGAGATCCGTTACAGGATCATCGACGGATTGACCGCGAAGGTAACAGGCGGTTATACGCATAACACGATGGATCAGCAGTCGCTTGTCCCGAATAAAACCCTCAACCCGGTAACTTCTACCGGCAGCCAGGCCAGCTATGGAGAAATGAAAGCGCATTCCTGGATCGTTGAACCGCAGCTTGAATATAAGCGTACCATCGCGAAAGGTGAGCTTACCGTGATGGCCGGCGCCAGCTGGCAGGAGAATGTGCGCGACGGTCAACGTACCGACGCAAGTAAGTTCTCGAGCGATGATTTCCTGCATATTCCCGATTCCGCATCTGTTCGCAATACCAACCTCACCTATTATATGTACCGCTACAACTCAGTGTTCGGTCGCGTTACATATAACTGGGAAGGCAAGTATATCGTGAATGCGAGCTTCCGCCGCGACGGTTCCACCCGCTTCGGTCCGGATAACCGCTGGGGTAATTTCGGCGCCGTAGGCGCGGCATGGGTATTTTCCGACGAAAACTGGATGAAGCAGTTCACCTGGCTCACACATGGTAAGCTCCGCGGCAGCTACGGTTCCGTGGGCAGCGATAATATCGGTTACTACGATTATCTTGCCAGCTGGGCATCTTCCAACAGCGCATATGGGTACGATGGCAGCAACGGCCTTGTTCCCGCACGTATCGCCAACCCGCTGTAT
>NZ_CALNBI010000359.1 GCF_937874145.1 uncultured Chitinophaga sp. | reverse complement strand
AAGATATGCTCCGCCTGGAGGCTTTCACCGTTCACTTCGATGGTTTTCATCCCGCTGAACACGGCTTTCCCTTCGATATAATCGAGATTTTCGGTGGAGGTGATCGATTTGGTGAGGCTGTCTATGGATTGCTGCACGATCTTGTCTTTCCGCGCTTTTACCTTCGATAATCGTAATTGCGAAAGATCTGCCGGGATACCGAACTGTTCGGCGCATCCGGCGATGTAAGCGACGCGTGCGGCGCCGATCATGGTTTTGGTGGGCGTACATCCGTCGTTGACACAGGTGCCGCCGATCCGGCGTTTCTCTATCAGCGCGGTTTTCCAGCCTGCTCCGGCCAGCTTCCGCGCCAGCGGGGTTCCTGCCTGTCCGGCCCCGATAATGATGGCATCGTACTTTTTCATGTTGAAAGGGTTTTTCAGGCGCTGTAAAGCTACTATAACAAACAGCGCCCGTACAATGTTCGGATCGTGGATTCAGTGGCACAGGCCCCCGGCCCGTCTGACCACTATCAGTTCACGCCTGACGCGTATCATTCATCACATATCGGGCCGTTTCTACATTTGCAATATGAATTTGATGCGAACATAATACCCGCTTCATACAACCAGATAGCCGCCTCCGCTCCCGGGGGCGGTTTTAATCCGGAAAAACCAGGTCCCGGCGAAGTAACCGAAGTAAGAAGATCAGTATGGAAATATGACGGACAGGGATGAGGTTGCTTCACGGGTAACCGCATAAGTTTTATGATTAATGGAAGGCGATGCCTTCCAGCCGGCCCGGCTCCAGCAGGGTGATGACAGGCCCTTTGATGGCGATCAGTTTTTCCTGCTTGAACTCGCCGAGCGTGCGGATGAGTGATTCCGTGGCGGTTCCGGCAAGAGAGGCCAGTTCATCCCTGGCGATGTTAACCTTATACTGGCCAGTGCCCTGGTGATATTTGTTCCGCAAATGCACCAACGCGCTGGCCACTTTTTTGCGCAACGTATCGTACGCGATGCCCACGAGCCGGTTCTCCTTTTCCGTGAGGTTGCGCGCCAGCATGCGCACGAATTTCTGGAAAATGAGCGGCACGCGCGACAGCATCTCTTCCGCATCTGTCCTCGGTATCAGTGCCAGTTCCGTTTCATCCATCGCGAGGGCCGTGGCTTTGTAGCGTTCTTCTTCCAGCAAAGCGATATATCCGAAGAAATCGCCTTTCGTGTACAGGCTGATCAGCAGGTCTTTCCCGTCTTCATGCGTTTTTACCGTTTTTACTTTCCCGGAGAGGATGTAAAACATGTATCGCGGCGTTTCGCCTTCGCGATAAATCACTTCGTGCGGCGCAAGGCGGACGGTATTGCGGTCGGTGATGAACGTGCGGATGACGTTGCGGAAATCGGATTCGTCCACCGGATCGATGGCGGCGGCGTTTTGCAGGAGGAGATGCCGCTTTTCGAGGCGTACGGCGATCGTCTGCAGCAATTCCGCGCCGGAAAACGGGCGCACGATCACATCATCGGCCCCCAGCTGCATAGCTTCGCGGTACCGGCGCGGGTCCCATTCGTCCATGAGCAAAATGAAAGGCACCAATTGCAGCGGCCCTTCCTGCTGCATCACGTGGAGCACCCCCAGCCCGTCGGCCCCTTTTACGTCCATGTCGCAGACCACGAGATCGGGTGTTTGTTTTCGCATGATTTGGATGCCTTCCGCGCCGTCGGTAACCGCTTCCGCGCCGTACCCGGCGGTTTGGAGCAAAGGGGCGAGGCTGCTGCGTTTTTTGTCTTTCTTTTCGATCAGGAGGATGCTTTGCATGTTGATAAAACAATGCCGTTCGCGCAATTGTTGGGCTGCGGCGATTTGATGCATTGCCCGCAATTGAATAATTTAGGGAAGCAAAACCCAATGTTATGATGACCGTATCGGAAGCTTATACCGCCATGTTGCGCGCCGCAGCGGGTTTCGGCGTTACAACCGTATTACTCGAAGCCGCGGAAGGGCGCATCCTCCGCGAAACCGTGCATGCCGACAGGCCCCTGCCGCCTTACGACCGTGTGACCGTCAACGGCCTCGCCATCGCATTCGAAAGCTACGGCCGCGGGCAGCGGGTATTCGGCTCCGGGGGCATCCAGGCGGCGGGGATGCCGCGCCAGCAGCTGGCCAACCTGGCCGACGGCATAGAAGTGATGCGCGGCTCCGTTCTGCCCGACCTCACTGATGCCGTCGTTCCGTTCGACCAGCTGGAAGTGGCCGAGCACGAAGGGTTCCGGAGGTTTACGGTGGCGGGCGACATCCGCCAGGGGCAGCACATCCACCGCAAAGGCACAGATGCACATGCCGGCAAGCCCCTGCTGGAACCGGGCGTCAGGATCGGGCCGGCGGAAATCGGTGTGCTGGCGGGTACGGGCAAAGCCGAAGTGAAAGTGAGCGCCTTGCCAAGAGTTTTGCTCGTGGCCACGGGGAACGAACTGGTGGAAGTAAGGGAAACGCCCGAGCCCCACCAGGTCCGGCTGTCGAACGTGCATAGCCTGGCGGCGGGTTTGCAGGAACTGGGGATCCCAACCGATATCGTGCACCTGGCCGACGAAAAGCCCCGCATGGCCGACGAATTGCTGCCGCTGCTCCATCGCTGCGATGTGATGATCTGCACCGGCGCGGTGGGCGACGGGCGGTTTAACCACCTGCCCGAAGTATTGGCCGAAGCCGGGATGGAAAAGATCGTGGACGGGGTGGGGCAGAAGCCGGGAAAGCGCATCCTGTTCGGCAGGTTGCCGGGCGGGCCGGTGGTGTTTGCACTGCCGGGGAATCCGCAGTCGGTTATGACCAATTACGCCCGTTATATCAGGCCCTGGCTGGAAGTTTGCCTGGGCTTGCCCGACCGGGAGCCCGTAATGGCAAGGCTTTCGGAAACGCTGACGTTCGCCCGGCCGCTGGAATATTTCATTCCCGTCAAATTGTACATCTCCCGCGAAGCCGTTTTGCAGGCCCTGCCCATCCCGCACCAGGGCTCCGGCGACCTCGCGGCGCTCACGCGGGCCGACGGTTTCATGTCACTTCCATCAGTTTCAAACGTTTTCGAAGCCGGAAATGCATATCCGGTTTGGATTTTCAGGCAGAATTCTCCAATTTGATTCCGCTTAAAATTCCACTTGCATGCCGATGGAACAAACGATGCGCTGGTTCGGGCCCAACGACCCCGTGAGCCTGCGCGATATCCGACAAGCCGGGTGCTCCGGCGTTGTGACCGCCCTTCACCACATCCCCGTGGGCGAAACCTGGACGATCGGCGAAATCGAAAAGAGAAAGGCGCGCATCGAAGCGGAAGGCATGCGCTGGTCGGTAGTGGAAAGCCTGCCGGTTCATGAAGACATTAAAAAATCTTCCGGGGATTTCCGGCGTTATATCTCCAATTATAATGACAGCCTGCAAAACCTTGCCCGGTGCGGGGTGCAGACGGTCACGTATAATTTCATGCCGGTGATGGACTGGATGCGGACCGACGTCAGTTATGAATTGCCCACCGGCGCCCGCGCGCTTTACTACGACCGGGCGGCCTTCATCGCATTCGACCTGTTCCTGCTCAGGCGCCCCGGTGCGGAGGCGGATTACAGTCCCGAAGAAATCCATCTTGCCGAAACAAAACTGAAAACACTGACACCTTCCCAGCGCGAAACGCTTTTCCATAACGCCTTGCTGGGCCTGCCCGGCAGCGAAGAACGTTTCACCCGCGACGGTGTGTTGGAGGCGCTGGCGCAATACGCCGATATCGACGCCTCCACGTTGCAATCTCACCTGTTTCATTTCCTCCGCGAGATCGGTCCCGTGGCGGAATCTCTGGGCATCCGGCTCGCCATCCACCCCGACGATCCGCCGTATCCCTTGCTGGGCCTCCCGCGCATCGTGAGCACTGAAACGCAGCTGCGGGCCATCCTGGACGCGGCGCCGGGTGCGGCTAACGGGCTTTGCTTCTGCACGGGCTCCCTCGGCGTGCGGCCCGATAACGACCTGACGGGGATCATCGAAAGGATGGGCGACCGGATTCACTTCATCCATCTCCGCAATATCCGCCGCCACCAAAACGGTGATTTCTACGAAGCGGACCACCTCAACGGCGACGTGGACATGTACGCCGTGGTGCGCGCCCTCACGGCAACGATGCGCCGCCGCAATGTACAGCTGCCCATGCGCCCCGACCATGGCCACCAGATGCTGGACGACCTCGCCAAACAGACCTATCCCGGGTACAGCGCCATCGGCCGGTTGAAAGGGCTTGCGGAGCTGAGGGGGCTGGAAATGGGGATATTGCGTAGTTAAAACTTTTCCTATCTTTGCGGGGCATTCTCCTCACAATCTGCATTGAAATTTATTGTGTAATCATGTGTTGTGCCGACCGGCGATCCTGGTCTGCCCGGCCATTTATTCGGTTCCTGCTTTGAAACGTTCGACTTATTTATCATTGATTCTCATCCTGGGAAGCCTCACTGCGCTCGGTCCCTTTACGATCGACATGTACCTGCCCGGCTTCCCTGCCATTGCGGAAGATCTTGGGGTGGATGTGGAACAGGTGGGCCTGACGCTGTCCAGCTATTTTGTGGGGATTTGCGTAGGGCAATTGCTGTATGGCCCGCTGCTGGACCGGTTTGGGAGAAAGAAGCCTTTGTACATCGGTTTGCTGCTCTACATCGCCACGTCTGCCGGATGTGTGTTTTCGACTTCGCTCGACAGCCTGATTTTCCTGCGCTTTTTCCAGGCGGTGGGCTCCTGCGCTGCTACGGTGGCGGCGATGGCGATGGTCCGCGATCTGTTTCCCGTCCATGAAAACGCGAAGGTATTTGCGTTGCTGATGCTGGTAGTGGGAGCCTCACCGATGGTGGCCCCTACCGTAGGCGGCTATGTGACCAGCTCCATCGGCTGGCATTCGGTATTCACGATCCTGGCCGGTATGGGCGCGCTTATGCTGCTGGCCTGCATCCTGTGGCTGCCCGATAGCTTCAGGCCGGATACGACGTTATCGCTGATGCCGGCGTCGATTATACGCAATTTCTGGTCGGTGTGGACGGTGCCGCAATTTTACACCTATGCCTTGACGGGCGCGGTATCCTTCTCCGCGTTGTTCACGTATGTTTCCGGCTCGCCGAAGGTCTTCATGCAGGTATTCCATTTGTCGGATAAAGCGTATGGATGGGTGTTTGCGGCGCTGAGTGTGGGCTTTATCGGTTCCAGCCAGGTGAATACATTGTTGTTGAAGCGTTTCCGGAGCGAACAGATACTGCCGGTGGCGTTGACGGTGATGGCCGTTGCCGGGATTGTATTCGTAGCCGGTGCGAAACTGGAGTGGCTGGGCCTTGGCGGAACGATTGCCGTGTTGACGGTGATGTTATGTTGCCTGGGTTTCGTGAACCCCAATACCGCGGCGCTTTGCCTTGCGCCGTTTGCTAAAAGCGCGGGAACGGCTTCGGCTTTGATGGGCGCTTTGCAGATGGGGGCCGGTGCGCTGGCATCTGTTTTCGTGAGCCTGTTCAAAGAAAACACGGCGTTCCCAATGGCGCTCTGGATGGCTATTCCGGCGGTATTGTCGTTGCTGATACTGATGGCTGGTCGCCGGCAGCTGCGGTAGTTAGGGTGAATTGTGTTACATTCGGTTAAAATCCTACCCCTCATGCCTGAAACCCTCAACGTCATACTGACTGGCGCCACCGGAATGGTGGGAGAGGGCGTTCTGCTCGAATGCCTTGAAAATCCACTTGTAGAAAAGGTGCTGATCATCAATCGCCGCTCTTCGGGTTATACGCATCCCAAACTGCAGGAAATCATCCACGAAAATTTCTTCAACATACGGCCTATCGCCGACCAGCTGACCGGGTACAACGCCTGTTTCTTTTGCCTGGGTGTTACTTCCGTCGGGAAGAGCGAGCCGGAATATTACCGGCAGACGTACGTGCTCACCATGCACTTTGCCGAAACGCTCGCAGAACGTAACCGCGATATCGCTTTTTGTTACGTTTCCGGCTCCGGGACCGACCGCTCGGAGCGTGGCCGTGTGATGTGGGCGCGCGTGAAGGGGAAAACGGAAAACGATCTTATGAAGCTGCCTTTCCGTGCCGTATTCGCATTCCGCCCCGGTTTGCTGAAAGCTTCGCCGGGCCAGCGGCACCTGTTAAAAGCTTACAGGTATCTCGGCTGGATGTATCCTTTCTTCCGTACCCTTTTCCCCGGTTTCGCGAGTTCGCTGCAGGAGCTGGGAAAGGCCATGATAGCCGTTTCCCGTAACGGGTACAGTTCCAAAGTCATAGAAGTGCGCGATATTCATAAGCTTGCCGCCACGCCTTGATTACCAGGCTTCCTGTGTGAGGATGCGGTTGGCATTCGTGCCCGCGAGATGTCCTCCCGCCGCTGCCATGTACAATTGATGCAACCCGGGATGGGTGAGGTCGCCGGCTGCAAACACGCCCGGTACGGTGGTTTCATATACAGCGTTCACGGTCACCACACCTTCAGGGCTTATTTCACACCCCAATTGTTCTGCCAGGGAGTTCCTGAACAGCACCTTTTCGGGCCGGTAGTACACGGCACCCGTTTCCAGCAGTTCCCCGTTTTCCAGCTGGATGGCGACGCCCTGGCCGCTGCGCTCCAGCGAAGCGATGGGGGAAGTGTTGACCTTGTATCCTTTCTCTTTAAATTTTTCCTGCATCTCAGTACTGATCCGGTTTTCGCCGTTGGTGAGGAAGGTGATGCCGCTATGCCAGTTGGACAGCGTAACGGCGTAATGTTCCGCTGCTTCGCCGTTGGCGATCACGCAAACCGGTAAACGGCGCACTTCGTAACCGTGGCAATACGGGCAATGGATGACGCGGTCACCCCATAGCCCCGCTAATCCCGGGATAGGCGCGAGGTCGTCATTTACCCCGGTGGTGAGGATTAATTTTTGGGCGAAGAACTGTTCACCGGATTCGGTACCGAGTACAAATCCGTTGCCTTCTTTTGCGGCAGTTGTCACGAAAGCCTGGCGGAGGTGCACCGTATCGTATGGCTGCAATTGTTCCCTGGCGATACGGAGTAATTCAGACGGCGGCGTGTTGTCGCGCGTGAAGAAGTTATGTGCATGGGCGGCGGGCTTGTTGCGCGGCTCGCCGCCATCGAGCACGATGGTGCGGCGGAGCGTGCGTCCCAAAGTGAGCGCGGCACTGAGCCCGGCCGTGGCGCCACCGACGATGGCCACCTCATATGAATTGCTGCTATTTGAAACCATGTTGCAAAAATATGCTTTTAATCATCCGCGACATTGTGCATATGCCGGTCAGAATTGTACTTTTCACGGATTAGCTGATGTGTTCCTTCCGAATGCCGAGTTTTTTCATTTTCGAATGGAGCGTTGTGGGCGGGATTTGCAGGAGTTCCGCAGCCCCTCCGGCGCCCCATACGCGGCCATTGCATTTTTTGAGGACACTCAGGATGTGATCGCGCTCGTTTTCATTGATGGTCTTCACCCGGTTGTCTGCCGGTGCGGCGGAAATGGGCATGAATTCCGGTTGGCGGAAGCCGGGCAGCATGATTTCTTCGATCAGCGGCCCCCGGTTCAGCAGCATGCTGCGTTCGACCAGGTGTTCCAGCTCGCGGATATT
>NZ_CALNBI010000358.1 GCF_937874145.1 uncultured Chitinophaga sp. | reverse complement strand
CCGTTCGGCGCGCGCACCACGCCATGCCCGGACGCGGTAACGGGATACACGTCCACTTTCAGGTTGGGGCGGAGGGAAGCGTGATGCTGCTCGTCGAGGCGGATGTCGAATGTGACGGTGTTGTTCTGCACCGCCGGGTGGATGGTTTGCACGCGCCCGCGGATGGTGGAATCCTGGATGCGGATGATGACGGGCATCCCGGCCTGCAGCTTGTCGGAATAGTTGTCGGCAATGGTGCCCGTCACCTTGAAACTTTGCAGGTCCGCGATCCGTACCAGCGGCTCTCCCTCTCGCACGGTAGCGCCGATGTTACGGTTCACCCAGGTGATCACCCCGCCGCGGGGCGCCACGATGCCGGCGCGGTCGAGCTTCCGTTGCAGCTCACTCAGCGCCTGCCCCTGGATGGCGGATTCCAGCTCGGATTCCCGCATTTCCACCTGCATGGCTTCCTGTTTGTTTTTTATCTCGTATTCCAGTTGTGCTTTTTCGTGCTGCGCTACGCGGAGATTGGTTTCGGCCTGCTCCACGCTTTCACGGGTGCCGCCGCCCGCCTTGAAAAGCCGCCGGGCGTTTTCGACATCGGCCTGCAGCGCCTGGATGCGCAGCTGCTTGATGTTGTTGCCGGTTTGCAGGTCGAAGTAACTTTTGTCGAGCTGCAGGCGCAGCTTGCGGATGTTGTTGCGGCTTTGTTCCAGCTGGAATTTGCCTCTTTCGTATTCTGATTCCACGGCGGCCTTGTCGAGTTTGAGCAGCGGCTGACCGGCTTGCACCGTGGCGCCGGCGGCAATCGATACTTCAAGGATGGAAGCGCTCACAGGACTGGCAATCACGGCTTCGAACTCCGGCAATACTTCGCCGGAGGCGGTCAGCGTGTTTTCGATATCGCCGGTGCCGGTTTGGCCGGTAAGGATGGCGGCGCGGCTGATGGAAGCATGGAAGAACATGCGCACCAGCAAAATGGCGACAACGATAAACGCGGTGACCGCCACGGCGATGATCCAGCGTTTGCGCCGGCGGAGTTGTGTGAAAGATGGAGGCAGCGATCTGTCCATAGGGTAATTTGAAAAATTTGACATTCTCTTTCCAATCCGGATGCCAAACGGAATGCATTCATTTTCAACCAGGTGTAAAATACTGAATGCTAAAAAGCGTTCGATATCGGACAGAATTTCCGGAATTGGAACAAAAGGAGCGGGGAGTGTTGCGGGAGGGGAAACATTTGGTTAATTTGACGGATCAATCATTCCATGTTATCGTATGAAAACGTTTGTCTTATCATGCTGGCTCGTATTGACGGGCTATTGCGTCCTGGCCCAGGGGTTTCTCAAAAGATCGGGCGCCAGGATCGTCAATTCGGAAGGGGAGAACGTGCTGCTGAGGGGTTTCGGCCTGGGTGGCTGGATGTTGCAGGAAGGGTATATGCTGAAAGTTTATAAGGAAGGCCAGCAATACCGCATCCGCGAGCGCATCCAGGAATTGGTGGGGCCGGAGCGCACGGCTGAATTTTATAATCTTTGGCTGGCGAACCATACCACCCGCGCGGATATCGATGCGCTGAAGAAATGGGGCTTCAATTCTGTCCGCCTGCCCATGCATTTCAATCTTTACACCCTGCCTGCAGATCAGGAACCGGTGAAAGGGCAGGACACCTGGCTCGAAAAAGGCTTTGCCATGACCGACGAGCTCCTGGCCTGGTGCAAAGCCAACGGCCTCTACCTCATCCTGGATCTCCACGCGGCGCCCGGCGGCCAGGGCAATGATCTCAACATCTCCGACCGCGACCCTTCCAGGCCCTCGCTCTGGGAATCCGCCGAAAACCAACGGAAGACTGTTGCACTGTGGCGCAAACTGGCCGAACGTTATAAAGACGAGCCCTGGATCGGCGCCTACGACATCATCAACGAACCCAACTGGGGCTTCACCGATCCGAAAAACGACCGCAACGGCACGAAAGAGAAAAACAACGCCCCGCTGCGAAAACTAATGGTCGACATCACGAACGCCATCCGCGAAGTCGATAACAACCACATCGTCATCATCGAAGGCAATGGCTGGGGAAATAACTACAGCGGCGTTTTCCCGCCGTGGGACAGCAATATGGTGCTCAGTTATCACAAATACTGGAATTACAACAACGAAGCGAGTATCCGGCATATGCTCGAAGCGCGCGACAAATACAATATTCCCATCTGGCTGGGCGAAACAGGGGAGAACTCCAACGTTTGGTTCACGGAAGCCATTCGTTTGCTGGAAAAGCATAACATCGGCTGGGCCTGGTGGCCGCTAAAGAAGATCGGGATCAACAACCCGCTGGAAATCGTGGCGCCGGAAGGTTACGCGAAGATCCTGAAGTATTGGTCCGACAGCTCGGCGCCCCGCCCTTCGGCCGACGAAGCCTGGGTTGCATTGAAATCCCTTGCCGAAGCGGCTCATTTCAGCAAAAATAAACAGCATCCGGATGTGGTGGACGCGATGATCCGCCAACCCGCAGACCCTTCCGCCAAACCATCTGCCTCGGTGGTGCTGGTAGACAGGGTGAGTTTTAAAATGAGTGCCGCTATGTACGATCACGGTGCCAACGGGTATGCCTATTACGACAAGGACACGGCGAATTACCGCGTGTCGGACCCGAAGCATACGGGCGGCAACCGGGGCGGCGCACAGCGGAACGACGGCGTAGATATCGTCAGTGATTCCGCCCGCGCCTGGATCTCCCACATCGAGCCGGGAGAATGGACGCAGTATACGTTCAAGCTCCGGCAAAACGTGCCGCTGGACATTAGTATAACGGCCCGGGGAGGCGAAAAGCCGGGGAAATTCACGGTCTTGCTCGACGGTAAGCCCATGGCCGAAAATGTAACGATTCCCGCCGGGAAGGACTGGCAAAAAGTGGCTATAGGAAGGATAAAACCGGGTTTGGGGGATCATTCCATCCGGATCGTTGCGGAGACCGGTGGTTTTGAATGGGAATGGCTGCACCTGGAATAATAAAATAATAATTGTCTATCTTTTACGAAATAACAAAAATAATATATATATTCGGCCCGGAATCATATGCCTCAGCAGTCAACTAAGAAGCGGTTCGAATCCTGCTGCGTAGCCTGCGACACGTGGATCGTCGCCTACCAGTCATCTGCGCTCCCGCACCCGGTATACCTTGTTTGGTATACGGACAGGGCCAGCGGAGACCGCCTGCTTATGCACAGGAGCGGCACCGTTTTTACAGCGGATGCTGCGGATGGGGTGGCGGCGGCTGCGGATGCTCAGCTGGCGGCGCTCGTATATCATCCGCGCTTCCCGCAATGGCTGGAGAGGGTAGTGGAATTAACCCCGACGATCAGTAATGTGTATGATACCGATTACATCGAGCAGGCGCTGAGCAGCCGGCGGAAGCTGAGCCTCAAAGCCATGGATGCATTGTCCAACTTCATCGATCTATTCGGCGATTACGCCAACAGCCTGGAGAATGTTGCGCACCTGCAGGCATTCAGAGAGAACCCCGTGATAGAATCGTACATTTCCCACTATTACCGTTTCATTTTCTGGCCGCGCCTGCAGCAGGGCGAGCGGTTCAAGGATGCGGAGCGCCCCGCGCTGGAAACAGACCACAGCGCATTGCTGGCCGTATTCCGGGAAATGAAAGCTCACTTCGAAGCCGGCCTGACCCGCTTAACCGGAAACTGATCTATAAAACCTACGCAAATGCAAAACCAAAACCTGTTCGAACTGCACATCGATGACGAGAGTGCCAGTTACCTGAGAGAATCCGCCAAATGGGGCCGCTTTCTTTCCATCTTCGGATTCATCTGCCTCGGCTTCTACGTCCTGGTGACACTTTTCCTGGCGCTGGTTACCAGCAGTGCCAGCCGTGAGATGGAAGCAGCTTATTACGGCTCGAATCCCATGACGGCATTTTATACATCCGGCATCGGCATGGTGTTCATGCTCGCTTATATGGCGCTGCTGTTCATCCCGCTGATGTACATGTACCGCTTTGCCACCCGCATGAAAACGGCGCTGGCAGGCAACGACCAGATCACGCTGACCAGCGCGCTCGGCAGCCTGAAATCGATGTTCAAATTCTGGGGCATCTTCACGATCGTGGTAC
>NZ_CALNBI010000357.1 GCF_937874145.1 uncultured Chitinophaga sp. | reverse complement strand
AGGTTCTGCGTTTCCTCGAACCCGTTGGTGATCAGGTGAAGCGGGTATTGTTTGTCGCGGAGGTAATCGAGGACTTCGATGGTATCGGGGAAAAGGGCGGTTTTGGTGGGGAGGATTTCCAGGAACTTGTCGCTGAGGGTTTGGCAAAGGGCATCGTCGCACCGTTTGAATTCCAGGAAAGTTTGGGTGAAACGTTTGATGCGGAGCTCGTTGCGGTTGATGAAACCTTTGCGGAAGCGGTCCCACAATTTTTCGTTGATACCTGAATACACGGTGAAGAATTCGGTGTAGGAAGGGATGCCGATGCCGGCGAGGTCATGCGCTTCGTACAATTCCTGCAAAGTGGCGTTGGAGTTGGCTTCAAAGTCCCAGAGCGTATGGTCCAGGTCGAAAAAAATATGTTTATATCTCATGATGGGTCCGTTCGTTGGCTAACTGTAGTGAAGGGCAAAGGTACGACAAATCCATTTTTCCCTTATTTTGCCATATTAAAAGGGTATTAACACTACAACACACGGTATGTTTGCAATCATTACAGGCGCCAGCAAAGGCATCGGGAAGGCGGTAGCGGAGAAGCTGGCGGCGGAGGGATTTGACGTAGCGATCTGTGCACGGAATGTGCAGGCGCTGGAAGAAGCGGCTGCGGCCATCCGGCAGCAAAGCCCCCGGGCCAAAGTGCTCGCTTTGCCGGTAGATATGGGCGACAAACAAGCGGTGCTCGCCTTCGCCTCCGCCATCCGCGAGGCATTCGGCGAGGCGCCCGACATCCTGGTGAACAACGCGGGGATCTTCGTTCCCGGTGCGGTGCATGAAGAGGAAGACGGGCATCTCGAAAAGATGATGGCCGTGAACCTTTACAGCGCCTATCATCTGACCCGCGCTTTCATCCCCGCCATGAAAGCGGCGAAGAAAGGCCATGTATTCAACCTGTGCTCCACGGCCAGCCACAAGGCGTACCCGAACGGGGGATCGTACAGCATCACCAAATTCGCCCTGCTCGGGTTTTCGAAGAACCTGCGGGAAGAAATGAAACCCCACGGCGTGAAAGTCACCTCCATCAGCCCGGGCCCCGTGCTCACCGCCTCCTGGGAAGGGTTCGACGGACCGGCGGACCGCCTCATGGAACCTTCGGACGTAGCGTCCATGCTGTGGGCGGCCTATCACCTCAGTCCCCAGGCCGTGATCGAAGACATTGTGATGCGCCCCCAGCTCGGCGATCTCGGATAGCGGCCGGAGGTACCCCAAAGCCTTTGCTGTAGCCGTTTTCAACCTGTTATTTTAACTTACTTTTAACTTGCCCGCGGAATGCTCCGGCCAGGCATTGGTTAAATTTGTCATAGATGAAGTTTTATACCGCCAGATTGAGAAAACATCTCGTTTTGTTCATCGCCGCGTTGCTGACGGCAGCGGCGGCCTATGCCCAGGAGTTCCGTTTTACCACGCAGGTCAATACCAACGTGGTGGCGCAGGATGAGTATTTCCAGGTGCAGTTCACGCTCGTCAACCCCGCCAACCTCAGCGATTTCAGGGCGCCCGCGTTCAACGGGTTTTCCGTGATGCAGGGGCCCGCGGTGCAACAGGGCATGTCTAACGACAACGGCCGCGTGACCACTTATGTGGCGTATTCGTATACCCTGGCCCCTACCGCGCCGGGGAACTTCACCATACCGGGCGCCACGGCGCGCGTGGATGGGAAGACCGTTCGCAGCAACCCCGTCAACATCGAGGTGACCCGCGCCGGCGCTCCCGTGAAACCGCAGCCCCAGCAGGCGCAGCCGAATTACCCGCAGCGCCGCTACCCCGGCGAAGCGCAGCCGGGTGTGCTCCGCCCAGGCGATGATCCAAAAGAACAATTGAAAAAGAACGTGTTCGTGCGCGTGGATGTGGATAAGACAAACGTGTTTGAGGGCGAACAGATCACCGCGACGTATAAACTCTACACCCGCCTGCCCACGAACTCCAGCGTAACGAAAGTGCCCGCGTTCAAAGGGTTCTCCGCAAAGGACATGGATATTCCCAATCCGCCGCGGCCCACAGAAGAAGTGGTGAACGGCATTCCCTTCAACGTTTTCATCATCCGCAAAACCCTCCTCTTCCCGCTGCAGTCCGGCGAGCTGGAACTGGACCCCGCGGAAGTGGATAACCAGGTGCATTTCGTGAGAATCGGCGGACAGCGCAAGCGCCCCGCCACCAACGATCCCTTCGGCCGCGACGTATTCGATGATTTCTTCGCAGACGATCCCCTTTTCGGGCAAACCGATTACGAAGTAGTGCCTTACAAGATCCAGAGCCCCGTTGTGAAAGTGCAGGTGAAACCCCTGCCCGCCGAAGGCCGCCCCGCCAGCTTCAACGGCGCGGTAGGCCGCTTCACCATGAACGCCGTGCTGGATAAAAACCAGCTGAGCACCGACGATGCGCTGTCGCTGAAAGTAGCCATCAGCGGCCAGGGCAACGTGAACCTGCTGAACGCTCCGCCGCTGAATATCCCGCCGGGCTTCGAGAAATACGATCCTTCCGTTACCGACAATATCGAAAAGAACAGCAATCCCCTCAGCGGCAGCCGCACTTTCCAGTATGCGCTCATGCCGCAGGAGAAAGGCGATTACAAACTGCCGCCGGTTGAATTTTCCTATTTCGATCCTGCCGCGAAAGCTTATAAAACCCTCACTTCCGAACCTTTCGACGTGCACGTGGTACAGGGCAAGGAAGTGAAGCGCGAGAAAGCCGACTTCGGCAGCCAGACGGAACTGGCGGGCATCCGCACGGGAGCCGGCGACTGGAGCAAGCAACGCCCGTTCTTCTTCGGCAAGCCCCTGTTCTGGATCCTCTTCCTCCTGCCGGCGCTGGCCATCGCGGGTATCGCGTACTACCGCCGCCGCGAAAAATACATCAACACCAACGCCGCCCTGCTGCGCCACCGCCACGCGAACAAAGTAGCGCTGAAGCGCCTCGAGCTGGCGGCACGGTACCTGAAAGAAGGGAAAGGAAAAGCTTTCTACGAAGAAACTTCCCGCGCGTTGTGGGGGTATCTCAGCCATAAGCTCCGCATCCCCATGGCCGAAATGTCGAAACAACGCGTGGAGGAAAAACTGGCGAAGCTGCACCTCAGCGATCCCGCGAAAGAAAAACTCTTTGCGCTGGCCGACCGCTGCGAGCGTGCGCTCTATGCGCCAGGCGATTCCGTGGAACTGCGCCAGGGCGCTTACCAGGAAGCGGTGGAAGTCATCACCAACATCGAAAACGAAATCAAAGGACGGGCGTAAGCCGCCGGAAAAACAGCCATATGCAACCATTCACCTCTTACTGCGCCCGCCTCTTCGTGATATTACTCCTTGCCGGCACCGCCGCCAGCGCGCAGAGCCCCGCGCTCTTCGCCGAAGGCAACCGGCTCTATGAGCAGCAGCGCTTTACCGACGCCGCCGTAAAATACCAGCAGCTGATCGACTCGGGCTACCAGGTGGCGGATCTCTATTTCAACGCCGGCAACGCTTACTACAAATCAAACCAGACCGGCATGGCGGTGTACAGCTTCGAAAAAGCGCTCCGCTTGCAACCTGGCGACGAAACCATCGAGCGCAACCTCGCCATCGCCAACCAGAAAGTCGGCAGCAACGTGGAAACGCTTCCGTTGCTCTTCTTCGAACGCTGGTGGCTGCAATGGCAGCAGCTGCATACGCCCGCGGGCTGGGCAAACTGGAGCATCGCCTGGTGCTGGATCTTCTCCGCACTCATTATCGCTTTCTTCTTCTTCCCCGTACCGGGAAAAAAATATCTCCGCTGGGCGCTCGTGGCCGTGGGCGTCATCCTTCTCGGCTACTTCTCCATGGCCGCGTGGACGCATAACCAATCGTTCGACAGTACCGACGCCATCGTGATGCACGATGCCGTGAAAGCCAAAGCCGCGCCGGACGATGGCGCCAAAGATCTCTTTGAACTGAAGGAAGGCATGAAAGTGAAAGTGCTCGACGCTACGAGCCAGTTCGGCAAAGTGCAGCTGACCGACGGCAAAACCGGTTGGGTGCCGGTGAACGAGATCAAACGGTTATAACCGTTCTATTTTTTCCAGGAATTCCTGTTTGCGGTTGCGGGCCACGGGCACGCTCCGGCCGTCGGCCATGACGATGTCGCCGCCGTCGCCCTTGATGTATTTGGACATGTGGGCGAGGTTGACGATGAAGCTGTTATGCACACGGAAGAACCCTTTGTCGCGCAGCGTATCGTCCACATCCTTGAGCGCCATGCAGATCATGACCGGCCTGGGGGATGGATGGAGGAACACGCGGGTGTGGCTGCCTTCCGATTCGCAGTAGAGGATGTCTTTTACGGCGATCATGCGCAGGCCGTCGAACGTAGGCAGGGCGATGCGCCCGAACTGCGGAAGTTGTTCGCGGAGGAGGCGCAGGATGGTGTCTGCCTGCGAACTGGCCGCAGGGTGTTGCATCACGGCTTTGTTCACGGCCTGGATGAGGTCGTGCTTGTCGATCGGTTTGAGCAGGAAATCCAGCGCGCTGTGGCGGATGGCTTTGAGGGCGTAGCGGTCGTGAGCGGTGGTGAAGATGACGGAAAAGTGGCGCCATTCGCAATGTTCGAGGAGGGAGAAGCCGTCTTCCCCCGGCATTTCGACGTCGAGGAAAACGAGGTCGGGCTGGTGGTGCGCGATGGCTTCGCGCCCTTCGTCTGCCGAGCCGCAGCAGGCTACTATCCGGAGTTCCGGGCAGTAGTGGTTGAGTTGCATGCGCAACACTTCGCGGCAGTGCTCTTCGTCATCGATTATGATCGTTTTCATCAGGGTATAGATATGGTGGTTGATATGGTTTGAAAGCAGCAGGGTATATCCAAATTTACTTAAAAATCCGTGTTTCGGGCGCTACCTCGTCGTACCTGACGTCGGGCAGGCGGAAAAGTGTATATGTGCCGGTGCGCTGGTGATGTTCGTCGTATTTGTGCCCGGAGGTGATATTGGCGTGGGTGTGGTAGCGGTGGTTGATCCAGTGGAGGCGTTCTCCCGCCACGGCGATGGCCGGCGTTTTCTGCTGGTGCTGGTGGAAGGCGTTGTGCCGGGCGATGCCATTGTCTTCCAGCCTTACGAACATCCCTTCTTCGTTTCTCCCTACTTCGATTTTGATGCACCCTTTGCCGCCTTCGCGCTGCAGCAGGCGGTTCCAGATGGCGTTTTGCACATAGGGCTGGATGAGGAAGGGCGGGATGAGGACGTTGAGGGGCGGGTGGCCGGGGAGCAGCCGGATGTCGTAATCGAATTGCCCTTCGAAGCGGAGGGATTCGAGCTGGAGGTAGAGGTCGAGGGTTTCGAGGTCTTCTTCCAGGGTGATCCATTCGCGGCTGCTGTGCTCGAGCGTCATGCGCATGAGGCGGCTGAAGCGGGTGAGGTAGGACGAAGCCAGGTCGGTGCTGGAGGAAAGGATAAAACTATGGATGGCGTTGAGGCTGTTGTAGATGAAATGCGGGTTCATCTGCGTCTGGATGGTGTGCAGTTCCAGCGAGGCTTTGCCGCCCTGGAGGAGGAATTGATCCTGCATGCGGTGGCGCATCCGTCGTTCCCGCCACCAGAAAGCGCCTGCTACGAGGGCTCCTGTGAGGAAGAAAAGGATGGTCAGCGTAACAGCGGTACCCGGGAAAAACGATGGCGCGGGCG
>NZ_CALNBI010000356.1 GCF_937874145.1 uncultured Chitinophaga sp. | reverse complement strand
AGCTCGTTTTTGCCTTCCGCGGTGAATACGGCGCCCTTACCGGCATTGAATAAGGGACAATCTTCCATCGAGCGCACCGCGGCTTCCACCGCATCCAGGCTGCTCCCGCCTTTCTTCAGCACACCGTACCCCGCGGTGAGCGAAGCTTTCAAGGCTTCGCGGTATGCCTTTTCCTTCTCCGGCGTGAGCTGCGATTTCAGAATGGTGCCCGCACCGCCATGGATGACGAGCACGTAACGGTCTTGTCCAACCACCCACCGGCTCAGTACCAGGAGGCAAAAAGTAAGTATTAAACGCATTTGCAGGGTTTTCTTCAAATTTATATGTAGCAGAATCAATTGGCAAACATTTTGGTATTGACTATTTTTGCCGGATAAATAGGAGTTCCCTGAAAAAAGTTCGCAAAATATTGACCATTGCCCTGCTGAGCCTGCTGGGCCTGCTACTCCTCGTTAGTATCCTCGTCAATATTCCCGCGGTTCAAAACCTGCTCGTCAAGGAGGTAACGGCGCGGCTGTCGAAGCAACTGGACACCCGGGTCGAAATCCGGCATGTCAATTTCCGCCTCTTCAACAGCATGCGCTTAGAAGGCACGCTGGTGGAAGACCGAAACCGCGACACGCTCCTTTACGCAGAGGCGCTCCACGTCCGCATCACCGACTGGTTCTTCCTCCAGGAAAAACCCGTACTCAAATTCGTAGGCCTCGAAGACGCTCAGGTGAACCTCCGCCGCCCCCGGAACGATTCCCTTTGGAATTACCAGTTCATTATCGACGAATTCGGCGGCGCCCCCGTGCAACCGGCCGCCAAATCCAAAAATACCGGCATCTCGCTCGATCTCAAGAAAGTAGACCTCCGCCGCATCCGCTTCAACCTGGTGGACCAATGGGTCGGGGAAGACATGAACGCTTCCGCCACCCGCATTTACCTCGACGCCGAACAGCTCAATCTCCTCACCCGCAATATCCGGATCAACGAGCTCCTCCTCGATCAACCCACATTCATTATATCCAGTTACCCTTCCAGCCCGCTCCGCAAACGCCGCGCCCCCTCCCCCGCCGCCCCCAAACCGGTGCCGGACTCGCTGGCCGTGATCCCGCTGCGCTGGAACGCCGACAACTGGAAGCTGATGGTCAAAACCCTGCAGATCAAAGACGGCACCTTCGGCGTCAACAATCTCAGCGATTCCGTCCCCTCCACACCCGGGCAATTCGACCCCTCGCGCATCCGGTTCGAAGCCATCAACCTGGCGCTGACCAACAGCCGGCTGCAAAACGACAGCATCTTCTCCGACCTCACGCTGCGCACCCGCGAGCGGAGCGGGTTCGAGGTGAAGTCGCTCAAAAGCAGGTTCAAGATGTCGCCCGTGGAAATGGAATTCAACGACCTCGACCTGGTGACCAACAACAGTCACATCAAGGATTATTATACCATGCAGTACGAGGACATGGCGGATCTCAACGACTATGTGGACCTCGTCACCATGAAGGCCAATTTCCGCGGGACGCGCCTGGCGTCCGACGATATTGCGTTTTTTGCGCCGCCGCTTTCGGCCTGGGACACGGAAATTCTCGTGAACGGGTCGGTGGAAGGGCCGGTGAGCAACCTTTCGGCCGACAGCATGCAGCTGACGGGGGGGAAATCGACCCGGCTGCGGGGGAACTTCAGCATGAGGGGGCTGCCGTATATCAATGAAACCTTCATCGATTTCAACGCGCGGGAACTGATTACCAGCGGCGCCGACGTCCGCCAGTTCTTCCCCATGCTCAAAGACCTGACGGCCGTACACACCGAGCTGATCACCCGGCTCGCTTTCCAGGGGAGCTTTACCGGGTTCGTGAACGACTTCGTGGCATACGGTAAGTTCCAGACCAACCTGGGCAATCTCGATTCCGACATCAACTTCAAAACCAGCAAGGACGTGCCCGTATATTCGGGAAGCATCACCACCAACGATTTCCAGGTGGGGAGCCTGCTGGGCAACGATTTCGTGGACCGGGTGACCATGACGGCCAAGGTGAAAGGGGAAGGTTTCAACTTCACCAACCTGAAAGCGGCTGTGGATGCGGATATTCAGCAGATCGGACTGTATGGCTACCAATACCGGAACCTGAAAACGGAAGGCGAGATGAACCGGAAGTTCTTCAACGGCGCCCTTACCGTCAATGATCCCAACCTGGACATGGATTTCACGGGAACGATCGATTTCAACAGCCGCCTGCCCATTTTCAATTTCTATTCCGAAATACGCAACAGCGACCTCAAAGCGCTCCACCTCACGGAGGATTCCATCACCCTGCAGGCCAAAGCCGACCTGAATTTCGCCGGCAGCAACATCGACAACTTCGACGGCACCGCACGCCTGTATGACCTTTCGCTTTTCAAAAACCGGAGCCGCGTGGAATTCGACAGCCTGTCGGTCTACACCGGCACCGAAAACGGCCTGAAAACCCTGCGGGTTCAGGGAAATGAAGTGAACGGATTTGTACAGGGCAGCTATAGTTTCATGGAACTGCCGAATGCATTCAAACTGTTCCTGAATAAATATTACCCGAGCTTTTTCAAATCGCCGCCGATGGTCAATGCCGGGCAGGATTTCACGTTTGCCGTGGAGTTCGGGGCGGTTGACAAACTGATCAGCGCTTTCACCGACGATATTCATGGGTTTGACGGAACACGGATCGAGGGCGCGCTGAACACCCTTTCCGGCAACGTTTCCATGAACGCGACGGTGCCGTATGCGGCATACCAGGATTTCGGGGTGAAGAACCTGGTGTTGAAATCCACCGGCGATTTCAGCCGGATCAACGTGAGCACCCACCTGGGCGAGGTATTGTTCCAGGACAGCGTCATGTTCCGCAATCCGCTCATCCTGGCCAGTTCCGGGAAAGACACTTCGCTCATCAAGCTCGACCTGCAGGCGGCAGACACCACTTCGCTCAATGGATTTTACGCGCGGCTCGTGACAGTGGGCGATGGCGTGAAGATCAACTTCCTGAACAGTACGTTTACCGTCAATGGTAAACCCTGGAACATGATGGCGGGGAACGAGGTGTATTGGAGCACCCACTTCCTGACGGTGCAAAACCTTAAAATCACGCGGAACGACCAGGCGCTAACCATCAGCACCAATGAGTACAATCCCGATGAGTCGCGGTTTATGATCAACCTGAAAGACCTGAACCTCGCCGATATCATTCCTCATGGTTTGACCAACACTTTGATCGAAGGCCTCGCCAACGGCGACATCGACGTGCATGATCCGTTCGGGCGCCTCGAAGTGGATGCTGATATCCGGACGAGCCAGCTGCGGATCGACAACGATTCCATTGGATTGGTGAACTGGAAAGGCAATTACGATCACTCGACCGGGCAGCTTAATTTCGACGTGAAGGCCGACAATTCGCTGGCGAGCTTTACGGCCAAAGGCGCCGTAGGCCTAAGCGACAGCAACCGCGTCGTGAATGCGTCCACGGACCTCGACAATACTTCCATCAGCCTGCTGAACAAATACCTGGGCGATTATGTGAGCGAGCTGACAGGCACAGCCACGGGGCACCTGGAGGTGACCGGCACGACAGACAAGCCTTCTTTCCGGGGTTCGGTGAAGGTGCAGAATATCGGGATGAAGGTGAATTACCTGGGCACGCGCTACAAAATTCCGCTGTTGCATGTGCATCATATGGACGATAACCTCATCGAAATGAAGCCGTTTACGTTGATCGACAAGTTCAACAACCAGGCGGTGGTGAATGGTTTTATCCAGCACCAGAATTTTTACGACATGGTGTTCGAGTTCGATGTGCAGTCGGATAAATTCCTGTTCCTGGATACGGGGCCGGCGGATAACGATTTGTATTATGGAACGGTGTTGTCGCAGGGAAGGGTGTATTTTACCGGTCCGCTCGACAACCTCGAGCTGCGCGTATTGGCGCGGCCGCTGAAGGGCACGCACTTCTTCCTCCCGCTCAGCGACAGCAAAGACATCGGCAAGCATGATTACATCCGTTTCAAGCAGTACGGCAAGGTGGTGGAAGAGCCGAAAAAGAAGAGCGACATCAAGCTGAACGTGAAGATGGACATCGCGGCGAACCCCGATGCGCAGATCGACGTGATCCTGAATGCTTCCACGAACGACGTGATTTCCGCCAACGGCACCGGGAACCTGGCCATCAATGTGAACCTGGAAGGGGATTTCACGATGTACGGGAATTACACGATCAATACGGGTACTTATAACTTCAGTTTCCAGCGGCTGGCCAGCTGGAAGTTTGATATTGACAAGAACAGTACGATCACCTGGAACGGAGATCCCGGTGAGGCGCTGGTGAACATTACGGCGAAATATACCCTGCCGAAGGTGAGCTTGTACAACCTGAGTACGGCGGCCTCAATGGGCGGGGGATCGACGACACCTATCGACGATAAGCTGAACCGTTCGGAACGGGTGGATATTTTGCTGTACCTGCGCCAATCGCTAACCCAGCCGAATATCACATACGAAATTACGCTGCCGGACGTGGGCTCGCTGGCGTATGAAAGCGGGATTGGTTCGCGGCTGAAGGAAATCAACTCCAACCAGAACCAGGCGCTGTACCAGATTTCGTACCTGCTGGCCACCGGGCAGTTCCAGCCGCCGGACGGCAGCGCCAACGTGGCTATCACGGGCAAGAACAGTGTGGGACAGGCGTTGAGCGCGCAGGCATCCGCCATTCTGAACAACTTCTCCAACACCTTCCTGAAGAATGCCGGGATTGGTTTTAACGTGAACTACACGGCATATAACATCAATAGCAGCGCCAGCAGCTCATACGACCGTAACCTGGTGAGCACGGGCATAACGAAAAACTTCCTCAACAACCGCATTCGCCTGTATGTAGGCGGCAACTACGACTGGGGAAGGGTTTCGGCGGGTTCTTCCACCCAGAATTTCGCGGGCGACTTCCGGATTGAGTACCTGCTTACGCCCGACGGGCGCGTTCGCCTGAACGCTTTCAGCAAAATGGATTACGACGCCTGGCTGCTCGACAACCGTCTCCGCAGCGGTATTGGCATGGCGTATGTGCGGGATTACAACCGCTTCGGCGAGTTGTTTGCCGACAAGCGCATCCGGCGGATGCAGGACAGCCTGGCCCGCATTGCGATGCAAAAACGCTTGCAGGAAGACAGTTTACGCCACGAAGACCATACCGGGGAAATAGACTCTCTCAACAACCGATGATGGTATATATACCATTCTCCAAAATGAACAAACTGAATAAATTTTCGTGTTGATTTTTTGCATAGATTTTCGTCAAAATAGAAAGTTATGCAAACAACAACTGAAGTAGCCATGCACGCCAAAGTGCGGGATAATTCCATTTTGTCGTTTGACTAGAAAAGGGAATTGATAGTGCGCGTGATTGAAAAGAACGCAGGTGATGATATCTGGTTAACGTATTCAGAAATCGCGGAAGTTACCGGCATGCAAAGGAAAGAGGTAATAAGAACCATGTATGGCTGCTCTCCGTTGTAATGTCGGTTTAACTTCACCGCTTTTGATTAACAGATTAATTCAATCCAGGAGGGATGCATTGAAAAATGAAAAGCCGGATTTGTCCGTGACATAAGCATCTGGCAACAATTCATCGTAAATCGGCGAACCCTGCGCCGTCGGCGCAGGGTTCGCTGGCTAAATGCCTTATGATATGAAGACCGGGCGGCGGTTTATCCTTTGAGGATTTCGTGCCCGAGTTTATCGCGTTTGGTTTTGAGGTAGAACTCGTTGTGGGGGTTGGGATGGATTTCGATGGGTACGTTTTCCACGATTTCGAGGCCGTAGCCTTTGAGGCCTGCCCGTTTACGGGGATTGTTGGTGATGAGGCGCATCTTGGTCACGTTCATGTGGCGAAGGATTTGCGCGCCTACGCCGTAATCGCGCTCGTCCATCCCGAAGCCCAATTCGAGGTTGGCTTCCACGGTGTCTTTACCTTCTTCCTGGAGCTTGTAGGCTTTGAGTTTGTTCATCAGCCCGATACCGCGGCCTTCCTGGTTCATGTACAGGATAAGGCCTTTGCCTTCCTTTTCCACCATTTGCATGGCGGCCTGCAGCTGTTCGCCGCAATCGCAGCGGAGGGAATGCAGGATATCGCCGGTAAAGCAGCTGGAATGGACGCGCACCATAACGGGGTCTCCCTGGTTCCAGTCGCCCTTTTTCAGGGCCATGTGCATGTCTCCTGAGTTGAGCTGTTTGAAGGCTACGAGTTCGAAGTTGCCGTATTTGGTGGGCATCTGCACCCGTACTTCTTCCTCGATGAGGGATTCCGTGCGGAGGCGGTATTCAATCAGATCCTTGATGGAAATGAGTTTAAGGTCGAATTTCCTGGCGATTTCGCGGAGCTCGGGAAGGCGGGCCATGGAGCCGTCTTCATTCATGATCTCCACCAGAACGCCCGCCGGCTCGAAGCCTGCCAGGCGCGCCAGGTCGATGGTGGCCTCGGTATGACCGGTGCGGCGCAGCACACCGCCTTGTTTGGCGCGCAGCGGGAAGATGTGCCCCGGCTTGCCCAGCTCTTCAGGGCGCGTGTTGGGATCGATGAGCGCCTGTACGGTTTTGGCGCGGTCGGAAGCGGAAATACCGGTAGTGCATCCGTGGCCCAGGAGGTCCACCGAAACGGTGAACGGCGTCTGGTGAAGCGCGGTGTTATCCCGCACCATCAGTTCGAGCCCCAGCTCCTCGCAACGCTCTTCCACCAGCGGGGCGCATATCAACCCGCGGCCGTACATACTCATGAAATTTATGATCTCCGGCGTCACATTGCGCGCTGCAGTAATGAAATCTCCCTCGTTTTCACGGTCTTCATCATCCACTACAATGACCAGTTTCCCCTTTTTTATATCCTCAATGGCGGATTCGATAGTATCCAGCATAAATGGTTCAGTCTATTATGAAATGAAGTTGCAAAGTTAGGATATAAAATCGACGTTTGGCGCGCCCCTCTCCCCCGGGAACCGCCCCCGGAGGATTAACACATATTATTTTTTTACCAATTCGAAAAAATGAAAATCTCCCGACCAGACAATTAAACAAACCGCCGCCTTTTTCAGTTATTAACAAGGGAAATCAAAATCTATCCGCCCAATACTATCCGAATATTCAACATGTAACAATTTGTTAAAGTCGAGTTAAAGTTTGCACAGCATATTTCGTCATCTTTGCACCATCATCAAATTGGTTGTTATGGGAATAAAAAAGTTACCTATTACTTGTATTATGCTTGTATTGGGAGCGGCCACCGCATTGGCACAGGTCACCACCGGCGGCATCACCGGCTCCATCACCGACGCTTCTTCCAAAGAAATCCTCATCGGCGCCACCGTTAAAGCCGTTCACGTGCCTACCGGCACCGTCTACGGCACCACCACCATGGAAAACGGCCGTTACAACATCCCCAACATGCGCGTCGGCGGTCCTTATACCGTTACCGTCACCTACGTCAGCTATAAGGAAGAAAAAATCGACAATATCGCCATCCCCCTCGGCCAGACCTACCGGCTGGACGTGTCACTGCAAACCGCCGCCACCGGCCTGCAGGAAGTGGTGATCTCCGGCCGGCAGGACAAAACCTTCAACGCCGGCCGCACAGGTGCTTCCACCACCATTGGCCGCGAACAGCTGAACAACCTCCCCACCCTCAGCCGTGGCGTATCGGACTTCACGAAACTCACGCCGCAATCCGGTAAAAAACTGAATTTCGCCGGGCGCAACGGGTTGTATAACAGCTTTACCGTTGACGGCTCCACTTTCAATAACGCATTCGGTATCACCGAGCTCCCGGGCGGCCAAACCAACGCCCAGCCCATCAGCCTCGACGCGATCGAACAGTTGCAGGTAAACCTCGCTCCTTACGACGTGAAACTCAGCGGTTTCACCGGCGCCGGCATCAATGCGGTAACCCGTGGCGGCACCAACGAATTCAGCGGTTCGGTGTATACTTTCATCCGTTCCAAGGGGCTCACCGGCAGTAAAGTCGACGGCGAAACCGTGCTGAAAGACGATTTCAAGCAGAACCAATACGGCTTCAGGGTGGGCGGGCCCATCATCAAGAACAAACTGTTCTTCTTCATCAGCGGCGAGCTCGAGCGCCAGGAATCTCCGGCCAGTAACTTCCGCGCCAACCGCGACCCGAACGCCAAATCGGTAAACGACGTCCCCGCCGGCGTGGCTTTCGTGAACGCCTCCACCCTCGATTCCGTCCGCAACCTGCTGATCAGCAAATACGGTTACGATCCGGGCAGATATGAAGACTTCTCCCTGCCCACGCACAACGATAAGATCACCACCCGCTTCGACTGGAACATCAACGAACGCAACAAACTGACCTTCCGGTACAGCTGGCTCAATGCCTACCGGGATATCGGTCCCAGCTCCTCCAACTCCAACAACGGCCGCGGCCAGAGCAGCACTTCACTGTATTTCGAAAACATGAAATACCGCCAGTTCAACAAGCTCAATTCCTTCGTATTGGAATGGAACAACAATATCAGTAACCGTTTCGCCAATAATTTAACCGCCACTTATTCCCGTTTCCGCGATCACCGCGAAGTTCCCGGAAGGCCCTTCCCGGTAGTGGATCTCGAAAGCGGCGGCAGGAACTATATTTCTTTTGGCTCGGAGCCCTTCTCCGGCCTGAACAATTCAGGGCAGGATCTCTGGCAGATTACCAATAACTTCAACTGGTATGCCGGCAAACACACATTCCTGTTCGGTGTCAGCGGCGAATACAACCGCTTCAGCAACGGCTTCGCACAGTTTGTGTACGGACAATTCCGCTACGGTTCTGTAGCCGACTTCTTCGACGCTGTTGACGATCCCACCGTAAACCCGACGTTTTACCAGCGCACCTACTCCGCCATCCCCGGCGATCCGGCGCCCATTGCCGAGCTGAACACGGCGGCTATTGCCGCATATGTACAGGACGAATTCCAGGTGATGAACAACTTCCGCCTGACTTACGGCATCCGCGTGGATGTTCCCTGGTATCCCAACAGCCTGGCTTCCAATCCGAAAGTGAATGAAATGACTTTCCGCGACGGCGAAAAGCTGGACGTGGGCAAGCTGCCCAAAGCGCAATTCCTCTGGTCGCCGCGCCTCGGTTTCAACTGGGATGTTGCGGATAATAACAAATACCAGATCCGGGGCGGTACAGGCATTTTCACCGGCCGCATTCCGTTTGTGTGGGCTGTGAACCAGGCCGGGCAGAATGGTTTGCTCTTCGGTTCCGAGTTCACCAACGATCCCACCAACCGGCCGTTTACGGACGATCCGAACGCTTATATCCCCGCCAATCCCGGCGCAGCCCCCAGCTACGCCATCAACGTGATGGACGGAAACTTCAAATACCCGCAGGTTTGGCGCTCCAATCTTGCCGCCGATATCCGTTTGCCGGAGGATTTCATTCTGACCGTAGAAGGTATTTATACCAAAGACATCAACGCCGTTTTCCACCGCGACGCCAACCTGGTGAAACCCAACGCCACGCTTCCCGGTCCGGACAACCGGCCCAAGTTCCCCGGCAGCAGCGCCAACCGCATCAATCCCAGCATCACCAACGCCATCGTGCTGGATAATACGTCCAAAGGTTACTCATACGCGTTGACCGCCCAATTACAGAAATCCTTTGATTTCGGGCTGAGCGGTATGGTAGCTTACACTTATACTGATGCGAAAGACGTAACTTCCAGCCCAGGTTCCCAGGCCAACAGCGCGTTCAACGGCAACCAGATCGTGGGCGACCCGAACATCCCCGTGCTGGCGCGCACCAACTTCCTGGTACGCAACCGCGTCATCGGAACACTGTCGTACAATATCCAATACGCGAAAGTCCTCGGCACCACGCTCAGCCTCATTTACGAAGGACAGGCCTACAACGATGGTTTCGACAACTCCCGCATCAGCTACGTTTATGGCGGCAGCGCTAACGCCGATAACGGTACGAGCAACGACCTGGTATATATTCCCCGCAACTCCGGCGAGATCATCCTCATCCCGAGCCGCCAGGGTTTCAACCAGCCGCCCGATACACGTACGCCCGAACAGATCTGGAACGATCTGGACGCATACATCAAAAACAATCCGTATCTCAACAAACGCCGCGGCCAATATGCCGAAAGAAACGGACTGGAATTCCCCTGGTACAACCGCTTTGATTTCCGCCTCGTGCAGGACATCGACTTCAGCAAGATCGCGCCCAAATCGAAGAGCAAACTCCAGCTCACCTGGGACATCATCAACGTCGGCAACCTCCTGAACAGCAAATGGGGCGTCACGCAAACTTCCAATACCAGCAGCTTCCTCGCCTTCCGTGATTTCAACGGCACAAACGGGCAGCCCCGTTATTCGTTCGACAAACTGTCGGGCCCCTTCCGCACCAATACCGGCATCGCATCGCGCTGGCAGATGCAGCTGGGGGTACGGTATATTTTCAATAATTGATCCTCACCTGTAAAACGAAAAAGCCGCCCGGACTGATCCGAGGCGGCTTTTTTATAGCGAATAAATTCATCCCATTCGTTAACGTAAGTATATGCAGAACGGTTATCCCGGGACGAAACCTCCAGGTGCAGCACAAATACTTTCCCGGGTCGGTGAATAGGGAAATTTCCGTACCGGGACGACCGCTCCAATCGAATTACAGAGGACAATGGCTGACATGAGAGCCGTATTGCTTTAGGGTGAGCGGCTCTCTTTCTTTTTGAAAATGTGGGGGAATGACGGGTCAGCTGGTTTTCACGACCCATTCGAGGAAGTTGGGCATCACGCCTGCCCAGGTTTCGGTATTGTGGCGGCCACCGGGCACCAGTTCGTATTGTATCTGGCGGCCTTTTTCATAGCCCTTCTGTTCAAGAATTCGGACGAGGTCTTCCGTATCGTCCACCGCGTCGATGACGCCATTTGCGTTGCGGTCTGCCAGTTCATCGTCTGTTCCGGCTTCGAAGAAGAATTTCAGTTGCGGCCGGAAGGCGCCTTCCTCTACCTGGCGGTGCATGATGCGCGGCCCGCCGTCGGGAGACGACCGCCACCAGAGCGAACCGGAGAAAACGCCGGCTTTGTGGAACTGGTCGGGGTGGTTCCAGACGATATCCAACGCAGAAAGCCCTCCGAGCGAAAATCCTGCAAAAGCAATATCCGGAAAGGCCTGGTGATAGCGGCTGCGCAGAAAGGGCAACAGTTCGCGCAGCACAAACCGCGCATACAGCGAGGCTTTACATCCTTCCCCCCTGGCCCCTACATGTTTTTCCGTACCATATTCCTGGCTCCGTTGCGGGCCGGCGTGGATAGCCGTTACCCACAATGAAGGATGACTGGTGTTTTGCAGGTGTTCCAGCATGGCGGGGAAACCCATCCCTTCCAGCTCCTGCCCGTCGTTGATGAGCAAAAGGTGCGGCGTTTCGCGCGAGGTGGGCGGCAAAAAGCAATCAAAAGTCACTTCCCGCTGGAGGAAGAGCGAATACTGTCCGAATGATTCTTTTCTGGGGAGCATAGCAGGCGGGTTGGGTACTTCTGTAATTTAACAAATTAGCCGCAGAAATCAGCCCCGGAATTGTTATTTTACATACCTGAAATCAGGAATTATGCAATTTAAACGATACCTGTTGCCTGTGGCGTTATTGTTTTCGCAGGCGGTTTGGGCGCAACAGGCCGTATCCGGCACCGACAAATCATTTCCAAACACCCTGCTCAAAGGCCAGGCTCCCGATGGCGCTTATCCTTTCCTGGTGGTGACGGAACTGACACTGCCGGGATGCAAGCCTTCGGGTTTGACGGCGGAGCAGGAAGAAACGCATGCTTCCATTTCCGAATCCGCTTCGCGGCAAATGCAGCTGGTGACGGAAAATGTGGAAGCAGGATACAAAACCCTCGGCTGCAAACGCACCGATTTTTATTACGTGACCGACACGCTGGACCTGCGCACGGTCATGCAGATTTTTTATAAAGACAACTATGGCGCCTATCCGCACTCGGTAACCATCCGCCCCGATCCCGGCTGGAAGGCTTACCTCGGGCTGCTGGAAGCCGCCGGCAAGTAAGACGATCCTGATACCTGAACCTGTGAAAAACCAAAAGGCATATGCCCGCATGTACCATTCCTCTACCTGAAAAACGTTTATCCGTAAAACCCGAAGCATTGACAGAAAACTATTACAAATGGCAATCGCCCTCGCTGGGCCGCGAATTTGAAATGCTTGTTTTCGGCCATGCCGGTTATCCGCTGGTCCTTTTCCCCACCTCCATGGGGCGTTATTACGAAAACAAAGACCGCGGGCTCATCGACTCCGTGGCCTGGTTCGTGCAAAACGGAAGGGTCCGTATTTACTGTCCGGACAGCATCGATTCGCTAAGCTGGTTCAATTCCCATATCCACCCGGCCGACAGGGCGCGCAATCACGCGCAGTATGACGCGCTGCTCATGCAGGAATTACTGCCCCGCATCCGCAAAGAAACCGGGCATGAGCGCATCGCCGTGGGCGGGTGCAGTTTCGGGGGATATCATGCCGCCAATTGTGGCGTACCTTTTTTCGCTGAGCGGGCTGTTCGACATCCGTTCGCGGGTGGAAGGGCATTACGACGACAACGTATACTATCACAACCCGATGGACTTCGTGCCCGAAAACCGGCACCCCGACCTCTGGAACATGGGGATTGTGCTGGGGGCGGCGGAGAACGATATTTCCAGGAGCCAGAACGAACAGTTTTCCGGCATCCTGCAGCAGAAAAACATCCAGCACTGGCTTGATGTGCGGCCCAATGCGCAGCACGACTGGCCGGCCTGGAAGCAGATGCTCCCGCATTATCTCTCCCTGTTAAAACATTGACAGATGGTGAAAATCGGCATCCTGTACGGCCAGGAAAACACATTCCCGCAGGCGTTCACGGACCAAGTCAACCGCATCTGCGGGCCCAACGTGCTGGCGGAATCCGTGCTGATCGACAAAGCCCTGCAGGGCGGCGCGGCGGAATACGCCGTGGTGGTGGACCGCATTTCGCATGACGTACCTTTTTACCGCGCCTGGCTGAAAGAAGCGGCGCTCCGCGGAACGGCCGTGCTGAACAATCCCTTCTGGTGGTCGGCCGACGAAAAGTATTTTAACAACGCGCTCGCGCTGCGGATAGGCGTTCCGGTGCCCAACACCGCCCTCCTGCCCGCTTTCGAGCAACCGGGCAATACCAGTTCCCGTTCGTTCCGCAATCTGGCGTATCCGCTGGATTGGGAAGGGATCTTCCGGCACGTGGGGTTCCCCGCTTACCTGAAACCTTATGCCGGCGGCGGCTGGCGGGACGTGTTTTACATCAACGACGCGGAACAGTTTTTTGCCGTACACCAGCAAACAGGGCGCGAAACCATGATGCTCCAGGCCGCCGTGGAATGGGAGGAATATTACCGGTGCTATTGCATTGGCGCCGCTGATGTGCGCATCATGCCCTATGATCCCCGCCTGCCGCAGCACGAACGTTACGCAGCGGGATTCAAGGCGGGCGAAGCCCTGCATGCGCAACTGGAATCCTTTACCATCGCGCTCAACCGCGCACTGGGATACGATTTCAACACGGTAGAATTTGCCGTGAAAGACGGCATCCCCTACGCCATCGACTTCTGCAATCCCGCACCGGACGCGGACCCGCAATCGGTTGGCGGGGACAATTTCAGGTGGTATGTCGAAAAATCGGCGCGATATGCGCTGGAACGGGCACTGGAGGCGCGCCCGGGGGCAGACAATCTCCGCTGGGGCACATTCGTCAGCCGTGCCGCCGGCATTCCGGAATAATTTACGAACTTCACATCCGGTTAACCAATCGTCACACATGAACTTTGCCGCTTTTACGTTAGGTATAGAAGAAGAATACATGGTCATGGACCCCGAAACCCGGGAACTCCGCTCCCATGAACAAAAAATCGTGGAACAGGCCCAAAAGGTGATCAAAGACAAAGTGAAGGCCGAAATGCACCAGGCCGTCGTGGAAGTGGGTACGCAGATCTGCGCCAATATCGAGGAAGCCTGGGCCGACGTTTCGCTGCTGCGCAAAACCATCCACGAAATCGCCGGGAACCTCGGTTTCAGCATCGGCGCCTCGGGCACCCACCCATTCTCGAAATGGGAAAAACAGCTCATCACCGATCATCCCCGCTACTTCGAACTGGTCAACGAAATGCAGGACGCCGCACGGTCCAACCTCATTTACGGCCTGCACGTCCACGTAGGCATGGAAAACCGCGAAATGGCCATCCATATCGCCAACAGCGTCCGCTACTTCCTTCCCCACGTATTTGCACTGAGCACCAACTCGCCATTCTGGGAAGGGCGCAACACCGGCTTCAAATCCTTCCGCACAAAGGTTTTCGATAAATTCCCCCGCACCGGCATCCCCGATTATTTTGCCAGTATCGAGGAATACGACAACTACATCAAGCTGCTCGTTAAAACCAATTGCATCGATAACGCGAAGAAGGTCTGGTGGGACCTCCGCGTGCACCCTTTCTTCAACACCGTCGAATTCCGCATCTGCGACGTGCCGCTCACCGTCCGCGAAACCATCTCGCTGGCCGCGATCTTCCAGGCCGTTTGCGTAAAAATATACAAGCTCCGCGCCCAGAACCTCAACTTCATCCTTTACAACCGCGCCCTCATCAACGAAAACAAATGGCGCGCCTCCCGCTATGGGATCGACGGCAACCTGATCGACTTCGGCAAAGAGATGGAAGTCAACACCCGCGCCCTCATTCATGAGCTCCTCGATTTCGTGGACGACGTCCTCGACGACCTCGGCACGCGCGAAGTGGTGGTGCAGGGTACGGAAGATATTTTATCCGGCGGAACCGGCGCCGACAAACAGCTCAAAGTATTCGAGGAATCAGGAAATGACTTCACTGCTGTAGTTGATTACATACAATCCCGCTTTCTGGCGTAATTTTGCAGTAATGAAAGTAGCAGTACTAGATCTCTACGAAGGTGTACCCAACGAAGGAATGCGCTGTATCCGGGAATTGCTTCAACAATTCGCCGGATCACGGCAGATTCCGCTGCAACTCAACGAATTCGAT
>NZ_CALNBI010000355.1 GCF_937874145.1 uncultured Chitinophaga sp. | reverse complement strand
ACGTGGCTTACCATTAATAAAAGTAGCTAAAATCCGTGTAGTGAGAATCTTGTCTTCCGATGTTTTCATGATATCCTGGTCGAGGATCACGAAGTCAGCATCTTTCCCCGGCGCCAGGCTTCCTTTCTGCTCTTCTTCAAACGAGCCCTTCGCCGCCCAGAGGGTCATCCCCTTCAGCGCCTCCTGCCGGGTCAGCGCATTTTCCGGCTGGAATCCCCCGGCCGGGTATCCCGCCGTATCCTTCCTGGCTACCGCAGCATAGAAAGTCCGCAAAGGATCGATATGTTCCACCGGGAAGTCGGTCCCCAGCGGCATCCAGCCCACCTGGTTCAGCAGTTCCTTGAACGCATAAGCGTTCTTCACCCGCTTCGCTCCCAGCCGCGCCTCCGCCCAGTACATATCCGAAGTGGCATGCGTCGGCTGAACGGAAGGGATAATGCTGTAATCCCCGAACCAGCGCCGGTCCACCGAATCCACCACCTGCGCATGCTCGATGCGCCAACGCCGGTCGTTGCGCCCCTTCAGTACATTTGCATAAATCCTCAGGATCACCTTATTCGCAGAATCCCCTATCGCATGGGTGCACATCTGTATGTCCGAACCCGCCAGCAAACCGGCCATCGCCGCGAAATAAGTGGAATCCTTCCGCAGGAATCCTTTCCAGCCCGCCCGGTCGGCGTAATCGTGCTTCAGGCAGGCCCCACGGGAGCCGAGGGCGCCGTCTCCAAAAAATTTCACGCTGCGCACCAGCAGGTTCTTCTTCTCATATGGCCCGTTCTTCAATATCCAGTCTATGTTTTCCTCCGAATCACTCAGCATCACGTTCATCTTCAATTGCAGCCGGTTCGTCATCACCATCCTTTCCAACAACCGCATCTCCGCCAGCGACATCCCGCAGTCCGTTAAACTGGTAAGTCCTGCCGCCAGGCAATTCTGCTCCGCCTTCAGCAGCGATGCAATCACCGTAGCCGTATCCGCATCCGGGATCACTTTCGTTACGCCGGACATGGCATTGTCGATCAAAATCCCCGTCATCACGCCATTCCGGGTTTCCACCGATCCGCCGCCGTCGGTAGATGCGGGAGTAATGCCCGACAGTTTGATGGCCGCCTGGTTCACGATCGCGGCGTGCCCGTCGATGCGCTCCAGAAATACCGGGCGGTCGGGGAACATGCGGTCCAGGATCGATTTATCGGGATAAGCTTTGGTGGGCCAGTCGTTCTGGTCCCATCCCCGGCCGATGATCCAGCCCTGGGGATTTTTGGCGGCGAAGTCACGCACCCGCGCCAGGGCTTCGTCCCAGCTTTTGGCGCCAGTCAGGTCCACCGTCCGCAACGCCGCCGCATATCCCAAAAAATGGGCGTGGGCGTCGTTGAAACCGGGCACGATGGTTGCGCCCTGCGCGTCGTATTCTTCTTTGGCGGCATACGCTTCCGTCAATTCCTTATCCGTGCCCGTGGCTACGATTTTACCATCGGTGATGGCCATGGCCTGCATTACGCGGAATCCGGTATCCACCGTATAGATTACGGCATTGCGGACGAGGAGGTCGGCCGGTTGTTTTTCTTTGCAGGCAAAAAGGATAAGGAAAAAGGCGGCAAGCCAGCTGTGTTTCATGGTAAGAATTTATACGCGCGTGGTAACTAAAGTTTAAATTTACGCCAGACTTTTGATTTATCCAGATACATCATGTACGCCAAAGACATTGAAATTTCGCTCGCCAAAGAGGCGAAAGCACTTTTGTCCGGTAAAACGGGCACACCGCAGGAACTGGCCGATGCGTTGCGGCAGGTGATCCGCCATAGCGACTGGCGGTATTACGTGCAGGACGATCCCGTGCTGAGCGACCAGGAATATGACGCGCTGTTTGCCATGCTGAAGAAGCTGGAAAAGGAGCACCCCGAACTGCAGACGCCTGATTCCCCCACGCAGCGCGTGGCGGCGGGGCTCACGAAAAACTTCCCCACGGTGCAGCACCTCGTGCCCATGCTGAGCCTTGAGAACTCGTACAACGCCGACGATCTCCGCGACTGGGACCGCAAGAACCGCGAGGCTTCCGGCCTCAGCGAGATCGAGTATTGTGTGGAACCGAAATTCGATGGCGCGAGCATCTCGCTGATTTATGAAAACGATCTCCTGGCGCGCGGGGCTACGCGTGGCGACGGTGTGCAGGGCGACGAGATAACGGTCAACATCCGGCAGATCCGTTCCATCCCGCTGTCGGCCAACTTTGCCCGGTTCGGCATCCAGCAGATCGAACTGCGGGGCGAAGTGCTCATCAATAAAAAGACTTTCGCACGGCTGAACGAACAGCGTGCGGCAGATAACCTCCCCCCGCTGGCCAACCCGCGCAACGCCGCGTCGGGCTCCCTGCGCATCGTGGACCCGGCGGAAGTGGCGAAACGCGGCCTGGAAGCGTTCCTCTATCATATGAGCTTTCACACCATGAACGACGGTATGGAAGAACCGCCTGCGATCCAGACGCACAGCAATACGCTGGACATGCTCTGGCAGCTTGGCTTCCGCAGTCCCGCCAAAGAAATGAAAGCCGTAAAGGGCATCGACGCCGTGATCGCTTATTGCGAGCAGTTCGAAGCGCAGCGCGACGATCTGCCTTACGAGATCGACGGCATGGTGATCAAAGTGAATGATTACCAGTTGCAGGACAAGCTCGGGATGACCACGCACCACCCGCGCTGGGCCATGGCCTTCAAGTTCAAGGCGCGGCAGGCCACGAGCATCCTGCGCGATGTGGAATTCCAGGTGGGCAGAACGGGGTCCATTACGCCCGTGGCCAAGATCGATCCAGTGCCCATCGGCGGCGTAACCGTAGCGTCTGTCAGCCTTTTCAATGAAGATGTTATCCGGGAAAAGGACCTGAAGATCGGCGACCGCGTGCTGGTGGAAAGAGCCGGCGACGTGATCCCTTACATCGTAAAATCCGTAGCCGACCTGCGCGACGGCACGGAGAAAGATATTGTGTTTCCGAAGGAGTGCCCCGTCTGCAAAGATCCGCTGTTCAAGCCGGAAGGCGAGAGCGTCTGGCGCTGTGTGAACATCAATTGCGAAGCGCAGGTGGTGGAAAGGATGATCCATTTTGTGAGTAAAGACGCGATGGATATCCGCAGCCTGGGCGAGAGCAATGTCCGTAAGTTCTACGGCCTTCAGCTGCTCCGCGACGTGCCGGGTATCTACACGCTTGATTTCGAGGCGGTAGGCAAGCTGGAAGGTTTCGGGCCGAAGTCGATCGCCAACCTGCAGTCGGCCATCGAGGCATCGCGGAGCCAGCCGCTGCACCGGCTGATTTTCGGGCTGGGGATCCGGTACGTGGGCGAAACAACGGCTAAAACGCTGGCCAACGCCGTATCGCACCTGCTCGACCTGAAGGATTATACCGAAGAGCAGCTCCTGGCGCTGGAAGACATTGGTCCGAAAGTAGCCGGCAGCGTGCGGCAGTTTTTCCTGAACGAGGATAACATCCATATGCTGCAAAGGCTCGAATCATTGGGGCTGAACCTGCAGAGCAGCCGCGGTTCCCGTTCGGAAGAAGGCACGCTCAGCGGGCAGACCTTCCTGTTCACCGGCACGCTGCATAAGCTGAAGCGCAGCGACGCCGAGGCGCTTGTGGAAGCACAGGGCGGCAAGATCCTCAGCGGGGTGAGCAGCAAGCTTAACTACCTGATCGTGGGGGAGGACGCCGGCAGCAAACTGGAAAAAGCCAAGAAAATCAATACCGTTAAAATTCTGACGGAAGACGAATTCATCAAAATGCTGGAATAATGACGGATGAGCATTTCATGCGCCAGGCCCTGCGGGAAGCGCGGCTGGCGGAAGAGAAGGGAGAAGTGCCCATCGGGGCGGTGGTGGTGATGAACGGCCAGATCATCGGCCGGGGGCACAACCAGGTGGAGATGTTGAACGACTGTACGGCGCATGCCGAGATGATCGCGCTGACGTCCGCCTTCAATTACCTCGGCGCCAAATATCTCATGGAAGCCACGCTGTACGTAACGCTGGAACCTTGTGTGATGTGCGCCGGCGCTTTGTACTGGAGCAAGATCGGGCGGATCGTGTATGCGGCAGCCGACGAAAAGAACGGGTACAGGCGGGTGACGGAAGGCAAATCCCCATTTCATCCGAAAACGAAAGTAGAGTACGGGTTGTTGGGAGAGGAGAGCCTGGGGATGGTAAAGGAATTTTTCCAGCGGCGAAGAAAATAATTACAAAAGAGACGGCGGCCCGAAAGGCCGCCGTTGTTCATCAACGGAGGCCGCCAAAGGGAAATCAGTGAAGCGGGGGAAAGAAGAAATGGAATGCGGGGGCGGGATGATGGAATGAAAAAGGCGGAAGCGGCCTCCCGGGGGGGCCGCTTCCGCTTGTATGGCAAACTGGTTATTTCTTGAACTGCATATTATCGGGGCCCATCATCTGGTTGAGGCCCATGAGCTGTTTCATGGTTTTTTCCATGCCTTCGGAGGAGCCGTCGAGGAAGATGACGTTGCCTTTGCCGTTTTCCGCGAAGTTTTTGATGCCTTCGACCCACATGGAGAAGAGGATCACGGAAGTGTCCATGTTGGCCTGCTGCATTTCGCGGGCGGCGAGGCTCATACCTTTGGCCACTTCTTCCCGGAAGAGGGCTACACCTTTACCGCGGAGCTGAGCGGCCTGGCGTTCTGCTTCCGCTGCGATCTTGATGGCGTTACCATCGGCTTCGGCGGCTTTGGTTTTGGTGATGAGGAGGGCCTGGCCTTCGTTTTCGGCGGCGGCTTTCAGGTTGTTGGAGGCAACTACCTGCGCCATGGAGCGCATGATGGCCTCGTCGAAGGTGATATCGTTCATCTGGAGGTCCAGCAGGTGGAAGCCCCATTGTTCGAGGGTGAGGTCGATTTGTTCTTTTACGTGTTCGGTGATGTCCCTGCGGAGGCCGAGTACTTCAGACTGGCGTTTGGTGGCTACGAATCCGCGGATGGAACCTTCGATCGTGCGCACGAGGGCCTGCATGAAGGAGCGTTCGTCCATGAATTTGAAGGCTACGTTCTTAATGGTTTCTTCTTCCTGGTTGTATACCGAATAGAGGAGCATGGCCTTGAAGTATACATTGGCCTGGTCTATCGTAATGGCCTGGAACTCCAGTTCCACGGATCTGTTCTGGATGGAAATCCGTTTGAAGACTTTCTCGATGAGGGGGATCTTGAAATTGAGGCCCGGGGTGAGGATGCGGTTATACTTACCGAAAATGGTAGTTACGCCCACCGTACCTTGCTGCACTGTCACGAACGACGACAGTACGATCAGGATGCCGAGGGCAATAATTACATACAAAATAATGTTATCCATAGTATAAAGAAATTGAGGACCTGAAGGTAATCAAATTCCTTTACCGGAACATCATCTTGCTGCATAAGCTGGGTTTCCAAACGATCGGATGCAAGACCGGGCACAAGGGCTTTCAGAAGCTAACAAACAATGAATGCTCCTGCATGGCCGGTTGCGCAGCGATGCAGGCATGTATAAAAAGTTTATATTTTTTGAACGTTTCGGAAATATATGAACACGTCATCCAGTTCAATCTGCTTAAGCTGGTAGGCCAACTGGGTTTTCAGGTCGGCCGTCTCTTCTTTGATTTTCCTGTACTGGTCCTTTAATGTTTGATATCTGGCGACTATTTCCTCGGGGGTGGCGGTATTGTCCAGGGCCAGGATATCATACGCCTTCTCTTCGGTTATCATAGCGATAAGTATTACCTCTCAAAAAACTATCTAAATGAACTCCGGATCTGTATCTCTCTTTTTCAGGCTACTAAATTAGTGGAGTTTGAAACGCCGGAAAATACCCAAGCTTGGGTATTTTTATCCGCTGAACCCCGGATCACACTTGCGTTGTAGCCGTTTTATAGATTATAAAACAAACGCATGTAAGTTGATAATCATGTATGGGTCAACACTTACTGTACCCCGATCTGCCTGGCCAGGGCAACGAGTTCGGGAGTATTCCTCACTTTTAATTTCAGCCGGATATTTTTACGGTGGGTTTCGACCGTGTACCGGCTCAGGTTAAGCCTTTCGGCGATTTCTTTATTGTTGAAGCCCCGCGCCGCCAGCATGAAAATGTCTTTCTCCCTGGCCGTGAGCTTGTTGAGCACGTCTTCGTTCCGCCGGCGCAACACTACCCGCAGCGCCTCCGTAATCTGGTTGCCCGTATCCAGCGCATTCGAGAAATCCAGGAACACGCAGATCACATCCACCACATTGCCGTGCGCATCAAAAGTGAATGGCAGCCCTAACCCTACCACCCAGAACCACTCCTGGTCGTTCTTTCGCCTTACGCGCATTACGCCTCCGAACATACCCTTACTCTCAGAAAACTTCTGCTGAGAAATGGCCAGTATGCTCATATCATCAGGGTGGGTCACCTGACGAAAAAATTCCGTCCCCAACGTTAAAACCTCTTCGCGGGTATACCCCAGCGTGTCTGTCAGCCTAACATTGCACCAGTTAACTGCCTTTTTGGAGTTGTTGGACGTATACAGCATGGCCGGAACCTTTTCTATAATGGCTTCCAGATGTTCCAGCCGGCTCCTCAATTGCGCATTCTCCGATAACAGAGCATCATGAGAATCGCGGGTTTCTGTGCCCATGTCCTGCATTAACATATGTTTTAAACAAACAATAGTGAAAAACTAACGATGAATACTATACGAATATAAAAATTCGCTACGCAAATGTTATAACACCTTTATGTAAATATAAAAGAAAAAGCCATATATCCAAACCCACCGCCACAAGGTCTATCCGGCTATAACAACTAGAGCGATAAAGGGTTTGACAATTCCATTATCCGGCCGTAAATTTGGAACTCAATTGAAACTCAATTTTCTCACCCATAAAAATTGGATTATGGCTTTTACCCTTCCTGCATTACCGTATGCATCCGATGCGCTGGAACCGCACTTCGACAAACAGACGATGGAGATCCATCACGGTAAGCACCACCAGGCTTATGTAGACAATCTGAACAAGGCTATCGCCGGTACCGAAAACGAAAATAAATCCCTCGAAGAGCTGGTAGCCAAAGCCGGCACCATCTCCCCCGCAGTCCGCAACAACGGCGGCGGCCACTGGAACCACTCCTTCTTCTGGGAATCCCTGGCTCCCAACGCAGGCGGTGCTCCCTCCGGCGCACTGGCTGAAGCCATCAACAGCGCTTTCGGTTCCTTCGACGCGTTCAAAGAGAAATTCAACGCCGCCGGCGTTTCCCGCTTCGGCTCCGGCTGGGCATGGCTCATCCAGAAAGACGGCAAGCTGGAAGTTTCCTCCACCCCCAACCAGGACAATCCCCTGATGGACGTGGCTGAAGTGAAAGGCACTCCCATCCTGGGTGTTGACGTGTGGGAACACGCTTACTACCTCAAATACCAGAACCGCCGCGCCGAGTACCTCGCCGCTTTCTGGAATGTAGTAAACTGGGACGCAGTGAGCAAACGCTTCAAATAAGCGAGCCCTCCGCATAAAAAAAGCCGGTCGTCGCATGACAACCGGCTTTTTTATTTCTGTTAGCCATCCTTACAGCGGCTTGATCTTCATGTTTTTGAACCAGATCTCACTGCCGTGGTCCTGCAGGCAGATATGGCCCTGCTTCGCGGTACCATATCCTTTGTACTCCTTCCATTTGCCGGTAGCCCTGGCTTCTTCCCAGGCCGGTGTCCACATCTGCGTGTCCACCACCTTTTCGCCGTTCAGCCAATGCTCCACGTGGCCCTTGTTCACCACGATGCGGGTGTGGTTCCACTCGCCGATGGGCTTCGCAGCCAGCTTCGAAGGCGGGTTCATGGCGTAGTTGGCGCCGGATTTCTGCCAGTCTTCCAGCTTTTCGGGGAAGTTGTTATCGTCGATGATCTGGTATTCGGGGCCGCTCATATACGGCGCATCGAACTCCTCGGTCACCAGGTAAAGGATACCGCTGTTGCCCTGGGGCGCCAGTTTCCAGTCTGCCTCCAGCTCGAAATTCTCGTACTGGTCCGTTGTGATGAGGTCGCCGCGCATATCGCTTTTGTCGGTAGCGCTGCCTGTACAGTGAAGCGTTCCGTCGAGGGCGCTCCAGGTTTTACCGTCTTTCCCTTTGTACATGCGCCATCCGTCGAGGTTCTGGCCGTTGAAGAGCAGCTTCCACCCGGCAGCCGCTTCGGCTTCGGACAGTACGTTCTCCTTAACGGGCGCCGCGGCCACGTTTTCAGTGCCCGCGGTCACGGAATCCTTTTGCTCTCCGGTGGAAGCGCCGCCGCAGGAGCCAAACCCCAGCGCGGCCGCCGCAAAAGCGGGTAGCATCAGCTGCTTCATACGAAACGAATTATTTGTTTACGACTTTGAGATTCTTCGGATCCCAATGCATGATCTTGTTGGAGAAATAGCTATCGTTGCAAAGCAACGCAGGTGCAGCCGCACGGAAACCGAACAGGGCGTCTTCCGCTACTTTACCTTTGGTACGCATGGCGTTGAACAGGTTGTAGAAGTGGTCGAAATGCGCGCCTTTGTAACCTTCCTCCGCTTCGTAGATCAGCTTGTCGGGGTCCATCATGTGCTTTCTTTCATATACGAACTGCTTGCCGTTGTCGCGGGCTTGTTTGCCGGCAGACAGCGGATCGGAAGCGTCGGAAGCATTCTTGTTGCGGTAAACCGTCACGCGGTCCCACTCAACGGTCATGGAACCTTCGCTGCCTACCATGCGGAGGTAGTTGGTGCCGCCGGTGCCGTCCACGAAGTTTACGCGGAGCGAGAGGTTGAAGGCGGGATGCACGTCGGTCTGCGGATAGTCGAACATGCCAAGCATCACGTCAGGCACTTCACGGCCGTCTTTCCAGTAACGGAGACCACCGGTAGCCATGATCTTCTCGGGACCGATAGATCCGGTCACCAGGTGAAGGCTGCTGAACAGGTGAACGAACAGGTCGCCGGAAACGCCGGTGCCATAGTCGCGGTAATTTCTCCAACGGAAGAAGCGCAGGGGATCGAAGTCGCGTTTTTTGTTATTGGCCAGGAAGGCGTCCCAACCAACGGTAGACGGCGAAGCGTCGGCCGGGATGGGATATTGCCATGCACCGAAGGCGGACATACGCGCCCAGAAGCCCTCTGCATAGTTGAGCTCGCCGATGGCGCCGTCTTTCAGGAGCTCGCGGGCTTTTTCGTTCCCGAGGGAGCTAACGCCCTGGCTGCCTACCTGGTAAACCACGCCTTTGTTACGGTTCTGCGCGTCCACTACGGCGGCGCCTTCGCTCACGTCGTGCACCATCGGTTTTTCGCAGTACACGCTCTTGCCGGCGTTCATGGCGGCCACGGAGATGTCTTTGTGCCAGGAGTCCGGCGTGGCGATGATCACCGCGTCGATATCTTTACGCTGAAGAATTTCTTTATAGTCGCGGGTAGTGTAAATGTCGTTACCCCATTTTTTCTTGGCATCCGCCAGGCGGCCGTCATACAGGTCGCAGGCAGCCACGAGCTTCACACCGGGAACTTTGATAGCGGTGTTGGCGTCTTCGGTACCCATGCCGCCGGCTCCGATGAGTGCGATCTGGATATTGTCGTTGGCGCTGTAGTGGTCTTTCTGACGCGCCAGTTGCTGGAGGCTTCTCTGGCGGTCGGCGGCGGTGATGATATTCGGGATCAGTGATGCTCCCACAACTCCTTTTGCCAGCTTATTGATAAAGCCCCGGCGGGAATTGTTCTTGTTCTTGTCAGTCATGGCTTTGCATTTATGGATTTTACGTGACGTGCGGTTTGTGAATTGTCAATATTAATAAAATATTTTAAAAATTGCAATTGCAACTAAAAGGCCGGTTGCAGGATGGATTTTACGGGAAGATGATCTGAAGCGTAGGTTTCGGGGATCACTTCATGGTGCAGCACGGTAAACTTTCCTTTTGTGTAGGCGATAAAATCGATGCAACGGCGCGGGTTCACCACCGGGATGGTAGGCGCGCAATCACTGCAGGTACGTGTGAAATGCGCATCCAGCTGGTTGATGACGGGCCCTCCCGCAGCGGCGTTCATGTCGCCCGCCACGATCACCGGGTAAGGCTGCCCCGATAAAATCTTCGTTACCTCACGCATCTGCACGATCCGGTTGCTGTCGTTGCGCTGCGCATCGAGGTGGGTACTGGCCATCAATACCTTTTTCCCGCCGGGCAATTCCACCAGCATGGTCGCCAGCGCGCGGGGCTCGCCGTTGGTGCCGGGCAGCGTCGTCAACGCATACCGCTTCGTTTCCAGCACCGGGAATTTCGACAACACGGCGATGCCGTATTCCCCTCCGCCGTAATCGATCCCTTTGGCAAAAAATGCCTTCATCCCCAACCGCTTCGCCAGGTCTTCCGCCTGGTGCAACGTGGTGCCGGAACGCGTATTATTAACGTCCACTTCCTGCAAGGCCACCAGGTCGGGCTTCGCATCCGCGATCACCTTCGCGATGGCGTCCATATCAATCTTGTTTGCCACCGACGGCGGATTGGCATGATGGATATTATAGCTCAGCACGCTTATCTGCGTGGGTGCCGTAGTGGCGGACCGTTTGCCCGCCGTGCAGGCCGAAAGGGTAATCAATGCGAAAAATGCCGCGAAACAGCGATGGTTACTCATATGTGGACGTTTCAAATTGCGTAGCTATAAAAGAACAAAAAACAATTTAGCCATGCAACAAATCGTGCATGGCTAAACAAATTCCATGATAAGCGGCCGGGATCAGTTTTTCCGGGTGAGCAGCTGCTGGTATTTCTGCGGGCTTTGCAGGAGCGTCACGGCTTCATCCACGTCCTTGTCCCAACTGAGGGAACGCTCGATGCGCCCCGCCTGCGGGAAGTAGCGGTTGGCGATCTCTTCTTCGAGCAGCTGGCGGATTTCAGCCTTATTGCGGAGCAGGTCCTGCTTTTTGTCGTGCTTCATTTTCGCCTGCAGGGCATCGAATTCCTTTTGCAGGCCGTCGTAATATTTTTCGCGGGTGGCGGTCGACCGGAAAACGTCCAGGGCTTCCTCGCTGCGGGTTTTATAGCTGTAATCCTTCCCGTCCAGGAACTTCAGGAATTCCTCGAAGACTTCATCCGTCACGAAAGCAGTGCTGGTGGCTGGTGTTTCGGGATGGGCGTAATAATACCGGGTGGCATAGTCGAAAATGAATTGTTTGCGCAGCAGCGTAATGGCCACCTGGCTTAGGATCGTGCTTTCTACGCGCGCATCCGGTTCGATGCCGCCGCCATCTTTCACAGGCCTGCCGGCCGCCGTGGTAAACGATTTGCGAAGGGAATCGGGCACATAATCGGCTTCTCCTTCTTCGTTGCGCTGCGAATAATCGATCGCCTGGATGCAGCGGCCGCTGGGCGTGTAATACCGCGCGGTCGTCACTTTCAGCCTGGCGTTATAGGGAAGCGGGCGGGTGGTTTGCACCAGTCCCTTGCCGTAGGAGCGTTGCCCTACTACGAGCCCCCGGTCCAGGTCCTGCACCGCGCCGGCCACAATCTCCGATGCGGAGGCGGAAGAGCGGCTGGTGAGCACCACGAGGGGAATATGGTTGTCGATCGGCAGAAGGCTGGTCTTGTACTCGCGGTCCCAGCTTTTCACTTTGCCGCGGGTGCTGACGATCAGCTTTCCCTTGTCGATGAAAATATTCGAAAGCGACACGGCTTCCTCCAGCAGCCCGCCGGGGTTGCCGCGCAGGTCGAGGACTATGCCGCCGAGTGCGGGGTTTTGTTTGCGGAGGGCGTCGAAAGCAAGCTGGACCTGTTCGGCGCTGCCTTCGGTAAATTGCGTCATCTTGATGTATCCGATGTTCTTGCGGATGATGCCGGAGTAGCTAACGGGTTTTACGTTGATATCGTCGCGCAGGATGCGGTAAGTTTTTTCGGTATTGTTGAGGGGATGGCGGAGGACGATGATGAGCGCGGTGCCGGCGGTGCCTTTGAGGTATTTGCTCACTTCTTCCTGTTCCATGTTTTTGGCGCTTTTGCCGTCGAGCGAAACGATGACGTCGCCCGCTTTGATGCCGGCCTTATCCATGGGGCTGCCTTCGTAAACGTCGGTGATGGAGGTCCATTCGCCCTCGGTGTAGATGGAAGCGCCTACGCCGCCGTATTTGCCGGTGGCCATGAAGCGGAGCTCGTCGAGTTCTTCTTCGGGAACGAAGTCGGTGTAGGGATCCGTTTCTTCGAGCATGGCTTCGATGCCGGTTTGCATGAGTTTATCGGGCGGGAGGTCTTCGACGTAATAGGTATTGAGTTCGCGGTAGAACGCGGCGAAGATGTCGAGGTTTTTGGCGATGAGGAAGTATTTGTCGCTGTTGCGGAAGGCGAGGGCCAGGCCGGCGATGCCGATAAGCGCGAACAACATGATTTTACGGGATTTCCGCATGCGTAACAGTGTTTCGGGATGAGATAAAAATCAGGGGACCGGGTCGTATCCGTGGCCTCCCCAGGGGTTGCAGCTGAGGATCCTTTTGGCTGCGAGCCATCCTCCTTTGAAGAGGCCGTGTTTCCTGAGGGCTTCGAGGCCGTACTGGGAGCAAGTGGGGGTGTACCTGCACTTGTTGGCGCCCAGCAGCGGGCTGATGCACCACTGGTAGATCTTAATCAATAAAATGAACGGGATACTCAAAATTTGCATCAATCGCTTCATGGCTGTTCTTTTCTACCGGCTTCCCTGGCGAGTTTCTCTAAAATTACCGAAAATTTAGGCTGGAGGGAAGCGAAATCGGGGATTTTTTTGTCGAGGTAGATAAAAAAGACGGCCATCTGGCGGGAGTTGGCGGTGAGTGCGTCGTACAACACCTGTTTCTGGAGGCGATAGGTTTCGCGGCCCAGGCGCTTGATACGGTTTCGGTCTACCGCATGGGGGAATTTGCGGGCCGATACGCTGAAGCCGGCCTGAACGGGGTATTTGTCCGTCGTAAGGCTGGCCGGCATGAAGATGACGCGATAGGGGAAAATAGAAAACGCTTTTCCTTCACGAAAAAGCGTTTCAATCATTTTCCTGCTCTTTAACTTCTCTTCTTTATTAAAAGAATAAGTTTTTATGGCAATATGAGTTTATGACGATTATTTCAGCTTGCGCTCGTCAGATACAGTCAGTTTTTTTCTGCCTTTCGCCCTGCGGGATGCCAATACTTTACGTCCGTTGGCAGTTTCCATTCTCTTTCTGAAACCGTGTACGCTCTTTCTGCGTCTGTTGTGCGGTTGAAAAGTACGTTTCATCGTTTTTTAATATTTTCTACTTACTTAAAAACTTGTTTACCCATCCGTTTTTCGGGCGGGCAGACTGTGATCAGCCCCGTTTAAAACGGAAGGCAAAGGTAGGTTAAATAAATTTAAAAATGAAAAGCGGGCGGCAGAAAATTCAAACTTTGAAAAGATTTTCTTTCTAAACCCATGATTTCCAGTATAAAAAAAGGGCCCTGCTTTGGAACAGGGCCCCTATTTAAATGATTTTCAGCACTATTTAGCGGCTGCGGGAGCTGCGGTGGCAGGTACGCCCAGCTTGGTTTTAACCGGCGCCAGGATGTCGTCTGCCGCGGGGGAAACCAGCAGGGATCCACCGGAATTGTCGATAACGTAAGCGTAACCTTTTTCTTTGGCAACGTCTTCGATAGCTTTGCGGGCTTTATCGTACACGGGTTTCAGCAGTTCGTTTTGTTTCTGGCCGATTTTCTCACGGGCAGATTCTTCGTACAGCTGGATTCTCTTCTGCAGTTCCTGGATTTCTTTGATCTTCACTTCCTTCATCGTCTCGCTCTCTTCTTTGGGAGCGTTTTCGAAATCCTTCATTTTCTTATTGTATTCAGCCACCAGTGATCCGCTTTCTTTTTCGAGCGTACCGGCGAAAGTTTCAATGTCGGTCTGCGCTTTTTTATACTCGGGCATCGCTTCAATCAAGGCCTGGGTGTTAATATGCGCGATTTTGGTCTGAGCATTGGCCTTCACGCTGAAAAACCCGGTGAACGCAACAATAGCGATGATTACATACTTCTTCATGATGTTGTCTAGTTGTTTAAAAGAATGTAGAATGTTTAATTTTTATAGGTCTGTTGTCTCAAGGGATCATTTGTTGACACCCAACGCTTTCAAAATCTCTTCGCTCTTGTCCAGTTTCGGGTCGGCGAAAATCACCGTGATACCGCCGGACTTGTCTAGTACAAAGTCGTACATCCTGCTGGTAGCCAGCTTCTGTACGGCGTTGTAAATCTTGTCCTGGATGGGTTTCACGAGCTCTTCACGCTTCTTGAACAGGTCGCCTTCGTATCCGAATCTTTTCTTCTGCAGGTCTTTGGCTTCTTTTTCGCGGGCGATGATCTCATCTTCACGCTTCCTTTTCAGATCGTCGGTCAGCATTACCGCCTCTGCCTGGTAGGATTTGTACATCTTGTCCACTTCCTGGAACTGGGCGTCGATTTCCTTCTGCCACTGTTCCGCTACCGCGTCGAGCTTCTTCTGCGCGTCTTTGTAGTCGGGAATGCTTTCCAGGATGTATTTCGTATCAATTACACAATACCGCTGTGCGAAAGCGCCTCCGAAGGCACCCAGCACTAAAATCATGGTAATTAAGATTCTTTTCATCGGTCGTAATGTTTTTAAGCGAAAAACAGGCTTCGCAATATATAATAATTTTCTTATTCCGGCTCAAAGCCCAGCATGAAGGTGAATTTAGCTGCGTCCTTCATACCGCCTCCGGGCCTTAATCTATCCAAACCTATGCCATAGTCGAAGCCGAGCAGACCGAACATGGGGAGATAGAACCGCGCACCCAGACCAACTGACCGGCGGAGGCGGAACGGATCGTATTCCTTGATATCCTGGTAACCGTTGGCGGCTTCGAGGAACATCAGGCCGAAGATCGTGGAGCTCGGGTTGAGGCTGAAGGGATAACGCAGTTCCACGACATATTTATTAAACATCGAGAAACCGGAATACCCTGCCGGCGGCGCACCGCTTTCCGGATTGAGCTTCGGATTGGAAGTGTAATATACCGGGTAACCGCGCTGCGAGATGATATCACGGTCATACACCGCGAAGTTGCTCAAACCGTCGCCACCCAGCTCGAAGCGGCCGAAGGGCGAAAGCGTGGTGCGGTTATTATAAGAACCCACATAACCAAACTTGGCAGCCACCTTCAGTACCAGCGACTTATTGTCGGTGCCGCGCGGGCGGGAAAGGGGAACGTACCATTCTGCGTTCAGGCGGTATTTCTGGTATTCGATGAATTTGAACTGCTCCGCGATCGGCAGGGACTTGTAATCCTTGTCGGGGTTCAGCACCGAGTAAGGCGGCGTGAACTGGCCGAACAGCATGAAGCTGGAACCACTGCGCGGGAAGATCTGCTGGTCAACCGAAGAACGGGCCAGGGTCAGGCGCAGCGAAAGGTTGTTAGCCGTACCGTTGTCGAAGCCTTCCATCCCGAAGTAGTTGAAATCTTTCAGCTGGTAGCGCTGATAGTTCAGGGAGTACATGAGGGAGAAGAAGTCGTCGGGCCATTTCAGCTGCTTACCGATAGAAACGGAACCACCAAGTACCCGGAAGTAGGCGCCTTTGTTGGCCACGGGCATATTATAATATTCCGCGAAGGCATTCGGGTTTTGGTAAGTACTATAGAAGCTCACGGAGAAGGGGTTACGCTTCTTCCCGCCGAGCCAGGGCTCGGTGAACGAGAAGTTGTAGGAGCGGTAAGCCTTACCGTTGGAGGATATACGCACGCTCAGCTTCTGGCCGTCGCCGGAAGGCAGCGGGTCCCAGGTTTCCTTTCTGAAGATGTTGCGCAGCGAGAAGTTGTTGAACGTTACGCCGAGGGTGCCGGTCAGACCGATATACCCGCCCCAGCCTGCGGAAAGCTCCAGCTGGTCGTTCGCTCTTTCTTCCACTTTATAATCGATGTCCACTGTCCCTTCCTGTACGTTGGGAACAGGGTTGATGCCGATGGTTTCCGGGTTGAAGAAGCCGAGCTGGGAAATTTCGCGCTGTGAACGGATGAGGTTCTGGCGGCTGAATTTATCGCCGGGCATGGTCCGCAGTTCGCGGCGGATCACGTGCTCGTTGGTTTTTTCGTTACCCGCGATGCGGATGTCTTTGATGGTAGCCTGGGGGCCTTCCTGCATACGGATCTCGAAGTCGATGGTATCGCCGCGGATGCCGATCTCCACAGGGTCTACCTGGAAGAAGAGGTAACCGTCGTCCATATACAGCGAGCTGATGTCGCCACCTTCGGGGCCGGGAGGCGTTCCGAGGCGTTTGTTCAGCAGTTCCAGGTTGTACACGTCTCCCTTGCGGATGCCCATCGCGCGCGAGAGGATGGTATCGCTGTACACGGAGTTACCGCGCCAGGTGATGGTCCCGAAGTAATATTTCTTGCCTTCGTCCACCTTCATTTCGATGTTCAGGTTTCCTTTGGCGTTGTTATACAGCGTGTCGTCCACGATCTGGAAATCGCGGTGGCCTTTGGAGTTGTAGTAAGCGATGATCTTTTCCTTGTCTTCCTCGTATTTGGTATCGTTGAACTTGGCAGAAGAGAAGAGGTGGAAGCGGAAGTAGGGATCAAGCTTCTGGAGGGTGCGGGTAGCGGAAAGGTAACCCATTTCCTTCCAGTAATTGTCGGTGGTGGCCATGCTGTCGACCCAGGCCGTAGCATTGTCCGGATAAAGGGTGAAACGGCTCAGCTCCTTGGTACCCTTCATTTTCTTTTTGATCGTGTTATCGCCTACGTTATAGTTGTGGACGATGTTGATGTCGTTCACCTTCACCTTGTGGCCTTTGTCCACGATGAAGTACACGGTAGCGGAGTTGATGGCCGGCGGGGGATCCTTGCGGATGTCCATTTTCATGGATACGTTGCGGTAGCCCTTGTCGGCGTAGTATTTACGGATAACGTTATACGTATTCTGCTGCATGGCTTCCGTTACCACGGAGCCTTTGCGGATAGCGGCCTTGGTGGCCAGCTCATCGCCATCGGTTTTTTTAATGCCTTTCCAGTAGAAGTTGGACATGCGGGGCTTTTCCACGAGGGTGATTTCCAGCCAGATTTTGTCTCCTTCGATTTTGTTGATGTAAATGGCGATGTTGGAAAAAAGTCGTTGTCCCCAGAGTGCCTGGATAGCCTTGGCGAAGTGGTCGCCGGGCAGCACTACCTTGTCGCCCACATTAAGGCCGGAGAGGGACAGGAGGAGGGATTTGTCGAGAAATTCGGTGCCGGTAACGGCGATATCGGCAATCTCGTACTGTTGTGGGTTGCCCAGGGACCAGGGGCTGATGTCTGCCGGTTGGCTCGGCAGCGGTACCGTATCCCTTTGTTGGGCACGCACAGTTAACCCCGCGCTGCAACATAAAACTACGGCCAGTAGGCTTTTAGGAAACAATTTCTTCATTCTGCTGTATTTGTTCGCTTGTTTTGCCGAATCTACGTTCTCTGTTTTGATAATTAAGGATGGCTTCGTAAAGATTTTCCTTGCGGAAGTCGGGCCAGCGGGTATTGGTGAAATACAGTTCCGCATAGGCGATCTGGTACAAAAGGAAATTGCTGATACGGTGTTCCCCTGAGGTCCTGATCATCAGCTCGGGATCTGGCAGTTGGGAGGTACTGAGATATTTGGACCAGCTTTCGTGGTTGATATCTTCCGGATTGATTTTTCCTTCTTTCGCATCCCGTGCGATGGCGCGCACGGCTTCCAAAATTTCCCAACGGGAACTGTAGCTGAGGGCCATGACGAGATTCAGGCCCGCATTCGGGGCCGTGATTTCGCGTGCTTCCTCCAGTTCTCGCTGGCAATGGGGGGGCAGCATGTTCATGTCGCCAATCACATGCAGCCGGATATTATTGCGGTTGAGGGTGTCCACTTCTTTACGGATAGTAGTCACCAACAGCTCCATAATGCCGTTGACTTCGTAAACCGGGCGGTCCCAGTTTTCGGTAGAAAATGCGTACAGTGTCAGGTATTCTATGCCTAATTCGGCACAACCCTCCACGATATCACGCACACTTTCCACTCCCTGATGATGCCCATACAGCCGGTCCTGACCCCGCTCCTTGGCCCATCGGCCGTTACCGTCCATGATAATGGCGATGTGTCGGGGCAGTCGTTGCAGGTCTAATTGATCCTTCAAACTCATGACTAAATCAGGCGTATTAATACAGATTTACTAAAAGTGTGCAAAGATACAAAAATAACTTTATGGCCTTTCCTGCAAAGGGGGGCGGGCCGTTTTAACGTAGTTTTAACGGGAAGTGCCGTCCGCAGAGGGTTAGGGGGTTAAAATTTACAGTGGTAAGAGGTGAAAAGGATGCCCAGGGTGAGCTCTATAGTGGCAAATTGGTCTTTATCCCGGCTGTTGCCCCGCTGCCGGCCTGCCACCCCGATGGGAGGGTTGCTGGTAACGGTGGAACGGTCCTGGAGGATGGCGGCGATCGTACTGCTGCCGTCGGGCTTGGTCGCAAAATTCGAAATCCCCGCATAAGTGGTGCTCACATCGTCCAGGTAATCCGTCTGCGCAAAACGGAAAAGCACCTCCAGCCCCAGGTTCAAACGGCGGTTCAGGCTGTATTTCACCCCGCCGCCCATCAAAAATGCGAAATTATAAAGGGAATATGGCTTCCTGTCAGGGTATGCCGGCGAACGCTGCCCCTCGGTGCCCAGGGGCTGCAGGTAGTACTTACGGTCGTCGTAATAGGCGTACGGGTTAAAATGAAACGCCGAAGCCCCCACCGTCAGGTAAGGCGAAAAACGATACTCATCACTCCCCGGCTCAAACCGGAAAAAGTTAAAATCCCCCTGCAAAGCCAACTCAAATATGTTTGAGTTGAAGCTGAGGTTCCGCTTCCGCTGGAAGTCGTTTTCGCTGTACACGTCCGAATACCCCACGTTCATATACCGAAAGTGGGCCCGGGCGCCGATATAGTCATTGAAATATTTCCTGTAAAAAATGCCGACCGCCGGCTTGGGAGACTTCAAGCCGCCGTGAGTGTTGAGATCCCCGAAATAATGGGACGCCCCGGCCGTAAAGCCCAGCTCCCCCACATAACTCAGTTCCTGCTGCGCCACGGCCTTATTCAGCCAGCCGGCGCAAAAAAGAACCGCTATTCCGGTTGTTTTGCTTAAAAATCGCGTGATCAGCATAAATATGTGTAAAACGTAATTTAGGGCTTTTTGGTATGACAAATATAAGCCGCCCCCTTATTTACCCCGCGCATTCCGCGTGTCGATCCCCCACAACAGCTTGTCTCTCAGCGTATGTAAAAAATTGCTTTCGTTGAGCCGCAACAGTTGAATCGTGAAATCCTCCTTCTTCACCGCCAGCTGCACCCGGTTGTCGATCACCTCCATCCGGGAATCCAGGGTACAGATGAACTGGTCCGACCGGCCCTCCACCTCAAAAGAGATCACATTATCGTCGGGCACCACGATGGGCCGCACGTTCAGGTTGTGGGGCGCCACCGGCGTGATCACGAAGCTCGCCGCTTCGGGGAATACGATCGGCCCGCCGCAGCTCAGGGAATACCCTGTAGAACCGGTGGGCGTGGCCACGATGAGCCCGTCGGCCCAATAAGTATTTAAAAATTCACCGTTCAGGTAGGTATGGATCTTCACCATGGCGGAAGTATCCTTCTTGTGGATCGTGAACTCGTTCAGCGCATAGGGCACATCCCCGAAAAGCGGGGTGCTCGCGTCGAGGTGGAGCAAAGTCCGCTTGTCGACCACGTAGCTGCGGCTGACAAGGGAGTCCACCACTTCATGCACCGCATTCCGCCCGATACCCGCCAAAAAGCCCAGCCGCCCGAAATTCACGCCCATCACGGGAATATTCTTGTCGCGGATGAAGCTCACCGTGTCGAGCAGCGTACCATCGCCCCCGAGGCTCACGAGGAACTCGATGCGGCCGTCGAGGTCTTCGGCGCGGGAAAAAGTATCGGTATCCGGGGAAAACTGGATGTGCGCGCAGAGCTCCTTGTACACGGGCTCATACACGACGGGCACTATTTCCTGCCGGGCCAGTTCGTTCAGCAACAGTTGTATATCTTCCAGGTCTTCTTTAACAAAGCCGCGGCTGTAAAGGGCTACATGCATTTACATATCCAGTTTAGCGTGTAAAAATAGTCCTTTTTCTCCCAATTGGTTGATACTGTATTCGAAGCGGATGCAGGTATCGTAAAAAGACACGACATCCAGCCCCACGCCGGCGGTGTACAACATCCGGTTGCTGAGATCGCCCCGCAGCCCGAGTTTCGAATACCCATACCCCATATCCCCGTAAGCCTTGGCCAGCACGCGGACCGGCAGGTTGCTGAATTTCTTCGGCACGATCGGCAGCCTCACTTTGAAATTAAGCAATTCCCGCCGCAGGGTGTTTTTCAGGATGAAGAACGCCGTTCCGTCCACTACGTAATATTCCAAACCACGCAGGTAATCGTCGCCATACCCCAGAGCCCGCGACGCCGCATATGGCAGGTCGTTCGGGAACTTCACCTGCCCCAGGAGGCTCACCGCCCCGTACGTTTTCGGGGCAAATTGCCAGTATTTCGCGCCTTTCAGGCGGATTTTCACGAAATCGATGTCGTTTAAAGGCCCCAGGCCTGCTTTCGACACCTCCCCACGGAACGATTGCCCCACCAGCGGGTATTGCCAGCTATCCGCCTGGATGTAATCCAGCCGGTACACCAATTCCGCATAATGGACGGATGTGCGCCCGTCGCCGAGGTAATTGGGATTCAGCTTCGCCACCGAATCCGCCACAGACTCGCTGTGATACGTCAAAAACGCCTGGTGCCTGGTGGAAATGGCTTTGCGATAGGTATAACTTACCCCAAAAGCCATCTGCCGGCGCAGAAAATCGTCCTGCCGGAAGAATTGCTGCTTATTGTCTTCAGAAATGTAATTGATTTCGCGGTTCCGGCTGAAGGAAGCCGAAAACCCGATGCCGTGCCGCAGCTTCCGGTCGATGTACGGCAGCGTGTACCCCAGCACGAATTTCTGGGTATAACCGAAGGAAATGTCGGTATAAAGCTCGTCGTTCCGCCCGGTCAGGTTATCCTGCCAGGCTTTGACGCCCACGTTCACGCGGCGGAGGCTCTTTTTCTGCTCCACCCACCATTGATTGAAGTTCCGGTCGGCCAGTTTGAAAACGGGAAATGCGAGGAGGTACCATCTTTCCCAAACATCGAACACCACGTTGGCTTCGTTGCCGTTCCAGTCTTTGACGTTGGTCAGCACATTGAGGAAGAGCGAAGTGTTGAGGAGCTGCTTGCGGTTGGTTTCGAGGATGGACTGGAGGTTCCGCAGGCGGAGGGTGTCTCCGGGTTTGATACCGATTTCGCGGAGGATGACGGAGCGCCGGGTGCGCTTGTTACCGGTCACAACGATATCCCGCACAACGATGTACGAGGTGTCTTGCAGGACCGTGAGCTGCTCCGGCGCGGGCTGGGAGGCAGAATCGGCGACCTGGGCGCGGGCGGGCAGGGCGGCGAGCAGGCAGAGCCACAGGCCGGATATGTTAAAAACAGTGCGCAAACAGTTGCATTTTCGAAGACTACATGCTGATGTAGTTCATGAGGAGGTCATAGTTCTTTTTAAGTAGATCTTCTTCCAACTCTTCACTGAACATGTATTTGATGGTATAATTGAATCTTTCGAAAGTGGCGATGAGGCCCTGCATTTCCTGACGGTTGGTTTTGAGCACCACTTCCAGCCGGGCGGTAGAGGGATTGGTGAGGGTATTTACGCTCAGGAGAGTGACTTCGTTGCTTTCGGCGATCCGCGCGATTTCGCTGAGGCTGTAGTCGCGGGGTTCCATTTCGAGCACCACTACGCCGCCGGGCTCTTTCACGCCGTTATATTGGGCGAGTGAGCCCAGCAGGTTTTCCCGCGTGATCACGCCGAGATATTCCCCTTCCCTGGAAATAACGGGGAGGGCGGAGATCCTTGTGTCGTAGAAGACTTTCAGCGCTTCATAGAAGTGCGCGCCTTCGGGCACGGCCGGTTTCAGGGTGCCTGGGGCGGAGGATTGCAGCAGCTGGTCGGGGTCTTCCCAGTCCAGCACCTGATCCTCCTCCACGAGGTAGGCATACTTATTATCCACCACCAGCGGCAAATGCGTCAGATGAAATTCATTCATGAGCCTTAGCGCTTTGGCACCCGTGTCCTGCGGCAGCAGCACCGGTACAACGGTCGATATAAGTTCCTGCACCAACATAGAGATCGTGTTTCTTTTACAATAATAGCAAAGAATATTCCAATAGCCAGCGGGCGGGCTATTTAAATTACGGAATCGCGGAGCAATGGCGCGGCAGCGATGACGGGCGGTTGTCAGGCTCCGGCTACGGCTTTGTTGTTCAGGCGCTGGAGATAGTCGTGCATGATCCGGTTGAATTCGTCGGGCACTTCCATCATGGGCGCGTGGCCGCATTTGTCGACGAAATGCAGTTCGGAATTGGGGATCAGCTTCTTGAACTCCTCACCTACCATGGGCGGCGTCACCGTATCGTTGAGCCCCCAGATGAGGAGCGTCGGCGTTTTGATGGTGGTCAGCTCTTCGCCGAGATTGTGGCGGATGGCGGATTTGGCGAGGGTGATGATCTTGATGACTTTCAGGCGGTTGCTGGTGATTTCGAATACTTCGTCAACCAGTTCCTTCGTGGCCATTGCGGGATCATAAAAAGTGAGCGCGGTCTTGTTCCGGATGTATTCGTAGTCGCCGCGCTTGGGGTATGTTTCGCCCATCCCGTTTTCGAACAGCCCGGAGCTGCCGGTAAGGATGAGGGATTTCACCCTTTCGGGATGTTTCAGGATATAAACAAGCGCCACATGCCCTCCCAGGGAGTTACCCATGAGATGGAAGTTGTTGTAGTCGCGGGCTTCAATAAATTTATGCACGTATTTGGCCAGGCCGCCTACGGAGGTTTCCAGGATATTCAGGTCAAACAAGGGCAGCATGGGGATTACCACTTTATTGAACTGCTTGAAATATTCAATAGTACCGCTGAAATTACTCAGGGCACCGAACAGTCCGTGCAAAAGTATAATCGGTTCTCCTTCTCCTTCTTCGATGAACCTAAATTTGCCCTGTGTTTTGATTTCGTAATTCATTACCGTTGCTTGAAGTCAATTTTGCGCTAAAATAATTCTTTTTCTTAATTCAAATAACCTCCGTTATCAGGGGGTTTGTACCGGTATCTTCCCGGCGGCGCCTTCAAAAAAGGCCTCCAGTTCGGCAAAAACGTCCCTGAACAGGGGGATTATCGTGCCCAGGCGGTCCATCACCCAGGGCCCAACAGGCTCGATATAGGGATACACAACGGATTGGAGCTTGGTCTCCGGATTCAGCAGGTACAGTTGATTGGCCATCCACAGCAACACGCTGTATACGATCGTAAATAGGGTAGCGTATAAAAGGATGCCGCCCAGCCGGTTAAGCCATCCCAGCATCGACCACTCCACAACTTTTTGCAGGGCGGCCGCACCGAGGCGGATCAGCACTACTACGGCCAGAAATATAACAAAAAAACAAACTACCGGCCACCAGCGCCCGTCCATACCCGACTCCCCCAGCCATGCCGCCAGTACGGCAGAAAGCTTCAGGGCGGCGGCTAGCCCTATCACGCACGCCACCAGCGAGAAAACGGCGGCGATAAATCCCCGCACGAATCCCCGGTACAGCGCGTACGCCATAAGAATGGCGAAAACTACGTCGATAGCCAAAGGCAGGTTATTTGGTCAGTAATTCCTTCACCAGCGCGGAAATCGCTTTCCCGTCGGCCTTTCCGGCCAGCTGCTTGGTAGCGGCTCCCATCACTTTGCCCATATCGGCCGGCCCGCTGGCGCCCACCGCCGCGATGATCCCCGACACTTCCGCACGGAGCTCTTCCCCGGTCAGCTGCTTGGGCAGGTAACGCTCGATGATCGCCAGTTCTTCCTCCTCTTTCACAGCCAGGTCGGCACGGTTCTGCTGGCGGAAGATCTCGATGGAGTCTTTACGCTGCTTGGCAAGCTTCTGCAACAGCTTCTGCTCGTCGGCTTCCGTCAGCTCTCCCGAAGCGCCTTCGGCGGTTTTAGCGACCAGCACGGCGGCCTTAATAGCGCGAAGGGCGCGCAGTTCGGCTTCCGCTTTGGCCAGCATGGCGGTTTTGATGGCTGCGTTGATAGTTAACTCTAAAGACATATTCCGGGTTTGTTACTGGTTTTGATTTTTGAGTTTCTCTTCGAATTTCTTGTAGAAATCGGCGGCAAAAGCACGGATGTCATTCGCCTGGTCTGCCCAGGGCGTGGCGCGCTGGTAGGTGTCGGCCATGGTCATCATGGTCTGATAGAAGAAATCAGCCATTTCGTCCACCATCATCTCCTTGGTCCACAAGTCGATACGAAGGGCGGTACGGTCGGTGCCATCCCAGAATGCCACCATCATGGCCTTTGCTTTGTTCATGCGGTCGGCCGTGCTGTCGGTAGCGGTCCATTCAATGGACTCGGGTACTTTCTGCTCATCGAGCGCCACTTGTATCTGGATGGTAGATTTTTTCGTCATGTATATTTTTTCAGTTTGAGTCGCAAAAATAAGCAATTACCGGGCAAAGTCAGGCGGTAACGATCTGCCCGAGGGTTTCGGCCGCTTCGTCCCAGCTGGGAACGTGGCCGATATGGTTGAGCAGCCGGCTGCGCAGCATTTCGTCTTTATACAGGGCGCTCATCTTCTCGGAGAGGTCGGTAACGTCGTCTGGCACGGAATTGAGCGCCGCATCCTGCCCCGCTTCCGGCGAAGCCCCGGCATACAGCGCCACGGCGGGCACCTTGCACTTTTGCCCGGCGAGGATGGGAACCGCGAGCCCGTCGGCCCCTGCGGTATGCACCACGGCATATGCTCCGCCCATCAGGCGCGCGAGGGTTTCGGCGTCGGCGTCTTTGATCCAGATCACGTCTTGACGGAACTTGTAAGTCTGCAAAGCCTGCACGATATCTTCCCCTTCCGCCGTAGCCTGCCCGGCCAGTACCAGTTTGATGCTGGACCGGAGGCGCTTTTTCAGCATGGAAAAAGCTTTCAGCAAAGGAATAATATTATTGGATGGATCGATGCTGCCCACGGCCAGGTAATATTCCATTCCGTCGGCGAATTCCCTTTTCACTTCTTCCCTTTCTTCCCAGTTCAACGCCACAAATACCTCGCTCACACCGGGCGCCAGCATGCGGATGCGGTCGTTGATGCGGGGAAAGCGGTTGGTCAGCTGCTCTTTCGTGAATTCGGAAAACACCCCCACGGCCTTGAAACGCCGGATATTCTCGTCGGTGGTGGCCCCGAAAGGGAGTATCCCCGTGCGGGTCATGACGAGGAAGGAATCCACGTCGAAGGGAATGGGCAGCACGTCGTTGAAGTACAGCACGCGGCCGGCCTTCAGCTTCTTCACCATTTTGGGCCATTGGTACCGGCGCCAGATGAACTGGCCGACTTTCCCCTTGAGCACGGGTTTCAGCACCGCCACCCGGACGTTCAGGGGCAGGGGTTCCGCAGGCGCCCAGGCCTTCGCGGCGATCAACACAAATTCCACATCAGGGTGCAGCCGGGCGATCCGGACCAGCATTTCAGTAGGCACATTCCCTGTATCGGCAGGTGTATCCTGCATCAGGGGCAGCGCATTCACGGCTATTCGCATGAAAATCTATTAAATCAGTGCACAAACCTAAATAAAAAAAGGGTGTTCCCGGCCGGGAATCGCCCTTTTACTTTATGGCAGCAGTTTTAATTGGTTTTGTTCATCACCCCGAACCGGTAAGTTTTCGTATTGCCCGGCTTGTTGTTGGAAGTGACCGTTACCACGATATCGGCGACCTGCCGTTGGGGCAGATTGATGAGCGTAAAGGTGACGGTCCCTTCTTTACTGATCACCGCCGCGTTCTGCGGAATCGGATCGCCGTTGGGCGCCGTGGCAGTCACGGTAACGGTGACGCCGTCGGGCGGGAGGGGCTTGGATGTCAGCTTGATGGAAATTTGCAGCGTTTCCCCGGTGGCAGCGTTGTCGTCGCGGTTGAGGTGGATGCCGGGGATTTCGGCCAGCAGCTCCGATTCTTCACCCGGACGGGGAACGGGATCGCCGCTTTTCTTCTTTTTACAGCCTGGTGCCACGAGGGCGAAGGCGCAAAGGAGCATACAAAGGGTTCTCGTCAGAGACATGGTAATCTTATTAAAATACTTAAAATTAAAAATAAATATAATGCCGGTCAAATTTTTCCGCGGACGTCCAGTGCGTCCCGGAGGCCATTTCCAAGGAGATTGAAAGCCAATACCAAAAGCATGATCGCCAGTCCGGGTGCGAGGGCTAAAAGTGGGTTGTGGGTGATGATGAAATTGTAATTTTCCTTGATCATAAGCCCCCAGGACGGCTGCGGCGGCTGTACCCCTACGCCCAGGAAGCTCAATCCAGCCTCCACCACTATGGCAGTGGCGAAATTGCCCGCGGCCACCACCATCACTGGCCCCATGATATTCGGGAGGATGTGCCGGACGATGGTGCGGGTGTGCCCGTACCCCAGCGCCCGCGTGGCTTCCACGAACTGCAGCTCCCGCAGCCCTAAAACCTGCCCCCGTATAATGCGCGCCACGCTCACCCACATGGTGAGCCCCACGGCGATGAATACTTGCCAGAATCCCTTCCCGAGCGCCAGCGTGATGGCAAACACCAGCAGCAGCGTAGGCATGCTCCAGATCACGTTGATGAGCCACATCACCCCTTCGTCCACCGCCCCGCGAAAATACCCCGCCACGGAACCGAGGAGAATCCCGATCGTCAGCGAAATCAGCACGGCGATGCAACCCACGCTCAGGCTCACCCGCGTACCCACGAGCAGGCGGCTCAGGATGTCGCGGCCGAATTTATCGGTGCCGAGGCGGTACGTTTTCCGGGACAAATGATCTTTCCCGACCACCGCCTGGGCGCCGGCCAGGTCGGTTATCGCCGAATCCTTTCCGTACAATACCTGCGCCAGCGAATATGCCGCCGGAACAGTGGTGGTTTCGTCCGCATATTTTTCGACCAGGATAGAATCATGGGAAAAACGCCAGGTGGTAACGGGCACCAGCACATCCGATGGCGTTTCGCCGTAAATGAGCCGGCGGAGGAAGCCTTCATCCCGGGGCGCGTGCGCCTGGCGGAGGGAAAGCATCTGCACGGAGAATCCGGGCCGCTGCCCGCCGATTTCCAGCACCATCCGGTTGGCATGCGAAGTGCCGTCCGGCGCCAGGAAATACGCGAACACGGCCACCACCAGCGCCAGTACGATGACCGCCAGCCCCGCCACCGCGCCCTTGTTGCGCCGCAGCCGCTTCCATGCCTGTTGGGTAAATGCATCCATGCGGTTACCAAAATAGCGTAAATACGAGACTTTTCGGAAGAATTGCCTGCGCGTTTTTTTTCATTTATGAGGATCGCCCATATATAAGCATATCGGCGCCATAAGGGCTTTCGCCATCACACGAAAATCAACAAACAGACATCGATCCGTACAATAACAAGCCTTACAAATTCCGTAATTTCTGATACACAGATGCCAACGTATTGCTTAAGACGAGACACAGAAATAATCCGGTTAAGACAAGGCCCGGCACAGTGAATTTTTATGCTTGAGACAAAACATCAAACCCACCAGGAATCTATGCCCGAAGCAAGACACATTTAGAAATCCCGATAGTAACCAATTTATCATTCATCATTAAACGACACAGTTTATGGAAACACTCCAATTGCCGCAGATTTTCTGCCCATTCCCCACTATGCTCAACCCATTCGCCAAGGAAGCCGAAAAACACACCGCCGAATGGGTCGCGCGGTTCGGCCTGGTAAAATCCGAAAAAGCGCGCGAACGTTTCAACCGCGCCAAATTCGCCATGCTTTCGTCGCGGGCGTTCCCCACTGCCGGGCGTTTCGAACTTTGCATCGCCGCAGAATTCAACACCTGGCTGTTCCTGCTGGACGACAAAAACGACGAATCCATGTTCGGAAAGCTCGATTACCTGCAGATGGTCCACTCGTTCGTCAGCCAGATCCTCCGCAACAGCACGGTGGTGGCGCCGGAAGATGGGATCGCCCTGGCAGACAGCTTCGCCGATCTCTGGAAGCGCATGCGCCGCATTGGCAGCCCCGCCTGGCAGCAGCGCTTCGTCAAAAGCATGACCGATTATCTTGACGCCTGCCTTTGGGAAGTGCAAAACAGGATGGCCCACAAAGCCCCGTCGGTAGCCGATTACATCGAAAAACGCCCCTACACCGGCGCGCTTTATGCCGATATCGAGCTGATCGAGATCCTCGAAAGCATTTACCTGCCGGATGAAGTGCGCAACCACGAATCCGTGCAGCAGCTTTCCCTCGCCTGCAACAACGTGGTGTGCTGGGCCAACGACCTCTTTTCGTTCGACAAGGAACGCCGCCAGGGCGATGTGCACAACCTGGTAGTGGTACTGAAGGAAGAGCGCTCCCTTACGCTGGAATCCGCCGTGGCGGAAGCCGCGCGCATGCACGACGAAGAAGTGCGCCGCTTCATTGCCCTCAGCGAAAGCGTCCCGAATTTCGGGGAAGAAGTGAACGACGAGCTGCAGCGCTACATCTGCGTCCTCAAAGCCTGGATGCGCGCCAATCTCGACTGGAGCTTCGGCGATACGGCACGCTACCGCATGCACATCCGCGAAACCGCCAGCGGCAACTGGCTCATCTCACGGATATGACGCTACGAAAAAGAAAGGGCGGCTAGTGAACCTGCCGCCCTTTCCATTCGTAAGTTCCGAATTTGCCCAGCCATCCGGCGAGCACAACATAAATAATATGGAACGGCTGCCCGGGTACGAACCACGGGAGCAGGGAGCGTTTGCCGAAAAAGCTGGCTACGGGGATGAGGAAACACAGTTCCAGCACCACTTTGTACACCGCGAGCCAAAGCAGCCACATGCGCAGGGCCGGCGTAAAAATCGCCACGATCCCCATGAGCAGCAGCATCACGTTCCAGAGATAAACGATCACCAGCACGCGGGTGATCCGCTTGTCCTCGTACTTGTCCGCTTTCGATGACCACCGGATACGCTGGTTCATGAACCCTTTCACCGTGTCTACCGGCAGGGTGCGGACGATCGCGTCCTGCGACTTCAGGTAATGGACGCTGCCGGGGTAGGCGTGGTAGATCTTGTACATGAGCAGCATATCGTCGCCGGAAGCGATCATGTCGATCCCGGTGAAGCCGCCTACTTCTTCGAACGCCGTTTTCTCATACGCCAGGTTGGCCCCGTTGCACATGGTGCCCGATTCCAGGTAGGCCACGGCGCCGGTGATGCCTTGCATGGTCATGAAGTCGAGGGACTGGAGTTTCTTGAAGAAGTTGTTCTCTTTATGGTAAGCCACCGGGGCCGCGATAAACTTGGGCCGGTGGATTTCGTAGCATTTGACGATCGTTTCGAGCCATTTGGACCCCATCACGCAGTCGGCGTCGGTGGTGACGATGAGGTGGCCGGTGGCGGCGGCGATGGCTGTTTCGATGGCTTTTTTCTTGTACGCGTTGAGGCGCTCTTCCGGGCTGAGGTGGTCGGCCATGCGGATGAGGCGGACGTTGGTGGCGGGGAAGTAGCGGACGGTATCGGCGGTTTGATCGGTGGAGAAATCATCCACCACGATCACTTCGAACAGGTTGGCGGGATAGCTCTGCTGCTGAAGGGCTTCCAGCAAAACAGGCAGGTTGCGTTCCTCGTTGCGGGCCGGGATGATGACCGACACGCGGGTGTTGAACGTATAGGCGTGGGCCGAGGGGTCGAATCGCTTCAGGCGGCTCCAGCCATATAGATACGACAGCATCAAAATACCGTAGAGTAAAGCAAGTCCGAGCGTAATGATCAATAATGCAGTCATTCCTAAGAAATCGAAATGTTATTTCTGATGATAAAACCTAATTGTTCCGTGATGAGCTGGTGGCCCTTATCGAGTACCAGCAGCCTGCACGGGAAAGAACCGTCTGCGAAGCGCTCACCGATAACCGGCGGGATGACGCGGTCATACTTGCCGAATATCAGCAGCGAATCGATCCCCGATTGCGCCATCCGGCGCTTGCACAGTTTTTTGCGGGGCAGCATCCGCCGCATGATGGTCCAGACATTATAGACCAGCTGCCGTTTTTCCAGGCGGTCCATCCGGTGGAGCGCAAATTTGTAGACGCTTTCGTTCAAAAGGCCGCTTCGCCGCCAGAAGGCCAGGAGGCGAAAAAAAAGAGCAGGGTTACGGGTATTGTACGAAAAAATCCGGTTTCCCAATATGGTCCTGGTGGCAAACATATGCCAGGGGTTGTTCTTCAACCCGTCGGGCGCCGCCAGGATGAGGTGCCTGATCCTGTCAGCCATCTGCTCGACGATGCATAGGCTCAACCTCCCGCCCATACTATAACCCAGGAGGGAGAAGGTTTGTTTGCCGGTTTTTTCCAATATTTTTTCTACCAAAGCCGCAAGGTCCCGTTTTTCCATAGGCCGGCC
>NZ_CALNBI010000354.1 GCF_937874145.1 uncultured Chitinophaga sp. | reverse complement strand
GCCTCTTTGAAGTTGTCGGTGTAAACGTTGACCCCGGCACCCCATTCGGAACGTTCCCGGCGCAAACTATAGGCCGCTTCCGTGTAGGATGACCATTGCGTACCGTCGAATACATAACCCGGGATGCTGAGCTTTCGTTTAAAATTGTTCACGGAATTTTTCACGGTCAGACTGCTGTTTTCACTGAAATCGTGATCGAAGGCCAGCTGGGTGCTGTACCGTTGGGTCTTGTTTTTCTCGAAATAGGAATGCGTAGCGTCCCCACGGCCTTTGATATACTGGATATCCCCGCCGGTGCGGTCCTCGAGGGTGGCGTTTACACCAAAGTTCAGGCGGGTGCGTGGGTTGAAATACAGGAACAGTTTCGGATTTATATTGTACCGTTCAAACTTGGGAATCGCGGTGAAACCCGTGTTTGATGGATCGTAGGGCCGGTTGCTGTTGCGGGATGCGAACACCGTCAGGCCCACTTTCTCGAACTTCTGCCCATAAAACCCGCTCACGTCCAGCCCGCCAGCGGATGTGCCGTTCACCAGGAACCGGAGATCCCGTTCTTCAGTCGGCGTCCGGGAAATGAGGTTGACGAGGCCGGCGATGGCACCGCCGCCGTATAGTGTGGAAGCCGAGCCCTTGATTACCTCTACCTGTTTAAGGTCGAGCGGCGGCGTCTGCAGGAGGCCCAGGCCACCGGAGAACCCGGCATACAGCGGAAAACCGTCTTTGAGGATTTGGGTATATCGCCCGTCAAGCCCCTGGATTCGGATGCTGGAATTGGCGGAAGTCGCGGAAACCTGCTGGGTCTGGATGCCCGTGCTTTCATTGAGCATCATGCGGATATCACCCGGTTTCATGTTGCCCTTTTCTTCCAGTTCCTCCCCGGCGATGAATTCCACCCTGGTCGGAATGTTCTGGATGGTGCGGGTGCTGCGGGTGGAGGTGATCACCACTTCCTCGATCTCCTCGGATTCTTCTTCGAGCAGGATGGTCAGGGTGTCGGTACCGCGCGGGAAGACCAGCGTGTCGATAATCGTTTCAAAACCGACGAAACTGAATGCAACGGCATGCCAAGTGATGTCCCGGGTAGCGCAACGGTGGCGCCGGACAGCGGTTCATTACTGTCTGCTTCCAGGATACGCGCGATCAGCACGTTTTGCGCATTACATATATAGCTGATACAGGCAAGCAAGCCCGTAAATACGATTTTTTTCATAATGGTTTATAGTATGATAAAACAGTTCAATTCGCCTCTGTCGGAGGCGATGCAAATGGTTGATATGGGAAATCAGGCTTTGGGTGGATGCCAGACGGCGGGCTGGTAGATGGAAAGAACGGAACTATCCGGTGTACTGAAAATGTGCGTCGTGGGGATGGTCCAGGCAGTGAGGATTACCTTATTGGCGGTAACGACCACACCGTGGCATGTGTTGCAGGAAAAGAAGGGGGAACAGGGGAGCTCGGGTTTTTCGTGCTTTTCGTGATCGTTGTGATCTGCGCACTCGCGGCCCAAAGCCAGTTCTATCTCATCCTCACAGCATGCGTCATCGCCGCAGCAGGGAACTGCGGACAGGGTGAGGACGTATGCGGCGAAAAGGAGCCAGAACCATTTCATCCGGTGAAATTACAAAAACTTTTAATGATATCGTTAAAGTATAGTATTACCGGAATTGATTCCGAAATACCACTTTATCCCATAACGCCGCTGTCTTCGGGAAAGCAACGAAGACATGCAATCCCCCGAACAGTAGCGCCCCCGGTATCAGTTGCGCCGCCAGCCAGGCGAATTGCTCGTATGCCTTTACCCCAGGGAACCCATGCCGCAGGGAAACCCCGTCAACCCCGAAATCCAGCTTCAAAGCCAGGAACACCGCGATCGACGCGAAGTGAAAGCCGTTCACGAACAGGTGGATGATGTATTCCCATCGCGGGAGGCCGCCCATGAAAGTCCGGCTGTCTTTCTCCACGAAGGCATCTACCCCTAGCGTGATAAGATCGATCACCACGAAGGTGATACCAGCGTAGAAAGCTATGGTACTTTGCTGTAGAAAAAGGAAGTACAGGATGAAGGGGAATAACAGGGCTCGTATAGTATGGGTGATATGTTCAAACCGGCTTTCCTTATGCCGGTACAGGCGGTATTTGAAAATATGCAGGTAAATCCCGTCGAAGGTCGCCAGCAGGCCGAACAGCAGCAACATCAGCGTTGCAATGGTAAATCCGATTTCCATTTCAATCTATTTTACCACAAAGCTATTCGGCGGCTAGCCGTTTCCATTTGACATTTGTCACAAAATGGGCGTACTCATTTCACGCCGGATGCGGCTAATCGTTTCCCGCGACACCCCGAGGTAAGAAGCAATATCCTGGATCGATGCCCGCTGCGCGATGTGGGGCTGTTCAGCCAGCATCCGCGCGTACTTCTGGCGTGCTGTTTCGTTATTCAGTGTGGAAGCGTAGCCCTCCAGTCCGAGGTAGGCCTTTTCTGTCATCACGCGGCCGATCTCCTGCCAGTCCGGATATTGGCGGTAAAGCGCGTACAGATCTTCCCGGCTGATAACGAGCAATTCCGTTTGTTCGATGGCGTGCATGGATAGTTCCGAGGCCGTTTGCGTGACGAAACTCCGGAATGACGTGCTCAGACTTCCACCGGCGCAAAAGCAATATGTCGTTTCTTCCCCTTTGCCGTTGATGTAGAAGGAACGGATGATCCCGGAGCGAATGAAAGCCGCATGTCGGCACACGACGCCCATTTCGACGAAGAAGTCACCTTTGTTCAGCGTTACCGGCACGAAGACTTTTTCCGCCGCCAGCAACGCC
>NZ_CALNBI010000353.1 GCF_937874145.1 uncultured Chitinophaga sp. | reverse complement strand
TGGCTGCGGCAATACGGCATAAACGATCCCAGCTGGATCCAGCGGGCGTAGAGCTCGGGCGATCCGTTGCCGGTGAATCCGCCGATGTCCATCCCGGAAAACGCCACGCCGCTGAGGCCCAGGCTGTTCATCAGGCGGACGCCCAGCAGCATGTGATCGTCTTCCGCGCGGTTGTCGCCCGTCCAGATGGCGGTGTAGCGCTGCAGGCCGGCGTAGCCGGCGCGGGTCAGGAGGAAAGGCCGGCGGCCCTGCATGGATTCGCGCGCGCCTTCGTAGCTCGCGCGCACCATGGCCAGTCCATATACATTGTGCGCCTGGCGGTGAGTGGCCGTTCTTCCTTCAAAATCAAACAGCACATTGTCCGGCATGTTCTGCCCCCAGGTAGCGATTTCATTCATATCATTCCACAATCCATCTACTCCCGCATTCGTAAAACTTTTCACCTGCTCCTTCCACCAGCCGCGGCCTTTCGGGCCGGTGAAGTCCGGGAAGTGGCACCAGCCGGGCCATACCTGGCCGGTGTAGTATTGTCCATCGGAGTATTTGATGAAAATGTCTTCCTTCTTGCCGCTTTCGTAGGCATGATAACCGTCTTCGGTTTTGATTCCCGGGTCTACGATCACCGTGGTCCGGAAGCCCAGTTTCCGCAGGCGGGCGTTCATGCCGGCGGGGTCAGGGAAACGCTGCCGGTTCCAGGTGAAAAGTTTGTAGGCGTCCATGTAATGGATATCGAGCGTGATGCCGTCGGCCGGGATTTGCTTTTCCCGCATCGTCTGTGCGATCCGCATCACTTCCGCTTCTGGATAGTAGCTGTAACGGTTCTGCTGATATCCGAGGCTCCACAGCGGCGGCAACTGCATGCGGCCGGTGAGCCAGGTGTAAGCGGTGATGATGCCGGAAACTTCGGGGTGATGGATGAAATAGTAATTCATTTCGCCGCTGTTGGCGGAGAAGGAGGCAAACCGGTTGTTGCTGGCGCCGAAGTTGAAATTCGTGCGGTAGCTGTTGTCCAAGAACAAACCGTAGCTCTTCCCGTGATGGATGCCGATATAGAACGGAATGGTGGCGTAGATGGGGTCCTGGTTGACGGTATACCCGAACGCATCGGTGTTCCAGTTGGTGTAGGAACTGCCACGGCGGTCGAGGTTGCCGGTTTTTTCGCCCAGCCCGATGAAGCGTTCGCCGTCCTGCATGGTTTTGTAGGCGGTCACTTCTTCACCGATCCACGATGTGTTTAAACCAGGCTCGTCGGCCAGGAGTACTTCCCCGTTTTTGGTGAGGAAAGTGATGGAGAAGGGCTTCTTGCCGATGCGCGCCACCAGCGAATCCGTTTCCAGCCGGATCTCATCGGCGGTTTGGGTGATACTGGGTGAAAAATTCTTCGGTGTGGCGACCACGGCGTAAGAGAAATCCTTTTCCAGTTCTTTCCTGTCCATCCGCACCCGCACCACATTGTGCGACCATGCCGTTATTTCCGCACGGGCATTGGCGGCGGTAATGCGGATGGTTTGTCCGCTAATCTTCACACCGGTTACATTTCCGGGTGTAACTACCTGCTGCGCCGCCGTGGTGGTGGATACCAGGAGGCACCATCCAATTAATCTGCCGATCATATATTGCCGAATTTTTTGCAAAAAGAATCCAGCAGAGAGCGGCGGTACCGCCCTCTGCCTGGATATTTTCCTGTTCAGTCTTTAAAAACTAATATCCCGGATTCTGTTTCAGGTTGGGGTTAACGGCCAGATCGTTTACGGGTATGGGGAACAGGAGATTCCGGGGATCGTCGTTGGGTTTCAGGTCCCAGGGCTCGAGGAATTTCCCGAAGCGGATGAGATCCTGCCTGCGCCAACCTTCCCAATACATTTCACGGCCGCGCTCGTCGAGCAGGTTGTCGAGTGTAAGGGCCGCCAAAGGCGTAGCGCCGCGTTTCACGCGCAGCTGGTTCACCACCAGCAATCCCGCCCCGGCGGCGTTGGTGCGCAGCTGGGCTTCGGCTTTCATGAGCATCACATCGGCCAGGCGGAAGAATACCCAGTCGTTGCTGGCGTTGTTGCTGTTGTGCCCGCCGTCGGTCACCATATCGGGCGGATATTTCACCACGCGGATGCCTTTGATCTCGAGATCCGTACCGGCTTCCTGGAGCTTCAGGTCGCGGGTGAAGGCGAGGTTGTTGCCTTTACGGTCTTTCAGCGCCACGCCGTCTTTATTGAATTGCTGCCCGATGAGGAAACCTACGCGGGTGCCGGTCACGTCCGTCACGCCGTCATAAGCCATACCACGGCGCGTGTCCGTGGCTTCGAACAGGTCATAGAATTCGCCGGTGGTTGCGAAACCGTTCCAGCCGCTGGGCATCTGGTGGTAGTGCAAAGTGGGCGCCCAATGGCAGAAAGCAGCGTTGCCGCCGCGGATGGTGCTCAGCCCGGGGCCGTTCTGCTGCGTGAAAATATTCTCCGTACCGATCACGTCGTTGTTGTACGCGAGGTTGTCAAAATAATTATTGGCGAGCGAATAGCGGCCGGAGCCGATCACTTCATTGGCCAGCGTGATCACCTGTTGCATGTCTGCCGCGTCGAACGTGGGATTCTGGCGGTTGAGGAATGCGCCCTTGTTGAGGTAGCATTTCATCAGCAGCGTTCTGGCCGCGTCTTTATTGGCCGTCCAGGCTTTTACGGAACCGGAGCGCTCGGGCAGGTCGGGAATGATGGCGGTGAGCTCGGCGATGATGAACTCAATGGCTTCCGCGGCCGGTTTCACTTTGGGTGCAAGAAGCAGGTTTTCATTCGGCTCGCGGTAAGGCACCTGTCCCCATCCGTCGAGCGTGGCGAACATGCTGAGCGCGCGGATGAAACGTGCTTCCGCCGCCTGTTGCTTGGAAGGCTGGAAGTTGAGGACATTAGTGGCGGAGAACTGCAACAGCAGCAGGTTCGTGAAGGTATTCTGGATGGTGCCGTGCTCGGGCGTCCAGGTGTGGAGCTTGAGTGAACGCCAGGCGCCGTTATCGTCCCAGTCGCCACCGCGCGTAGGCGCCACCGCTTCGTCGGAAGGCATTTCCTGCAGGGCCCAGAAGTTCGACTGGTCCTGGAAAGGCAGCTGCATATCGTTGTAGGCGTTGATGAGCAGCGAATTCACTTTGATCACTTTTTCGGCTTCGGACCGCACCAGGGTGGAGCCCAGTTTTTCGTCCAGCTTCGTGCACGCGCCAAAGGCGATGCCGGACAATGCGAGGATGGATAGTTTTTTATGAAGATGCATGATAATCTGTTTTAATGAACTGGAACTGGATTAGAAGGAAACGCCTACGCTGAGCATGATGCTGCGCGCCGTGGGGTACGGGATGTACTCGATACCGAAGGAGTTCACGCCGTTCACGCTTTTGTCGGTGTTCACTTCCGGATCGAATCCGGTGTATTTCGTGATCACGAACAGGTTCTGCCCGGTGAGCGAAAGGTTCAGGTTCCTGAAGCTTTTGCCGATATCACCAAAGGAATAGCTCACGGTGGCGTTGGTCAGTTTCAGGAAGTTGCCGTTTTCGAGGTAACGGGTAGACGTAGCGATCGGGTTCGCGGTGCTTTCGTTGTTGCCCATCAGCTCCTTCGCGATGTTGCGCGACGACAGGTTATTCACCGGCAGTACGGTATTGGCGGTGTTGTTGTACAGCTTGTGGCCGAAAGCCCCGTTGAAGTTCACCGCGAAATACCACTTCTTCACATTGAGGTCGGTGGTGATGCCCAGGAGCGTGCGGGGATTGGGATCGCCGCTGTAATGCATCTTGTCGGCGCCGCCTTCGTATTCGCTGATGCCGTCTTTATTCAATCCCGTCCATTTTCTCAGGTAAAACACGTTCAGCGGGTAGCCGTTGGCGAAGCGCTGCACGGTAGCCCCTGTCACACCCTGACCGCTGATCGCGCCGGTCAGCACATCCGGACCTTCATAATTCTGCAGTTCGTTCTTCATGAAGGCTGCGTTCACGCCGAGGTTCCAGAGCAAGTTCTTCCCGCGGATGATTTCACCGCGCAGCGCCAGTTCCACCCCTTTGTTGAGGATTTCGCCGGGCATGTTGCGCCATACGTTGGCGGCCGGGCCGGGGCCCGTGGCGATAAAATTGAACAGCAGGTCAGAGGTTTTCTTGTTGAAGTAATCGACGCTGCCGGAAATCCTGCTATCGAGAATGGCGAAGTCGATGCCGGCGTTCAGCTGCGCGGATTTCTCCCATTTCAGGTCGGGGTTGGCTGCGTTCACCTGGCGGGAGCTGCCGCCGCCGCTCAGGAGGAATTGCTCCTGCGCCGCGCCTGCCGGGAATTCCTGGTTCCCGGTGATGCCCCAGCCCGCGCGGATCGCCAGCTGCTGGATGAAACCGTTGCCTTTCAGGAAATCTTCTTCCGACAAATTCCATTTCGCCGCAAACGACGGGAAATACCCGTAGCGGTTGTTCTTCCCGAACTTGTTGGAGCCGTCGGCGCGCATGGTGGCGGTGAGCAGGTATTTGTCCTGCAGGTTGGCCGTCACCCTTCCGAACACGGATTGCAGTTCGGATTTGGGTTGCACGTTGGCGGACATGAAGGTATTGCTCTGCATGGGGTCTTGCAGGATGCTGGTGTACGGCAGCGCGTCGGTGCTGAAGCCCAGCGCGCCCAGGTCGGTAGTCCTGTATTGGAAATCCTGGTATTCATACCCAACCACCGCGCCGAGATGGAAGGCGTTGGTGATCTGCTTATTGAAGTTCAGGGTGTGGGAGTACAGTTTGGTAAGCAGCTCGGCGTTGCCATAGTAGGCCTGGCCAAGGTCTTTCACCCCATTAATATTGATCCACGACTGGATTTGCGTTCGGCGGATACCGTTCTGGCGGTTAATCGAGAAGAGGAAGCGGTACTCCAGGTCGTCGGTGATCTTGAAATACGGGGAGATGTTCCCGAGAAGGTAATTGATATCGGCTTTATCGTCCCAGGCTTCGGACATGGCCAGCGGGTTGACGGCGCTGTTGTTGCCGAGGATGGTGAAGCTGCCGTCGGGTTGGCGCATGTTGAGCGTGGGGTTCCACTGGAGGGCCTGGCCGATGAGCGAGCCGGTGAAACCGGCGTTATTGGAGATAGGGGCCATGGTTTCCACGGTTTGAGCGGCCATGAGGGAGAAATCGAGCCCCAGGCGGCGGCTTTCGAGGAATTTGAACTGGCCGGTGAGGTTACCGGTGTATTTCTTCAGCCCGGATTTGAGGACGATGCCCTGTTGGTCCATCAATCCGAAGGCGGCGCGGTAGCGTGCATTTTCGGAACCGCCGCTGATGCCCACGTTGAAGTTGTGGGTAACGCCGGTGCGGAGGATGGAATTGAGGCCTTCGGCCGTTCCGCCGCCGTCGCCTTCCGCGAAATTGTAGTTTTTGATGGTTTGACGGAATTCTTCGGGACTGAGCACTTCCAGTTTTTTCATGGCGTTGCTGACGCCCACGGAGTAATTGAAGTCCAGTTTGGCGGGGCCTTCCTGGCCTTTTTTGGTGGTGATGATGATGACGCCGTTGGAGCCGCGGGAGCCGTAGATGGCGGTGGCGGAGGCGTCTTTCAGCACGTCCATGGAGGCGATATCGAAGGAGTTGACGAAGTTGAGGGGGTTGGCGGTGGGCGTCTGGCCGATGCCGTTGGCGTTGATTTCGGGGCGGGCCACGCGGCCGTCGAGGGGCACGCCGTCGATTACGTAGAGCGGCTGGTTGCCCGAGCGAACGGACGATACCCCGCGGATGCGGACGGTGGCCGCGGCGCCGGGGGCGCCGGAGTTGTTGACGATCATGAGGCCGGCCACTTTGCCCTGGATGAGCTGGTCAGGGGCGGCCACGATGCCTTTATTGAAGTCTTTGGCTTTCAGCGAGGTAACGGCGCCGGTGAGGTCTTTTTTCCGGGTGGTGCCGTAGCCGACTACCACCACGTCGGTAAGGGTGGAGCTTTCGAGCTTGAGGACAACGTTTACCTGGGAGGAATTGGCGATGCTGACGTCCTGGGGGGCGTAGCCGATGAAGGACACGACCAGGGTCTGGGTTTTGTCGGGGACGTTCAGTTTGAAGGCGCCGGTGGCGTCGGAGACGGTCCCGATATTGGTGCCTTTGGCCTGGACGCTGGCCCCGGGGATGGGTTCTCCTTTTTCGTCGCTAATCTTGCCGGAAACTGGTTTTGTCTGGGCTAACGCTGCCTGGGATAGTATCAGGAGCGGACAAATCAGTAACGCGCTGAGCAGTCGCATTTTGATCATAACGTAGTGTTTAAAGAATTACAGAGATGGTTTTTACCGGTGGAATTGAATGAACGTGAAATCCATTTTGGTTGAACGGTTCAAAGTAAGCGGGTTCGATCCTCGTGGCAAACTATTATCACCTGAGTATAGAAATTAAAGGCGGATTAACGGGTTCTCTGAATTTTAAGAATATGGTTTACAACAGATTAACAATATATATAAATATAGATAATATTAACTGATTCAGATCTTGATCTGGAGGATCCGGTCTTCAAATTCGTCGTTTGGGACGATGGATTTGTTCCGGATGCGGGTTTTATAGGCGTAAATGGTGTTGACGGAATATTCGAGGATGCGGGCGATTTTTTCGTTTTCTGAGATACCGATGCGGATGAGGGCGTAGATGCGGAGGTCGGTATTGAGGAGTTCGTTGTCTTTGAGGCGGATCTGGTCTTCTTCCCGGAAGAAGGAGTTGAATTCGGCGACGAAGTTGGGGAAGATGCGGAGGAAGATGCGGTCGAAGTTGTGGAAGAGCTCTTCGCGTTCCTGTTTGATATTTATATTATTGACGATATAGCGGATATCGCCGTGTTTGTGGTCGGCCAGTTTGGTTTCGACCTGGTTTTTGAGTTTTTCGATTTTTTCGATGTAGGCGGAGGCGATGTGGAAGCAGTAGCCGATGTATTCTTCTTTGATCCGGTTGGATTCGATGAGTTTTTCGTTGATTTCCTGCTGGCGGCGGTGGGCCTGGGTGATAATTTCCTTGGCGGCTTTGAGGCGGCGGATTTGTTTGAAGATGATGAAGGTGAGGAGGATGAGGGCGAGGACGAGGAAGGTGGCGATGGCGGAATAGACCACCAGGCGGTTTTTCTCGTTTTCGACGGCGTTGTACCTTTCTCCTTCGATCATGGGTAGGATGGCGCTCACCTGGACTTTCCGCTGTCGGGCGCCGTAGAAGGTGGCGTCTTGCACGGCGCGTTCGATGTACCGGGAGGCGTTTTTGATGTCGCCGGTCTGGAACAGCAGTGAGGCGAGGTTGAAGGCGGCGGTGGTTTCTTTGACGGAGCCGCGGGTGTCGGCCATGGCTGACTGGGCGAACATGGCGATGGCGGAGTCGTATTGTTTCCGGAAGACGTATATGGAGCCGAGGTTGGCCTTGATCATGGCTTGCTGGTGCCAGGAGAGGTTGGGCAGGGCCATGGTGCGGTGGAGGTAGTGGAGCGCGGAGTCGAGGCGGTTTTCTTTGAAATATTTATACCCGAGGCAGGAGAGTCGTTCGAAATGGTTTTCGGGGTAATAGGCGGCGGCGGAGTCGGTATAGATGCTTGCCTGGCGGAGATATTGCGGGGAGTAATACCAGTCGTTGACGTAATCGGCGAGGTCGTAGTAATATCTCCGGATGAGGACGTAATATTCTGCCCGCATGGTATCGGGGAGAGCGGGGGCGCGGAGGGAGTCGAGAACGCTGGCGGTTTCGCGGAACATGCCGGACGAGAGGAGGATGAAACCGAGTTTGATATCGGCGTATGCGGCGCGTTGGGGGTCGTTCATGCCCGCGGCGATTTTTTTGAGTTGGAGGGCGTATGAGAATGCGGTGTCGTAATTGAAGGATTTGTATTCATT
>NZ_CALNBI010000352.1 GCF_937874145.1 uncultured Chitinophaga sp. | reverse complement strand
ACCATACACAGCAGTACTTTGCAGCATTGTTTAAATGTCATGTCAATTTTGGTTTTTAAAATGTTTTTTAATAGGCAACAGGGGACTGGTACGGCGCCTTGAAGCCGCAATTCTCATGTGTGATCGCATTCATCTGATCGTAATCGTGGTGCCGGGACGTGGATACTGTTATCGACCCGTGCTGGTTACTGGCTTATATAAATTTTATGGCCCGAAATGGTATACTCGAATGGTATGGTTTCTTGCAGCGCCTGGATGATTTCCTGAATGTTTTCCTCAGCGAAAGTCCCTGTTATGCGTATGTCCTGATATTTAGCGTCGTTGAATTGTATATCCGTGTTGAATTTTCTTTGCAGTTCGTTGGCCACGTCGCGGAAGCGCGCGGCTTTGAAGACGAGTTTGTTCTGCATCCAGGCGGTTTCGTCGAAGCTGCTGTCTGCCTGGTTGAAGAGCATTTGCTTGAGGGAAACTGTTTCGCCTTTGGCTTCCACCGGCGCAGCGGCCAGGTTGTGCTGCCGGTTGATGGTTACTTTTTCCCGCGGCCGCAGTAAAATGACCCTTTCCGGGTCTTTTTCGGACATCAGCTGGATGGCTCCCGTGAACAGCGAAGCTTCCACCACGGAATCTTCGGGATAAGCTTTCACGTTGAAAGTGGTCCCCAGCACTTTCACTTCCACGCTGCCGGCGGAAACGAGCATGGGCATGTTGGGATTTTTCACCACATCGAAATAAGCTTCACCTTCCAGTTTGATTTCCCGGTTTTTTACGCCGAAATCTTTGCTGTAACTCAGCCGGCTGCCGGAATTGAGCGTCACCACCGACCCGTCGGGCAGGTGCACCGTGGTTTTGGCTCCGCGTTCCGTATTGATTTTGTTGTAGAGCGGGCCATCCGAAAACACCAGCGGCCATACAAAGATCAGGGCGATGGCAGCCACGTTCACCAGCCCGGCGATGTAGTACCGCGAAAAACGCCGGATATGCGATGGCTTCCGCGCCTCTTCCGCAGGACCGGCTTCCACGACGTTTTCCGTTTCCACCGAAACCCCTTCCAGCATCTTCCGCAAACGCATTTCGCTGCGTTCCTTTGCGGCATCATCGTCCGGGGCAACGGCCTTCAGGTCATAGGCCGCCTGCAGCATTTCGCTTTGCTGGAAATCATGCTGATAGGTCCTGAGCAGCTCTTCGAGCTCAAGCCTTTCATGATCCGAAATCTCATGACTGAATTTCTTAGCGAGTAATTCCCAGATTCTGTTCATTAGAAAAATGCCGGTCGTTTATTAGAAGGAGTGAGAAAAATGCCCGGCACCCCTAAAAGGAAATAAAATATATTTCAGATCGTGGAAAAAGCCACGGCCTTGCCGAGCTTTTTGATGGCGATGCCCATCTGGGCTTCCACGGTTTTTAGGGAGATATTAAGGATTTCAGCGACTTCCCGGTATTTGAAGGATTGCTCCTTCACCAGCTGGAAAATCAACTTGCATTTGGGGGGCAGGTCGTTGATGGCCGCGTGTATGCGGTGGAGCATTTCCGAGGAAATGAGCAGATCTTCCGGCGAACGCGCCAGCTCCAGCCTGAAATCTTCGATCTGGTCGAGCGGATCGGTGAGGTGCAGTTGCTGCTTGAGGAAGGTGAAAGCCTTGTTGCGCGCGATCACGTACAGGTACACTTCGTAATTCCGGATGGCGGACAACTTTTCGCGCCGCTGCCAGAGTTCCATGAATACGTCGCTGGCCAGTTCTTCGGCCGGTTCGCGTTGTTTGATGAGGGAAAGGATAAGTTTGAAGATCCGGCTGAAGTACAGGGAATGCAATTGCATGAGCGCCGCTTCCCCATTGGTTTGCGGTAGTTGTTGGAATAGCAGCGCAGCATCTGGTCTTATCATAACGTTCATGCAATCTGTCTGGTCGGTAAGGTGAAACCGTACAAAATAAAAGCGCTTCCGCGCTAATTGTCAAACAAGCGGCAAAAAATTAGGAGCAAATGTTAAAATATCATTGGAAACAGGCCCTTTCCCTCACAATTGCAGGTTGGCCATCCAGCGGTCGATCTCCGATGCATGGAGTACAACGGTGGCCGTGCGGCTGAAACGGGCGATCACGATGCCGGAGAAGCGGCCCTGGTCGTCGTACACGGGAGCGCCGCAATCGGAGGAGCGGGCATGCATGTCGCAGAACCAGACTTTCGTGAAACCGTCTCTCCTCCTGCTTTTGCCGCCTTCGTACATTTCGGCGGGGTGTTTGGACGGAGGGTCCAGCCGTTCGGCGAGGGTAACCGGGCGGGTCAGGAGGCTGTCGCCCCGGCGGAGGGAAATAGTTATGGTTTGATGGGGATGGTATTTTTGGAGCTCGCTGATGAAAGCCGCGCCATTGGCCGGCTGCGCGTCGTTGATGCGCAGGAGTTTATCGCCCGCGAGAATGCCCGCCCGCGCGGCAGGGCCCTGCGGATCGGTGAAAGCCACGCCGGTCATATCTTCCATCTCCCCCAGTTTAGCGCCGAAATACCCGCTGCTGAGGCGCGGCGGCATATCGAAAGCGGGTGTGCTGGTGACGCCACGCTTCTGTTTCCCGGAAGCCAGCGGCGAATACAGGAAACTGCAGAGCTCGGGCTCGCCCGCATGCCTTTCCACATGTTCCACACCCGCTTCACGCACC
>NZ_CALNBI010000351.1 GCF_937874145.1 uncultured Chitinophaga sp. | reverse complement strand
GCAGGGCGGCCAGCTCGACGGCGGTAACCAGCCCCTGGTTGTCGCGCAGGTACGATCCCGCGAAGGCATCGGTGATGGACTGGAGCGCTGTGGCATCGCGGAACCAGGCGTCGTCGTCGATCGTTACGAGGATGGGCGCTTTGGCCATGGTGATGCCGAGGTTGCGGCCCCTGGCCACACCGAGGTTTTCGGGCGAATCCACGTACCGGAAGAAAGGGAACCCGGCCATAAAAGCTTTCACCTCACTGTAGTCCGCCGTAGAGGCGTTATTGATGACGATCACTTCTTCCAGCAATGTGTCCGCGTTTTGTTGCGCGGCCAGGTTGCGGACGAGCATCCCGAGGTCGTCGGGACGGTTATACGTGATGATGATGACGGATAATGGCTTCATATCAATTCTGCAAAAGGCTGCGGTAAGCGGCAGCAAACGCTTCCAGGCTGAAATGTTCGCGGGCGTAGGCGATGTTCCGGTCGCGCATGGCGGCCAGCGTTTCGGTCGTGGCTTCGCGGAGCTGCTTCACTCCTTCCGCGATAATACCGGCTTCGGGCTGGTCGTGTTTAATGAGCCAACCATTCACTCCATGTTGCACATGATACGGAATATCTCCCACATCGGTCGATAATACGGCCAGCCCGCGCGCCATGGCTTCCATGATCACCATCGGGAAACCCTCGCGCGTGGAAGTAATGGCGATAATGCGGTGTTCTCGGTATATGCGGTCGATCAGCCCCGCGTCCGACTGTTCCCCATAGAAGCGGCAATGCTCCTTTTCCGCGGAAGGGATGGCGTTGTCCAGTGGTCCCAGCATACCGGCCTGCATGCCCGCCGCCTTGGCGATGGCGGCTACCAGCCAGGGGCGCTTTTCTTCCGTTCCCCGGCCCACATACAGCAGCCTGGCGGCTTCCGGTAAAGGCGTGGTGTCGGTTGGGATGGGAATGCCGTTCATGATCAACCGGATGCGCTCTCCCAATGCCGCCGGGATGGCGTATTGGCGGTAAAGCTCAAGGTGCTGGCGGATGCTGTCGCGGCTGATCATCACCGTAGTTTCGTAAAACGGGATGAAAGGGATGCGGATATAGGAAAAACTGCAGAATGAATGGATCAGCTCAATCTGGCGGACTTCCCGCGGCACATGCGGCGAAAGCTTGTAGGCGAAATTGCATTGCCCGTTGAACACCACCGGCGCCTTCCGCTGCCGGCGGATGTAACCCGCCACGATCCCGCGCCAGATGAGGTTGTTCCAGTACATGAATTTATTGCTGGTGTACCGGGAGATGTCGCGGATTTCCACGTTGGGCGCTTTGAAATCGTTCAGCAATGCTTTGCCCTGGGATTTTTTTGTAAAGAAGACGATGATCTTTTTATCCGGGAACAGCTGCGTGATCTGCGCATGCACCTTCTCGGCCCCGCCAACGTGATAAAAGGGGAAGAACAGGAACAGGTCGAACTCTTCCTGCAGGGGGCGCAGCTTCGCGATCAGCCTGCCCAGGAGGGCAAACGGAAAGATCACGATGGCTTCGAGGCGCCGTTTCAGCAGGAGGAGTTTATACATGCGCGTTGCGTTGTTTGATGGATTTACCGAAAGCGGTCACCGCGTCGCGGCACATGCCGGCCAGCACCCGGAAATCGAACCCGTTCCACTTCCCTTCCCGGATGCGCCCCGCCAGGTAGCGGCGCTTGCAATGGAAGTGGCGCAGGAAAATATTGTTTTTCTTGATGACCGACACCGTCACCGAGCCCGAATGCACGCGGTACAACAGCAAAGGCTGGGGCAATTTCTCGATCACCTTCCCATCGCCCGCCAGGCGGAGCCAGAGGTCGTAATCTTCGATATGTTTCTGGGAAGCGCGGTACGGATACTGCCGGAACACCTCCGCCCTGGCCATTACGCCGGGATGGGCGATGCAGTTGAAGTGCGGAAGCGCCTTCCGAATCTGTTCGTTGGAAACACAGGCACGGTCTTCGCGCCAGATGCCGGTTTCTTTTCCGTTTTCATCGATGAAGATGATGAAACACCCCACCACTGACACTTCCGGGCGGTCATCAAGCAGGGACGCCTGCTGTTCGAAGCGGATGGGCAGGCACACATCATCGGCGTCGATGCGGGCGATGTATTTCCCCCGCGCCTCGGCGATACCGCGGTTCAGGCTGGCAATGAAGCCCTGGTTGGGTTGCGGGAGATAGCGGATGCGGGGATCAGCGAAGGAAAGGATGGTGGTCTCGCTGTCGTCGGTAGAACCGTCGTTGATAAAAATCAGC
>NZ_CALNBI010000350.1 GCF_937874145.1 uncultured Chitinophaga sp. | reverse complement strand
CGTCCAGGCCAAGCCCACGGCCACGCCGGGGGGATTGCCGGTTTTGTACATCTCGTTGCTGTACTTCGGCTTGCCCAGCGCCTGCACCACTCTTTCTTCAGACACGGCTTCTTTCGGCGTATGGCCCAGGGCCACGTCTTTGGCGAGGGAGCGCATGATGGCGGCAAACTGCCGGTCCAGCTCCCTTACGCCGCTTTCACGGGTGTAATGCGCGATCACTTTTTCGATCACTTTATTGGCGAACGACAGTTTCACATTGGCCAGCCCGTGCGCATCTTTCTGCTTGGGGATCAGGTGGCGCTTGGCGATCTCCACCTTTTCCTCGATGGAGTAACCGCTGAGGTCGATGATCTCCAGGCGGTCGCGCAGCGCGATGGGAATAGCGCTGAGGTTATTGGCGGTGGCGATGAAGAGGACCTTGCTCAGGTCGTACTCCAGCTCCAGGTAATTGTCGTAAAACGTGCTGTTCTGTTCGGGGTCGAGCACTTCGAGCAATGCGGATGCCGGGTCGCCGCGGTGGTCGCTGCCGATCTTGTCGATCTCGTCGAGGATCATCACCGGGTTGGAAGATTTCACCTTGCGGATCGTTTGCAGGATACGGCCGGCCATGGCGCCGATATAAGTCTTGCGGTGGCCGCGGATCTCGCTTTCGTCGTGCAAACCGCCCAGGCTCAGGCGCGCGTATTTGCGGCCGATGGCATTGGCGATGGAACGCCCCAGCGAGGTTTTACCGATACCCGGAGGGCCCACGAAGCAAAGGATCGGCGATTTCATGTCGCCCTTCAGCTTCAGCACGGCCAGGTATTCGAGAATGCGCTCCTTGATGCGGTCCATACCGTAATGATCGTGGTCCAGTACTTTCTTCGCCTTCTTCAGGTCGTAGCTGTCGATGGTATAATCCTGCCAGGGCAGGTCGAGCATGAGGTCGAGGTGATTGTAAACCACCGAGTAATCGGGCGTGCTGGGGTGCATGCGCTCCAGCTTCTCGATACCCTTGGTAAACAGTTCCTTGGCGGCTTCGGGCCATTTCTTGGCTTCCGCCTTGCGCTGCATTTCCTTGATCTCGCGATCGTTGGCATCGCCGCCCAGCTCTTCCTTGATGGATTTCATCTGCTGCTGCAGGAAGTAATCGCGCTGTTGCTTATCGAGGTCCTGTTTGGTCTTGTTGTTGATTTTATTCTTCAGTTCCGCCAGCTGCAGTTCCAGCTGCAGGAGTTTCATCAGCAACTCTGCACGCTGGCGGAGGTTGCTGATCTCGAGGATGCGCTGCTTCTCCTTCACGTCGCTGTTGAGGTTGCTGGCCACGAAGTGGATGAGGAAAGGCGCGTTCTCGATATTCTTCAGGATAATGCTGGCTTCTGAAGGCAGGTGCGGGCTGAGGGCGATGATCTGCGCCGCCAGGTCTTTGATGGAAGAAACATACGCATCGAACTCGGAGTCGTTGGCGTCTACCTCGTCCGACAACAATTCGTATTTAGTTTTGAAGTACGGGTCTTCCGAAACGATCTCGGTGATCTTAAACCGCTTGCGCCCCTGGATGATGATAGTCGTGCCGCCGTCCGGCATTTTAATGAGCTTCACGATTTTGGCAACGGTGCCTACATCGTTGAGGTCGCCCACACCCGGTTCTTCCACGTTGCTGTCTTTTTGTGCGACAACCCCTATCATTTTGTCAGTTTTATACGCATCGTTCACCGCTTTGATAGACTTGTCGCGCCCTACCGTAATAGGGAGTACCACGCCCGGGAATAACACGGTGTTGCGGAGCGGCAATAAAGCCAGCTCATCGGGTATTTGGTCTTCTTCCTGCCCTTCTCCGTCCTCATTCAGGGGAATGATGGGCATAAACTCCATCTCTTCCTCTGTATTGCCTAAGAAAAATGTATTCATCTGTCAGTTTTAAGTATCGGGACAGAATGGCAGAAACGCTCTGCATAAGTCCCGGAAAATAGAACATGGCTATATAGTCAAGATTGATGCCATTGATACCCGGCATGTCAAAATAGGAAAACGCGTAACGGGGTATTGGGGTTGCCCTTGCGGCAAAAAAAAGACCGCCCCGTTTCCGGGAGCGGTCATCGCTCAGTTGTAGGTATACTTAGAGGGTAATACCTACGCCTAATTGAATACTTTGATTCCTCCATTTGTCGGGATTGGTCCCGTCTGCGAGGGTGATGTCGTTTACGTTGGACAGGCCGATCACGTAGCGGGCGCTGATGTTGACGATCGGGAGCTGGAGCCAGAGGCCGCCTACCGCGCCGAAGTCGCCGCCTTTAAAGGCTTCTTTCCCTTCCTGGAACACGTTCCTTTTCTTGCTCGTCATGATCGAGAACTGGGGGCCCACCTGCAGCTTGAAGCGGGGGGAACCAAGATCGATGTTCGCCAGTACCGGGATGGAAAGATAATCTAATTTCGGTTTATCTTCTTTCACCTGGTCCAAATCATATACATCGTCGAAGTTGGAGGTTACTTCGGTCTTGGAGCTGGAATAGATCAGTTCGGGCTGGATGCCGAAGCCTTTCACCAGGTTGATCTGCGCGAAGCCGCCCAGGTGCCAGCCGAGTTTGAAAGCGTCGTCATATCCTGTTCCGTCGATCTTCCCGAGGTTAGCGCCTCCCTTGATACCGAAGCGCACCATTTTCTGTGCTTTTGCAGAGGATACGGTCAGGCCGGAGATAACAGCAAGGGCCAAAAACAGTTTTTTCATATATGATATTTGTTTAAGTGTTAAGCGGCTTAATTATCTTGATAGCTTGATTGTGAAAGGGGTTCCGCCGGTTAGAAGACGGTTACCAAACGCCCTACCCCTACGCTCGTTGCAAAATCCATGCTAAAAGATCTGGCGGCGGGAACGACAAGCCCCCTCCAACCTCCAAGTACTGAGTAAGGGTTTAGTAGGGATACAGTAGGGATACCGTACTGGAACAGTACTAAGACCCTGCCGCCCGGGGCATAAAAAAATCCGTCTCCCGGCGTATCATCACAGGAAGACGGACCACAAATAAGTTTGCTTACACCAGCTCTATGACGGTGATCTCGGGGAGGATGCCCACACGGCCGGGATATCCGAGGAAGCCGAAGCCCCTGTTCACGTAGAGGCGTTGTTTGCCTTCTTCATACAGCCCCGCCCACTGGCGGTAGATGTATTGCGCGGGGCTCCACTTGAAGAACGGGATTTCCACGCCGAACTGCATGCCGTGGGTGTGGCCGGCCAGCATCAGGTCGATGTCGGGGTATTCGGAACGGATCTGCCCGTCCCAATGGGTGGGATCGTGTGACAGGAGGATCTTGAACGGGATTTGCTCCGTGCCGGCATACGCCGCCTGCATATCGCCCAGCCGCGGGAAGCGGGGGTTCATGCTCCAGTTCTCCACGCCCAGCAGCGCGATCTGCTGCCCGTCTTTCTCCAGGATTTTATTTTCGTTCATGAGCAGGCGCCATCCCATTTTGGCGTGCATGCCCTTGAGGGCCTCCAGGTTTTGCGCCTTGAGGCGGGAACGGCGGTTGTTGTCGTAGTCGGGCCAGGGGTAATAGTCGCCGTAGTCGTGGTTTCCCAGGGTGGAATATACGCCCAGGGGGGCCTCGATCTTGTCGAACACGTCGAGGTAATCCTCCATTTCGATGGAACGGTCGTTCACCAGGTCGCCGGTGAACAGGACGAGGTCGGGCTTCTGGGCGCGGATGAGCTCAACGCCTCGTTTCACGGCTTCCTTGTCGTTGAAGGAACCGGAGTGGATGTCGGACAGCTGCACGATCTTTAGCCCTTTAAACGCCGCCGGCAGGTTGGGATAGGCCAGGCGGAGCTTGCGGACGTGGTAGTTGTATTTGTTGGACAGCCCGTACAGCAGCGTGCCCATGAGGGTGCCGCCGAGGAGGAAACCGGATTTGAGGAGGAAGCGGGAGCGGGTCATGCCGTCGGCTTCGCGGTTGCCGTCCTGCTGCGCCACTGCCGCTGCCACTGCGGGGGCGGAGCGTACTTTCTCCACGACCCACATCACGGCGCGGCGGCCATCGTCGATCAGGAGGAAGAGCACGACCATGAGTTTGGAGAAGGAGAAGGAGAACGCGAAGGTGAGGTAGTAGGCCCTGGCCTGCATGAATTTGGCCCAGGGAATTTTACCGTAGAAGACGATGGAGGCCATCACAATGGCGGATAACACCCAAAACAGGGCGAATACCGCCACCCGGATTTTAGGGGCGGCGTTGGCCATGAGGGCGCGGAGGGCGTAAAACACGTAGGCGTCGAGCGCCAGCATGATGATGACGAGGAGTATGGTGGAGAGTAAGTTTGGTCCGGCTCGCATAATATCGTATGGATCAATGGTTTAACTTGAAAGCAATCCTGTAAATTTAGGGAAAATGGTCCTGAAAGGGTGGTTTCCGTGGTTAGGTAGACGATCAAATGACTTAAAAATTGCAAAGATGGGGCAAAAAAAATGAGGGTTTTTCCCCAGTTCCGGGTGTGAATAAATAAATAAGTGCCTTGCCCCATTATTAGGCGATTCGTTGTATTTTTGTCCGATTAGGTCATAATAATATATTATTGCAATTATGAAGTTCACCTATTACGGGCATTCCAGTTTTGCGGTGGAAGTGAAGGGGAAGAAGATTGTGTTTGACCCGTTTATCACCCATAACGAGCTGGCTAAGTCGATAGACGTCAACCAGATAGAAGCGGATTACATCTTCGTGTCCCATGGCCATAGCGACCATGTGGCCGATTTGATGGACCTGGCGAAACGGACGGGTGCGACGGTGGTAGGTGCTTTTGAGCTCACGGAGTGGGTGCGGAAGCAGGGGCACGACAAGGTGCATCCCATGAACACGGGGGGCAAATGGGCGTTTGATTTCGGGACCGTGAAGTGTACGGTAGCGCATCATTCGGGCGGCATGCCGGACGGCAGTTACGGCGGCAATCCGATGGGATTTTTGTTCATGACCGGCGACGGGAACTTCTATTACGCAGGCGATACGGCATTAACGTTCGATATGGAGCTGATCCCGCGCTGGGCGAAGCTGGATTTCGCGGTGCTGCCGATCGGGGATAATTTCACGATGGGTGTGGAAGATGCGGTGATTGCCGCGGAGTTCATTGAATGCCAGCGTATTATCGGAGCGCATTACGACACTTTCGGATATATCAAAATCGATAAAGCGGCTGCCCAGCGGCAGTTCGAAGAAGCGGGGCTTACCCTGCTGCTGCCAGGTATCGGTGAAACCATCGAGGCCATCGGCTGACATCCTATTTTATCCTATTAAACCTGGAATTTAAGACAAGACAATGGCAAGAATCATCGCAATCGCCAATCAGAAAGGGGGCGTGGGGAAAACAACCAGCGCCATCAATCTCGCCAGCAGCCTGGCGGTACTGGAGTACAAAACGCTGCTCGTGGACGCGGACCCTCAGGCCAACAGCACTACGGGGCTGGGCTTCGACCTGCGCAACATTCAGCAGAGCCTGTACGACTGCATGGTGAACGACGTGCAACCGCGCGACGTGATCCTGGAATCCGACACGCCGAACCTGAAGGTATTGCCTTCGCACATCGACCTGGTGGGCGCGGAGCTGGAGCTTATCAACCATCCCAACCGGGAACGGGTGATGAAACAGGTGATCGATGCCGTTAAAGACGAATACGACTTCGTGATCGTAGACTGCTCCCCTTCCCTGGGCCTGATCACGGTGAACGCCCTGGTGGCTTCCCATTCGGTGATCATCCCGGTACAGTGCGAATTCTTCGCCCTGGAGGGCCTGGGCAAGCTGCTCAATACCATCAAAATCGTGCAAAGCAGGCTGAATACGGACCTGGAGATCGAGGGCATCCTCATGACCATGTACGACGGCCGCCTCCGCCTTTCCAACCAGGTTGTGGACGAAGTGAAGCAACACTTCGAGGAAAGCGTGTTCAACACCATCATCCACCGCAACACCAAGCTGGGCGAAGCCCCGAGCTTCGGCAAATCGGTGATCATGTATGATGCGATGAGCACCGGCGCCATCAATTACCTGAACCTGGCGAAGGAGATCCTGCAGAAGCATAATTTTACCAAGATCAATCAAGAAGACAAAATACTAGCAATTAACGATGACCAATCCGAGTAAGAAAGAGGCGTTGGGGAAAGGCATCCGCTCGCTGTTACAGAATATCGACACAGACCTGAAGCAGACCACCGGCGCGCTTGCCGAGCAAGTGGTGGCGCAGGCAACCGGTATTGAGCGGATCCCGCTTGACATGATTGAGATCAACCCCAAGCAGCCCCGCCGCGACTTCGACGAGCAGGCCCTGCAGGAGCTGAGCCAGTCCATCAAGATCCACGACATCATTCAACCCGTAACCGTTTCCCGCATCGGCAAGAAATACCAGCTGATAGCGGGCGAACGCCGTTTCCGCGCCAGCAAGATGGCAGGGTTGAAAGACATTCCCGCGTACGTGCGGCAGGCCAACGACCAGGAGCTCCTGGAACTGGCGCTGCTCGAAAACCTCCAGCGCGAGAACCTCAACGCCATCGAAATCGGCCTCAGCTACAAACGCCTCATGGAAGAGATCGACCTCACCCAGGAGCAGGTAGCCGAAAGAATGGGCAAGGAAAGGAGCACCGTCACCAATTACATCCGCCTGCTGAAACTGCCGCCCGATATCCAGGTGGCGGTCCGCAATAACAAACTCAGCATGGGTCACGCCCGCACCCTCATCGGTGTGGAAGATATCGACAAGCAGCTGTTCGTGTTCGGAGAAATCATGAAAAACGGGTTGTCCGTAAGGCAAACCGAAGAGCTCGTGCGCAAAGTGAACCAGAACGATAAGAGCCAGGCGAAAAAAACGGCGAAAGCCTCCCTCCCGCCGGCTTATCAGAAAATCCAGGACAACCTCTCGTCCCACTTCTCCACCAAAGTAAACCTGGACAGGGGCAAGAACGGGAAAGGCAGCATCCAGATCGAATTCTATTCCGACGAGGAGCTGGACGGCATCCTGGAAAAATTATCATTATAAGGTGAAACACAGCATCCGCTACCTGCTTTGCTGCCTGCTGCTGCTGCAGGGCACCCGCCTCCTGGCCCAGGCAGATACCACCGGCAACCGCGTGATCATGGACTCGCTCAAGCGCCAGGCCACGACCACCACTGCCGGTAAGGATACCGCCATCCGGTATACCAGTGCGGAAGACAGTCTCATAGCCAATTACAAACCGCTCCACAGCCCCCGCAAAGCGGCGTTCTATTCCGCCGTGCTCCCGGGGTTGGGGCAGATCTATAACCGCCAGTACTGGAAAGTGCCCGTGGTATACGCCGCCCTCGGCATCAGCGCCGGGTACTTTATCGGGAACCTGGACT
>NZ_CALNBI010000349.1 GCF_937874145.1 uncultured Chitinophaga sp. | reverse complement strand
GGCAGCGCGAGCGAATCGTGGCCCAGCACCGTTCCCTGCGCCTGCTGGGCAAGCGCGGCGCCCGAAGGAGCCAGGGCCAGAACGATCCACAGGGATAGCGTTTGCTTCATCTCCTGTAAGATATTCCAGCCGGTTCTAAGAAAAAGTTAAAAACTGATGGGGTTAACTGCCGCGGTCTGCTTTCAGCGAACGGATCATTTCGCCGTATCCCATGCGCCGCTCCAGCGCGTTGAGCGAAGCCGCTATGCGTTTGGCGCGCGTTTCTTCCGTTTTAGCATCGTCGATCCATTTGGAGAAATATCGCCGGTGGCTGGGCGCCAGCGATTCGAAGAATTCCTGCGCGGCAGGCAGGTCGGCCAGGCAATCTATGAAATCCACGTTCATGACGAAAGACTGCGTGTCTTCTTCCAGCTCCACCTGCACGGAAGCGCCCTGCTTTTTGCCGATGCCTTTGCGCATCCCGGCATTGACCGGCAGGATGAAGGAACCTTCGCCATGCGGCAGCAGGGCGGTCTGTTGAATAGGATGCTTGTCGAGATAGCCTTTCACCCGGAATGATTGTTTCATGCCCGGCTTGATTTTCGCTGCGATGGCAGCGGGGATTTCCAGGTAGGTCCAGCCGGTTTTGTCGCCGGCGTCGGCAAATTTCTTCAGAACGGCGGTAAATCGGGTCATGCGCCAAATTACATATTTTCCATCAGTAACCATACCGGAGCCGGCGGTACTGGCCCGCAGTATCCGGCCGGTGGGTGATGTGCGTGTGCCCGCCTCTCACCTTTTTGTCGAATTGACGGAATTCTACGATACTGGAATCTTTTTTTGTGAAGATGATGCGCCCCGTAAGGTCGACCCCGACAGAAGTTTCGCGGCTGACAGGCGCTGTATACACCGGGTAGTGCGCGAAATCTATAACCATTGAATCGAGATACTGGTAGGAGACGAACAGGTAATGAAAACCCGCGTCGCGCATGGATTGTACGCCTGCCCGCGTATAGTCGCTATGGTATTCGAACGATTGCATGTCGAAAGGAAAATGCCCCTTTTCCTTCGTGTAGCGTTTGACGGCGCTGGAAAATGCGTATGTGGGGTGGATTTTTCGTTTCTTTTTCTTTTTGCCTATTGGTAAATCTGCAAATGGCTGCGAGGAATCGAATGTTTGGGTGGAACCACAGGAAGAGAGCAGGATGCAGCTAACGGTCAGGCATAGTAAAATTGTTCTCATGAATGGGGATTGATACTGCAATATTAATCCTTCAACTGTTAAGCAAAATCCAAAATGGTCATTGCATCTGCGCGAGATGGCAAAGATCGGCGCCGAAGTGACGGATAAAGGCGCTGCGCAGTCCGGCGGTGGTTTCGAACCCGCACCGGATAGCGGTGATCTGCATGGAATTGCCGTTGCGGAACAAGAGATGGAAGGCATGGTACATTACCAGCATATAGTGGAAATCATTTGGCGAAATGCCGAATTGCTGGAGGAAGCCGTTCTGGAATTTATGCCGGCTGATCTTGAAATTGTCGGTCAGGAAGTGCGGATCGGCGAGCAGCCCCATGTCTTGCCGGGCCTCGTGGAAAATTTCCTTCAGCGTTATTATATCATTCGGTGTGAGGCGTATTTGCCTTTGGCTGGCGTTCAGGTTTCTTTGAACGGCAGCGGTCAGCAGCATGTCGATGCAAATGCGCCGGAGGAAGCACTGTGCCACGTCGCCGATGTAGGAGCAGCTCATCGCCTCGGTTAGCAGCATGGTGACGAGGGCGTTGGTGCGCAGGGAGATAGCGGGTTGAGCGCCATGCAGCCAGGCGGCGGCTTTGCCGGCGAGCGGGGAAAGCCGGGGCCAGGTGGCGGAAAGGCGGACGAGGTCCTCGGGCCTTATGTCCAGCTGGAATGCACAATAATACCCGCCTCCGGGCAGCAGGTGGAATTTTTTGAACGTACTGGTTTCCTGCCGGGTCCCGCATCCGAAAAAGGCAAGTTTTTCGGGTGGCATGTAGGGCATTATGCGATGCATGACCAGGAGCGAGCAGCAGGGTTCCTTTGATGGAGCGGGCGCCAGTTGCAGGGGCTCGCGGGAGATGACGTCGTGGGTGCGGATGGTGAAAGGGGCAACGCGTATGACCTGACTGATGCGGTCGTGGTCGTTGTCGCGGAAAAAGTGTTTGGCGGCGCAGGGGATTTGCATCCGCCAGTAATCCTGGGGAATGTGGTGAAGGTCTTCCGGGGCGGCGGTGTCGGTGAGTGCCGGGAGGCGCTTCGCTTCGGGCGGCGGCGATGGCGGGGAAACGGTTTTGCGGTGGGGGCGGGTTTCCAGGAGGAAGAACCGGTATATGTTCCGCATGTTGAGCCGGAAATGTTGCGCGCGGTAATGGCGGGCTTCCAGCAGGTACATCATGCTATAGCGTTCGTGGTGGAAGAAGAGGTCTTTCAGCCGCAGGAACTCCGCGAGCGAATAGCGGGGCACGGGGCCGGTGTTTCTTTCGGCCTTGTAGGATTGAAGAAATGAGGGTTCCTTTTCCAGGTGCGCGTATCCCGGTGGGAAAATAGGGGGCAGCGGGTGGAAGAGGAGGTCGTGGAGGAGAAGGGTGATATATTGCTTGACGGGCTTGCGTTTGCGGCGGTTTTTGCGCGAGCGGGGATGGCGTATCCAGCTCCAGAATTTCAGGCAGCGGAGGGTGTTGAGCCAGGCGGCGTGATAGTGTTCGCGGTATTGGAGCGCCATGCTTTCCAGCCATTGCTGTTCGAAGCGGGGTAGGGAGCCGGTGGGGATATAGGCGTGGAGGCTTCTCAGCTCCAGCCCCATCGAAGTCAGCAACGCACTCCCTTCCACCGTGATGCGCAGGAGCCCGGCGGTTTCCTGTACCAGGGAATGCCGTTCTAACTGCAATAATACCATCAACGCCGCGTCTGTTCCGAAAGTGCAGCCGGCCAGGGCTTCCTCACGGGTGCAAATGCCGCTGCGCTCCAGCCATATCAGTAACCGGATATGCTCTTTGGACAGCATACCGGCATACCGCCCGGCCGAAGGGCTACCCAGCGATGGCATATCGGGTTTTCAGATGGTAAAAACCTGGATACATGTTTCAATGCAGGGGTTAGCAGGTGAATAATTTCGGTTGATCTTAATTAAAAGATGCGGCAGACCCGTTTTCGGGGGAAGGGGACCGCGGAATTTTTATGCATTATTCACCTTCGATCGTCGCTGTTTTCAACCGCAGCTTTTCCTCCTCAAGGTCCAGCAACCCCTGGTATTTGCGGAGCACGCCATCGTCCGTACTGAACGACCGGGCTTCCAGCTCCTGCAGGTACCGGCGTTGCGCTTCCAAAACGGCCAGCGCCGCTTTCCGGTACAATACATGATCCCCGCCTTCCACATCTCCCCCCGCTTCCGCCTCGGCCACGTAACGGGAACGCAATTGCTGCAAAGGGCCGTTTGTCGCTAAGTCCCGGCTGTAATGCCCGTCGAGATGCCGGATCGCCACCGCGGCCAGTTGCTCCCTGACCGCATGGTCCTGGTCTTCCACCGGCGCCGGGTGATCCGCGTCTTCCATCTCCAGCCGCTTCACCAGCCACGGCAACGTAAGCCCCTGCACCACGAGCGTCAGCAGGATCACGGTAAACGTGATAAAGAGAATCAGGTTGCGCTGCGGGAAATGCAGGGGGATCGATAACGCCGCCGCCAGCGACACCACGCCGCGCATCCCCGCCCATCCGAAAATCAACGGCCCTTTCCAGCCCGGACTGGGGTCCGCCGTGGTAATAAACCGGCTGATAAACACGGTAAAAACTGACGCGAAGTAAGTACAGGCCAGCCGCGTCACGATCAGCACCGCGGTGATCAGCACCCCATACCCGATCGCGCTCACGATCGAAACCGTTCCCAGTTCCCGCACGATTACCGGCATCTCCAGCCCGATCAGCAGAAACACGAGCCCGTTCAGCACGAATGCCAGCGCGCTCCACACCGTGGAGCCCCGCAGCCTGCTGGTGGCCGACAAGAACTGGTGGCTGCGGTAAGAAAGGAACAAGCCTCCGCTAACCACCGCCAGCACGCCCGAAAAATGGAACGTCTCCGCCGTCATGTACATGACATAAGGCGCGGTGAGCGTGAGGACGATGTCCATATTCGCGGAAGTGGGCAGTTTTTTGTGCAGGAAATAGTACATCACCGCCACGGCCAGCCCGATCAGGATGCCCATTACGATCACCACCACGAAACTGATGGCGGCTTCCTGGAACACGAAGCGGCCGCTGTCGACCGCAATGAGGGCAAACCGGAAAACGATCAGGCTCGACGCGTCGTTCAGCAGGCTTTCGCCTTCGATGATGGCGGACAGCCGCTTGGGGACTTTCACGTATTTCAGCACCGACGTGGCGCTCACCGCATCCGGCGGCGATACGATGCCGCCCAGCAGGAACCCCAGCGCCATGGTGAACCCGGGAAGGAACGAACTGCTGACCCAGGCCACCACCAGCGAGGTTACGATCACCATCAGGAAGGCGAACGTGCCGACAATGCGGCGCCAGCGCCAGAGATCCTTCCACGAGGTATACCAGGCCGCCTCGTACAACAGCGGCGGCAGGAAAATGACGAAGATGTAATCCGGCTCGATGGCAATGGCCGGAACGCCCGGCACGGCGCACAGCGCGAGGCCGCCCAGCAGCAGCACGATGGGATAAGCCACGCGGATCTTTTGGGAAAGCATGACGAGCCCCTGGATAAAAATTACCAGCAGGATAAAGAGAAAAAACTGATGCTCCATAGACGATTAAAGGTTTTCGGGCCTGAATTTTTCAGGCATGGCGATGTTGCGGCCTGATTCCATGAACACGCCGTTGCCGCGGTAGTGCACGGTACGGGGGAACCTGGGCCATACGGGCGCCTGAGCGCCCAGGACTTCCAAAATAAAGAAATTATACTTCGCCAGCATTTTCCTGTCGGCCACCCGGCACTCGAAATGCGCATAACATTCTTCGATGCGGGGCGCGGAGATGTGCTGCGATTCGCCCGGGGTGAGGTTGAATTTTTTGAACTTGTTGATGCGCCGGCCGGAAGTGTTGCCGATGCCCACAATGGTATCGATCATATCGGCGGTGGGGATGTTGATGACGCACTCCCCGCTTTTGCCGATCATATCGAAGCTGTGGTTGGAGGCGGTGATCATGCAGCCGATGAGGGAAGGCGAGAATTCCAGGACGCAGTGCCAGCCCATCGCCATGATGTTGTCCCGGTTTTGCCAGCGGGAACTGACCAGCACGATGGGGCCGGGTTCCAGCAGGCGGCGGATGTCTGCGACGGGCATGTCCGTTTTGCGGTAAGTGCGTTTCATGCGAAAGGGTTTTGTTAAGGAAACAATGCCGGCGTACTTAGAGTTGGGTATGAAAAATTTTTTTTCCGTGTGGATGGTACTCTTTATTTGCTGAACCGTCGTCTTAGGTTGGGGCAGGTTTTTCCTGCATTCCACGTTTGTCACTTTACCGTTTTATCTTTTAAAATCTGGCTGAAGAATTTACATCAGTGCTTGGATTTGATTAAAAGATCATGTACTTTTAACATATACCAATATCATTTAAACGAGAAAGATTCCACCGTTACTGGAAACGCATGTAGAGACATGCTTTAACCCTCCGCCATTCTATCATCCCAGCAACGTCCCGGAATCAGAACAATTGTCACCGTAGAAAATGTCCATCACTAAAAAATAAGTTATGGGAACCGGCTCAACAAGTTAGAAAACCAAAATTCGAATCGATATCATTGAACCACGTTCGTTCAATCCAAATTTTAATTGTCCATTCTAAAAACCGACGACAGGCTCGTATCTGCAGACGTATGCCTGTTTGAACCGGATGTAGACGGTTATGCCGTGTACGCGGCATTTTATTCACCCTTAAAATCCCATGTTATGACAAATAAATAGGTTTACAAAACAAACCGGCAATATGGGAGTATTGCCGGAGGGCTAAGCTGGGAGAAGCTTTGCCGAGATACAGTTCAAAAATCTTCGCTGAACTATAACGCATCAAAAATATGAAAAAAAAGAGGAATATTGCTTTTTTGACAAAAGCGATTAGCGGAACCTTTTTCCTTATCACCACCCTTTCCGGTCCACTTTATGTTCACGCATCAATAACCTCAGGCCTGTATTTTCAACAGGCGCAGACCGTAAAAGGTAAAGTTATCAGTGAACAAGACCAGCAGCCTGTTCCCGGCGCTGCAGTTCAGATCAAAGGCACATCTAAAGGTACCGTTACAAACGAAAACGGTGAGTTTTCCATTCAAGCCAATGCAGGGGATGTTCTTATGATATCCAGCATCGGTTTTACTGCCCAGGAAGTCACCGTAGAAGCGGGCAAAACTTATAACATTTCGCTGGCCTTTTCCAATACTTCGCTCGACGAAGTGGTGGTTACAGGGTACGGCACGCAACGTGTAAAAGACCTCACCGGGGCCGTGGCCGTGGTGAACGTCAACCAGATGAAACAGCAGCCCGTGGCCAGTCCTGTGGAATCGCTCCAGGGTAAGGCCGCCGGTGTGCAGATCATCAGCGACGGTGCCCCCGGCGCTACGCCCCAGATCCGCATCCGCGGTTTCTCCACCATCAACAACAACGATCCGCTCTTCGTTATCGACGGTGTGCCTTATGAAGGCAAACTGTCCTGGCTCGACCAGAACGATATCGAAACCATGCAGGTGCTAAAGGATGCATCGTCCGCATCCATCTACGGTGCGCGCGCCAACAACGGCGTTGTGATCATCACCACCCGCCAGGGCGTGAAAGGGCCGCCGAGGATCAACCTGAGCTCTTATTTTGGTACGCAGGTTCCCAACAAGAACCAGTTCCCCAAAATGATGAATCCTCAGCAGTACGCCGAGTACGTGTATGAGGCATTCAGAAATGCGGGCCTTAACCCCGGGGAAGAAGGCACCACCGGCACCAACTATGGCACCGGCGCCACGCCCACCCTGCCTGAATACCTGGTAGCCGGTAAAGTAACGGGCCAGAAAGTAACTGCCGCCGACGCTGATCCTTCCAAATACAACTACAGCAGGTCGCTATCTAACTTCTACCAGATCACGAAAGCCAACCAGCAAGGTACCAACTGGTTTGACGAGATCACCGACAACGCTCCCATCCGCAACGTGCAGCTGGGTGTTAACGGCGGCGGCGAAAACGCCACCTACGCCATCGGCGCAGGTTACCTCGGCCAGGAAGGTACCATCAAGCATACCGGCTATAAGCGGTACAACGCCCGCGCCAATACGCGGTTCAACGCTTTCAACAACCGCTTCCGCTTCGGCGAAAACATGCAATACAGCTACGAAGAGTTTGTGGGCGTAGGTGTAAACCCCAATGTTTCCGGCGACTACCAGGGCGAAGGCAGTGCACTGGGCTTCGCTTACCGTATCCCCGTAATTATTCCCGTGTACGACATTATGGGCAACTTCGCAGGTAGCCGCGGCGACAAGCTCGGCAACGCGCAGAATCCCCTCGCCATGCTCTATCGCGCAAAAGACAACATCCAGAAACGCAACTTCTTCTTCGGAAACGTTTTCGGAGAAGTGGACATCATCAAAGGTCTGGTCGCCAAAACTTCGTTCGGTATCCGTTACGAAAACTATAGCGGCGTTTCCTACAACTATCCTAACCTCGAATTCTCCGAAGGCAGCGAGGCGAACGGTATGTCGGAAAACCAGGGCTTCAATACCGAATGGACCTGGACCAACACCCTCACCTACAAATGGGAAGTAGCAAACGTGCACGCCCTGACAGTGATGGGCGGTACCGAGGCGTTCCAGTCGCGCAACAGGTTCCTGTCTGCCGGCCGTAACGATTACTTCCTGCTGGGCCTGCCGGATTACTACTATCTGCCCGCGGGTTCTTCCAACATCAATAACAATTCCAGCGGCGGCGTAGGTTCGCTGTTTTCCATCTTCGGCCGCGCCGATTATGCATACCGCGACCGCTACCTGGTGAGCCTCACGGTGCGCCGCGACGGTTCCTCCAACTTCAGCAAGAACAACCGCTACGGTACCTTCCCAGCGGGTAGCGTTGCCTGGCGTTTGTCTGAAGAGGACTTCATGAAAGGGAGTAAAGTGTTCACTGACCTGAAGCTGCGTGCGGGTTATGGTGTGACCGGTAACCAGCGCATACCGGGTTTCCAGTACATCGACCGCTACGAAAGCCTTATCGCCAATGCTTTCTATCCTTACAACGGGAAAAATGTGACATCCGGGGTTTGGCAAAAAGCGTATAAAAACACCGAGATTAAATGGGAGGAGCTGAAATCGTTCAACATTGGTCTCGACTTCACCCTGCTGGATGGCGAGTTCGATGGTGCCATCGACTGGTATAGCCGTAAAACCACCGACATGTTGTACCCTGTTCCGCTGCCTTCCGCAGCGATCGGGCAAGGTGCTGCACCGTTCGTGAACATTGGCGACATGAAGAACTCCGGTATCGAAGTAGGGGTGGGTTACCACTATGGCCAGCGTGAAAACAAACCTTTCAAGCTGGATGTAAACGTAAACGTTTCCCGCAACGTGAACCAGGTAGTTTCATTGGCGCCTTCCGTGAAAGAGCAAATTTATGGGGATTTCCGAAGCTTGCAGACGACGCTCCTCCGGCCGGGTGAGCCCTTCGGTTCTTTCTTCGGCTACAAATGGGAAGGTGTTTATTCCAGTGCGGAAGACCTCGCCAAGAGCCCGAAATATGACGGCGCCCGCGTTGGCGGTCCGAAATACTTGGACGTAACCGGCGATGGCCAGATCACTCCGGACGACCGTACTGTTATCGGCAATCCGCACCCCGACTTCCTGTACAGCTTCGGCATCAACGCGAAGTACAAGAACTGGGACCTGTCGATGTTCTTCAACGGTTCGCAGGGCAACGACCTGTTTGAAGCCACCCGTTACTTTACGGATTTCAGCTCATTTGACGGTACTGCCAGCGTGCGGATGCTGGATCGCTGGTCGCCCACCAACACTGGTTCCCGGATCCACACGCCCAATAGGAAAGCCTCTAATAATGAGCTGGCGTCTTCCGGTTACTATGTGCAGGACGGCAGCTACTTCCGCATGAAGAATCTGCAGATCGGGTATAATTTCAAGGTAGACAACTGGTTCAAAGGCAATATGCGTACACTGCGTGTGTATGGTGGCGCCTCCAACTTGTTTACCATCACGAAATACACTGGTCTGGATCCTGAAGTAAGCCAGACCAACTCTACCTTCTCGGCGTTGGGTGTGGACTTCGGGGTGTACCCGGTAGCACGGCAGTTTATCATTGGTTTCAGTGCAGGTTTCTAATCTAAAAGAATTTTGAACATGAAAAGGATTCATAGCATCATAATAGTGGCATGCGCTACCGTATTGGGCTCCTGCGGCGCGGACTTTCTGGAAAAGAACCCGCAGGGCGAATTGACCCAGGACCAGATCACCTCCGCCAGGGGTGTTGAAGGGATGCTCACGGGCGCATATGGCCTTGTCAACGGAAATGTTAGCGGCACATGGGGCAACTATTCCTCCGCGCCCAGCCAGTGGTTATTTGGGGAGGTGGGCGCCGATAACGCGCACAAAGGTTCTAACGCCGGTGACCAGCCGAACATGAACGAGGTAGAACTACATACCGTGTCGAACGCGAATGATAATACCGACATCATGTGGAACCGGTATTATGAAGGGATCGCACGTTGCAACAATACCCTTAAGCTTCTGAAAGTGGTGCAGGGCGGTTCAGGAGATAAACTCTCCGATACACGCGCGAAAGAAGTGGAAGCGGAAGCCCGTTTCCTCCGCGCGCACTACTACTTTTTCCTCCGCAGGGTTTTCGCGAAAATACCTTACGTTGACGATTCCATGACCCCTGAATCGGCACTCCTGGTACCCAACGATAAAGAGGTTTGGCCGATGATCCAGGCGGACCTTCAATTTGCCATCGACAACCTGCCTCCGGCATGGGTTAACGAATCGGACCTCGGCCGTGCCAGCAAAGTGGCTGCCCAGGCATATATGGGGAAAGTATTGTTGTATCAGAACAAACACGCCGAAGCATTGCCTTTCTTCACGACGGTGATCGCAGCCAGGGGAGCATTAGAGAACATGCCATTTACGGACAACTTTGATGTGAACAGGGAAAACGGTCCCGAGACCATTTTCGCTGCGCAGCATGCCATCAACCCGGATGGAAGCGGCGATAACGCGAATGTGGGAGATATGCTTGGCGGATTTTATGGTAATGCCCCTGTTTCCTGCTGTGGGTTCTACCAACCCACTTTCGATCTTGTGAACTCGTTCAAGGTAACACCCGCAGGCTTGCCTATGCTCGACGGTTCGTACCGGACCGATCCGTATTTGTCGGATTACGGACTTAACGGAGCCCCAAAAACTGGATACCGTGTTGATACCATGTTGGCATTTGATCCGCGCCTTGACTACACCGTGGGCCGCAGAGGTGTAATGTACCGGGATTGGGACACCATGCCGGGGGACAGCTGGATCCGTGACCCGGCATATGCCGGTCCCTTTGTAGGCGTGAAGCACATGGTAGACGCATCTGCCCGCGGAACGCAAACCGTTGCGGGTGCGCCGTACATCACCAGCCTTAACGTAAATATCATCCGCCTGGCCGACGTATACCTGATGGCTGCGGAATGCTATGTTGAAGCCAATGACCTGGACGCTGCTTTGGCGCTTGTGAACCACGTGCGCCGGCGGGCCGCCAAACTGGATGGGCGTGAAATGAGAATCCGGGAGTCTCCAACGGCTGATCCGAAAAATGATATAATCGCGAGGGCCGCTCAGTACAATGTTCAACCTTACGCTTCGTTTGCCAACCAGGATGTCGCGCGAAATGCGGTCCGGTTCGAGCGGCGGCTGGAGTTGGCGCTGGAAGGGCACCGATTCTATGACCTTGTGCGGTGGGGCATAGCCAAGCAAACGATCGAAAGCTACTCCGCTTTCGAAGGCGGTATCCTTTCATCTTTTGCAGGTATCACTTTCGAAGCAAAGGACGCCATCCTGCCGATCCCGCAGCAGCAAATCGACCGCTCCCAGGGAGTGCTCAAACCCAACTAAGCCTATATTCCTTTGTCATAACTCGACGGCGCCTGTTGCAGAGCAGGCGCCGTTTTTTATGGGCCGTCGCCTTTGTTTTTAGCGGCCACGGATGGGGCCACCCCAAAAAGGAAAAACCCGCAAACGCTGGTGAAAGCTTTTTGCGGGTATCTGGTGGTAGCCTCGACAGGAATCGAACCTGTATCTGGAGCTTCGGAAACTCTTATACTATCC
>NZ_CALNBI010000348.1 GCF_937874145.1 uncultured Chitinophaga sp. | reverse complement strand
GGAATCTACCCTGCTTCCGATCATCGTGCTGGCAGCCGGCATTTATGGCTCCTATGCCTGCGCGGGCCTGTATGGCGTTGCGATCGCGGCGGCGGGCATGATGGCCACTACCGCCATGCAGCTGGCGATTGACGCGTTTGGGCCTATCGCCGACAACGCGGGCGGTATCGCAGAAATGAGCGAGCTTCCGAAAGACGTTCGTGAGAAAACCGACATCCTCGATGCGGTGGGCAACACCACCGCCGCAACCGGTAAAGGTTTCGCTATCGCTTCCGCGGCGCTCACCGCGCTGGCGCTCTTCGCCGCTTTCGTTGGCGTAGCGGGCATTTCCGGTATTGATATTTATAAAGCTGATGTACTGGCCGGCCTCTTCATCGGCGCCATGATCCCCTTCATCTTCTCTTCCCTCGCCATCCGCGCGGTAGGCGAAGCGGCCATGTCGATGGTGGAAGAAGTACGCCGCCAGTTCCGCACCATTCCCGGTATCATGGAAGGCACCGGCAAACCGGAATACGACAAATGCGTGGCTATTTCCACCGAAGCGTCGATCCGCAAGATGATGTTGCCCGGCGCGATAGCACTGCTTTCGCCCCTGATCGTTGGTTTTATCTTCGGACCTGAAGTGCTCGGCGGTTTCCTCGCCGGTGCAACCGTGAGCGGCGTGCTCATGGGCATGTTCCAGAACAACGCCGGCGGCGCCTGGGACAACGCCAAGAAATCTTTCGAGAAAGGCGTAGAGATCAATGGTGAGACCTATTACAAGAAATCCGAGCCTCACAAGGCTTCCGTTACCGGCGACACCGTGGGTGATCCTTTCAAAGACACTTCCGGCCCGTCCATGAACATCCTCATCAAACTGATGTCGATCGTTTCGCTGGTGATTGCGCCTACCCTCGCCGAAATCCACGTGCACAAACAGGAACCGCCCGTTGCCAAACAACAGCCGGCTCCCGAAGCACCTGCGAAGGAAGTTGCTGCAGTGAAGTTTTAATTATAACTGATTTTCGATAGAAAGGCCGGTCTCATCAGAGGCCGGCTTTTTTGATCCGCCGGGCCCCATTGTTGTTCCCACAGGAAAAACCGCTTTTCGAAAAGCCAATTCCGGCTGCGCGTAAACTATTGGAAAGCAGGAGCTTTGATCCGTAACCATCAGCCTGAACCGTCATCCTTTGTTAAAATTCCCGCCCCATTCCGATTTTCCGATTATGCTGAAAGATGGCAGATCGCCATGAGGATAAAGAATTGAAACCAGATAGTATACTCATGAAAGCGGCGGCGGAGTTTCGTTCTTTGCTGCCACAATTTCAGCGATTAAAACCGTCTGCAATCTGCGGGAATCCGGCATTGCCTTTCGGCGCACCCAAAGCACAGCCCATGGAAAAAATCGTGCTGCCCGCGCATTAAGACTTCACTCCTTCCCAAACCCGTCACGAAAACTTCGGCGCGGAATGCTACCGATCCGGCGGCTACCTGGGTAAATGGCGGTTGACATGGCCGGCCGGGATTTTTTTTGGTGGGATGAAAAATTCAGTCTATTTTTGTACTGTAATTTTAAATATTACAGAATTGATCCGCAGTAAATTCGCCATATACGTTCACATCCTTTCGCTCATGGGCAGTTTCCCGGAGGAATGGCTGACCTCCGACTTCATCGCGGGGTCGCTGAACAGCAATGCGGCGCTGGTACGGAAAGAACTGAGCGCGCTCCGCAATGCCGGCCTGGTTGAAAGCCGGGAAGGTAAAAACGGGGGAAGCCGCCTCGCCCGGCCGTTGGAAGACATCCGGTTGTCGGAAATATTCGCCCTCGTAAAGTCGGACCATATTTTCGGGTTTTCCCCGAACGACCCAAACCCCGCATGCCCGGTGGGCCGCAACATTAATAAAGCCCTCGACAGCCTTTTTACCGGCATCGATGAAACGGTTAGCCGGGAGCTATCTCCCATCACGCTGGCAGCATTCATCCAAAAGCACTTTTAATTTTTTTTAATCATAACTGTAATAATATTTATAACAATTTAAATCATTCACAACATGTCACACACTATTCTGGTACTCGGCGCAACTGGTTTTGCGGGAAAAGAAGTGGTCAAAGCGCTGGCAGGTAATCCTGGCATCCAGGTGAAAGCCGCTACCCGCTTCCCGGAAAAATATACAGCCCCGGCGGCGAACGTAAGCGCCGTGCGCCTCGTGCAGGAAGATGCTTCCACTTTCGCGCCCGCACTGGCCGGCGTTGACCTCGTTTTCCTTTCCGCCCTGCCCCTCGACGCCGATGCGGCGCCCAAACTGCGCCCGTTTATCGACGAAGCGAAGAAAGCGCAGGTGAAAAAGATCGTGTTCCTGTCCGCCATCGGCGTGGAGCATGTGGAAGCGGCGCCCCTCCGCCAGATCGAGCTGGCGCTGATCGCTTCGGGCATTCCGTACAACATCGTGCGGCCCAACTTCTTCATGGAGAACTTTTCGGAAGGGCCTTTCAGCCCCACCATCAAACAACTGGGCAAGATCCTCATTCCCGCCGGCGACGGTAAATATTCCGTGATCTCGACGGCCGACATCGCCGCCGTGTCTGTAGAACTGCTGCTCAACGAAGCGCATGTGGGCAGGGAACTGACGCTCACTGGTCCCGCGGCCATCGACAACCACGAAGCGGCGGCCATCATCTCGGCAGCATCCGGCAAAACCGTGACGTATGAAAATATTCCTGAGTCCGCGCTGATCGAAGGTGTTATCGCTTCCGGCGCCCCGGAAAGCGCGGCGCACTACCTCGCGATGCTGGTAGCGGCGGTAAGAAACGGACATTGCGCCGTGGTGACCACTGCCGTAAAAGATATTACCGGCAAGGAACCTGTTGCTTTTGAAGCGTTTGTACGCGAGCACCCCGCATCTTTTTCTTGATTGAAACAGCGGGATAAAACGAAAAAGGCCGCACTGTCGGACAGAGGCGGCCTTTTTTATGTCTTTTCCTGCCGGTTTACCGGGCCTGGAACTCCCTGGGGCTGCAGCCGAACTTCTTGCGGAAGGCGTTGCTGAAATGCTGGAGGGAAGAATACCCCAGTTCATCCGCGATTTCTGTGAAGCTATGCGCGCCGGTCCGGACGAGCCTTTGGGCTTCGTCGAGCCGGTGCTCGCTGAGATAGCCGAACACCGTATTGTTGAATACTTTGCGGAAACCGCTTTTCAGTTTGAATTCGTTGAGGCCCGCCAGCCGCGACAGTTCTCCCAGTGACGGGGGCTCCTGGGCGTTGGCCAGCAGGAGGTCGCGGGCGTAACGGATGCGCTCTTCCTCCGTGCGGTTGATTTCCGGCCGTTCTTTCCCATACCGGCCGCCCGACAGCAGCTCGATCTGCTCGCATTCGAGCGCCAGCAGTTCGATGGCTTTGGACTGGAGGAACAATTTCTTGAGGCCGCCCGAGAAATGGCAATCCCGCACTTCATCGATCACCTGCATCATGCGCGGAGTGATCTGGTACGACCGGTCGGGGAACACGGGCCTGTCGTTTTCCACGCTTTCTCCGAATTGTTCCAGCACGGGGCCGTTGCGGCGGGCGAGCTGCACGAAGCGGTCTTTCAGGAAAGTCAGCGCAAACACCTGGATTTCCGGCTGGCGTTCCACTTTGATCTGCTCTTCCGGTTCGGGCGTATACACGAGGTTATGCTCGAGCTGGCGGGTGCGCATGGCGTTGCGCATGCCTTTAATGTTGGCCGTCACTTCTCCCCTGATCATGAAATGCATGCCTACGCGCTGCAGGGTATCATGGCTTTCGACCTGTACTTTTTCATTGATATACGCCTTTCCGAAGCCCATCAGCACGCCATCGAAGCTGATTTCGTGGAAATCGGCCTTGCCGGCTTTGATATCGAGTTCGTGGCGGCGTTCGGTGAGTTCCTGGCCATTGTAATAGTCAGGGCACAACACCGTATCGTCGTGAAACAAGATTTCTTTGCGTTCGTTTGTGACGGTCATTGGCATAAGAAAATCCGTTTTATATAAGTTTAAATCCGTTTAATGCAAGCCGGTTACGCTTCCAGGAGCGAATTTTGAAGCAAATTAATTCAAAATCGTCGGACCATGATCGGCATCTTCAAAACAAATATCAATACCCAAAAAGAAAAAAAACTGGTGATCCGCGCCTTGTCCGGCGAGTTTTCCGTTACCATGTGCACCCTCGACCTGGAGGATTGCGACAAGGTGCTGCGGGTGGAGTGCCTGCAGATGGAAGAGCATCAGGTTATTTCGTTCGTGCGCGACCTGGGGTACCAGTGCGCCGTTCTGGACTAACAATATTCGTACGCGATCATGAAATTGCGCCCTTTCGGCGGGAAAAAACATGATTTCTATCAGATTCCGTAACCGGTTGTGCCTGTTAATCCCCCTTGAGACGCCCCCCGGGGCGGGTATCCCCTATCCGCCGGCCGAAAAACCACTATTTCCCCCTTTCCCCAGAAATAATTTCCCCACCATAGGGGTATGTTCTATTTTGCACGTCATATGTTCGGAAAATGTAACGGAACCCTTTTCCGGCCATCCTTCCGCCATCTCACAACACTGAAAACCAATATATGAAAACAACAGCCAGACTGCTGATGCACCTCCTACTCGTTTTGCTCGCGGCCAATTCGGCCTTCGCGCAGCAACGGTTTACCATCAGCGGTTACGTTAAAGACGAAAAAAACGGCGAATCCCTCATCGGCATTTCCATCGGTAAGCCCGGCACATCCGTGGGCACCGTAACCAACGAATATGGTTTTTACTCGCTCACCCTGCCCGCAGGCAAACACGAAATCCAGTTTTCCTATATCGGTTACCAGGCGCAGACCTTCACCGTCGACCTCAGCGCCAACAAACGGCTGGATGTGAAACTGGGCCAGTCGGACCGCCAGCTGAACGAAGTGGTGATCTCCGGCAAACAACAGGAAAAAAACATCAACACCCTCAATACCAGCCTCAACAAACTGGACATTGCTGAAATCAAGAAACTGCCTACGTTCATGGGCGAGGTGGATGTGATCCGCACGATCCAGACGCTGCCCGGTGTGAACACCGTGGGCGAAGGCGCCGCCAGCTTTAACGTGCGCGGCGGTAATGGCGACGAAAACCTCATCCTGCTCGACGAAGCGCCCGTATACAACTCCACCCACATGCTCGGTTTCTTCTCCGTTTTCAACCCTGACGCGGTAAAGAACATCAACCTCATCAAAGGCGGCTTCCCCGCGGAATATGGCGGCAGAACGGCTTCCGTGCTGGATATCAGGATGAAGGACGGGAACAACCAGAAATTCGGCATGACCGGCGGCATCGGCAATATCTTCAGCCGCCTGGCGCTGGAAGGGCCCATCCAGAAAGACAAATCCTCCTTCATCATCGCGGGCCGCAGGTCTTACATGGACGTGCTCATGAAGCCCTTCCTCAAAGGCGACATGAAAGACACCAAGCTGTATTTCTACGACCTCACGGCCAAAGTGAACTTCCAGCTGAATAAGAACAACAGTCTTTTCGTGAGCGGATATTTCGGCCGCGACGTATTCGGGTTCGGGAAAGAAGCCAACATGAACTGGGGCAACAACACGGCATCGCTGCGCTGGAACCACATTTTCAACAACCGCCTGTTCATGAACCTCACCACGTATTACACCAAATACGACTACAGCCTGAAGTTCCTGAGCGACGAGAAATCCACTTCCAGCCAGGAGTTCAGCTGGAAATCCAACATCATCAACTATGGCGTGAAGCCTGCATTCACCTACTACCTGAATGCCAACAACACCCTTCATTTCGGGGTACAGGGAACGTATTACACGTTCAGGCCGGGGCGCAGTCTTGCCCGCCAGGACGAACAGGAGTTCAACATCAACCTGAAAGATAAAAACGCCCTGGAAGGCGCGCTCTACCTCGATCACGAGTGGAAAGCGGGCAACAAATTCGGCGTGCAGTACGGCCTTCGCCTGTCGGGTTTCCAATACATTGGCAAAGGAACCGCTTACTATTATGCAGACACGGTGGCGGGCACACGCAAGCGATTCCTGGGCACGAAGGATTACGAACGCGGCAAAACGATCGCCGATTACTACTTCCTCGAGCCCCGCATTTCCGCGCGCTACGCCATCAACAGTTCATCGGCCATCAAGGCGGCTTTCAGCCGGTCGGCCCAATACATGCACCAATTGAGCAACACCGCTTCACCTACGCCTGTAGATATCTGGACGCCGGTTTCCAACAACGTGAAACCGCAGCTGACGGACCAGGTAACGGCCGGTTATTTCTATAACGCGCCCGGTGACAAGTTTGAGTTGTCGGCCGAGGTGTTTTATAAATCCATGCAGGACCAGCTGGACTTCATCGACAACGCCGACCTGGACCTGAACGAATACATTGAAGGAGATCTGCTCGCGGCGAAAGGGCGTGCCTATGGGTTGGAACTGTATGTGAAGAAAGATATCGGGGCAACGACGGGCTGGGTGAGCTATACCCTCAGCCGTTCGGAGCGCAAAACGCCGGGGCTGAGCCTGAACGAGTGGTTCATCAACCGGTACGACCGCACGCACAACCTGAACATCGTGATGAGCCACGAGCTGAACAAGCGCGCGAGCTTCAGCGCCAACTGGATGTTCGCATCCGGGACGCCGGCAACTTTTGCAGACGCGCGCCTCGAGTTCCAGGACTGGGATGTTCCTTACAACACCACCGAAAAGCGGAACAACTACCGCCTGAAGCCCTTCCATCGCCTCGACCTTTCCTTTACCTACAAAGGCAAGCAGCTGAAACGCTGGAAGGGGGAATGGGTAGTGAGCCTGTATAATGTATACGCCCGGAGGAACGCCTACACCGTATACTTCCGCCAGAACCCGGACGATCCTTCGAAGAAGGAAGCGGTTCGCCTCAGCATCATCGGGTCGATCATTCCCGGTATCACTTATAACTTCAAATTCTAATCTCCAAGCACGATCATATGAAAAGGAAATTCACCGCCATCGCCCTCCTGTTTGCCGCCGCCGGTTTTACCGCCTGCGAAGACACGATCGATATCGACATTCCGAACGGGAAAACCTATACGGTAGTAGACGCCTGGATCACGAATGTGCCTGGGAAACAGGATATCCGGATCACCCAGACGGTCCCGTATACCAGCAGCGGCTCGGCCCCTGTTGTCAGCGACGCCAAAGTAACTTTGACGGATATCACCGCCAACAAGACGTATGATTTCACTTTCGCCAACGGCGTCTACAGCCACGATCCCGGCGTTAACCGGATCGGGGAGATCGGGCACGCATACAAGCTGCGCGTGGAGTTGAAAGAAGGGATCTTCGAAGCTGTGGACACCATCAAACGCGTGCCGGAAGTGGACTCCATGGCCTACGACTTCAAAACGAAAGAAGAATCCATCAGCAACAAGGAAGGTTTTTACGCCCGGTTTTATGCGAAAGATATTCCCGGCGGCACGGATTACTACTGGATCCGGAGCACCCGCAATTCCGCCACCAGCGCGGGCCGTGTGGAAGACATCTTCGCGATCGACGGTTCTTTCGCGGAAAATATTTCGGATGGGTTAAATTTTATCCAGCCGATTTCGGAAGGGATAACGGATTACGACACGCCTTTCCAGGCGGGAGAGAATGTGACGGTAGCCATCAGGTCGTGCACCAAGCGGAGCCATACGTTCCTCAGCCAGGTGCAGGCGCAGATCGACCTGGGCGGGTTATTCGCCAAGATCCTGGAAAACGTACCCACTAACCTGAAAAACACCGACAATAATTCGCAGGGCCGTGTGCTGGGATGGTTCGGGACTTCGGCAATTACGTGGAGCTCAATACAAATGGAGCATTAATCAACCTAAAGATCACCCCATAAAAACCAATGAACATGAACAAAACAGGTAAGCGCCTGCTGCTTGCCCTGGCCGTGCTTTGCACTGTTCCGGCACTTGCGCAGGAGAAAATCGAAAGCCTCGCCAAAGGCGGCAAGGTAAGAGTGGGCGGATTCGGCGCCCCCACCATCAAATTCACCAGCTTCGACGATGAGCTGGGCGTGCTGCTGGGCGGTTACGCCGGCGTGATGCTCAACAGCAAACTGATGCTGGGCGCAGGCGCATATGCACTCGTCAACAACATCGAAGCGCCCCGGGCCAATCCTACTGACGCCACGATGTACTGGAACATGTGGTATACGGGCTTTGTGCCGGAATATACCATCAAGGGCAACAAGCTCGTGCACCTGGCCGTGGGCGCCCTCGTTGGCGGCGGCGGCGTGTTTATGAACGAGCGTTTCAAGAACTGGGAAGATTACGAATCCATCGGTTACAGCAGCTTCTTCGTGGGAGAGCCGCACCTGAACCTGGAAATGAATATCACTTCGTACCTGCGCCTCGGCATCGGCGGCTCTTACCGATTTGTGCGGGGTTCGGGAACCGAAGGCATTACGGACGAGAAGCTGAGCGGGCCTTCCGCACACTTCACCATCAAGGCAGGGCGCTTCTAGGCCCGTCACCAGCGGATCATCTTTTCCGGTAAAAAAGGCCGGCACGGGAATTTTCGTTAACTTTTGGCAAAAGGAATATTCCGCGCTCCCTAACCAGTAAAGATGATCCGTTTTTTATGGACCTGATACATTTCGCCATACCCGGTTTTATCCTGCTGATCACCGCCGAAGTGATTTTCTCCGCGGTGGAGAAGCGGGATCTCTACGAAACGAAGGACGCCGCCAGCAGCATCGCCATGGGGCTGGGGAACGTTATCATCGGGCTTTTCACGAAGGCCGTCATATTTCTCATTTATTTAGCCGCCTACGAATTCCGCTTCTTCACGCCCGACGCATCGCTATGGTGGGTTTGGGCGTTATGTTTTTTCGCGGATGACCTCACTTATTACTGGTTCCACCGCAGCAGCCACGAGATCCGTTATTTCTGGGCCTCGCACGTCGTCCACCATTCCAGCCGCCGGTACAATCTTTCCACTGCCCTCCGCCAAACGTGGACGGGCAACCTGAGCGGGGCTTTCCTGTTCTGGATCTGGATGCCGCTCGTGGGCTTCCACCCGGCGATGGTGATGGCCATGCAGTCGATCAGCCTCCTTTACCAGTTCTGGATCCATACCGAAGCGATCCATAAACTCCCGCGCCCGCTGGAATTTGTGTTGAACACACCCTCGCACCACCGGGTGCACCATTCTTCCGAAATCAAGTACCTCGACCGTAACCATGGCGGCGTCCTCATCATCTGGGACCGCCTTTTCGGCACTTTCCAGCCGGAGGAGGAAAGGCCGGTGTACGGGTTGACGGTGAACATCGAAACCTACAATCCCCTGCGGATAGCTACGCACGAATGGGCGGCGATCTGGCGCGACCTGCGCCGGGCGCGCACCTGGAAAGAGGCCTGGATGTATGTTTTCGGGGCGCCGGGCTGGGACAGGGATGGCAACGGGAAGACGGCCAAAGCGCTCCGCACGTCCGTTTTACCCCCCTCCGCTCCTCCTGCCGGCATGCCGCTTATCCAAAAATAATCTTCACTATTTTGCATTTACGAAAACTATCGTACATTTGATTACGAAGAAATTCGTACAAAGGAGAGATATCATGGAAAACAAGGCAAACAACAAGAATGTACGTCCAACCGAAAGCGAGCTGGAAATCCTCACAATCCTCTGGGAGCGCGGGGCCAGCACGGTGAGGGAGGTGCATGAGATTTTGGAGAAGCAGAAGGAAGCGGGTTACACCACTACCCTGAAGCTGATGCAGATCATGCATGAAAAGGGCTTGCTGCAGCGGGATGCAAGCGCGAAGACGCATATTTATGAAGCCGCCGTTCCGAAGGAACAAACACAGGCGCAGTTGTTGAACAAAATGATCGATACGGTTTTTTCCGGTTCCGCGTCCCAGCTGGTTTTGCAGGCTTTGGGCGGCCACCGTTCGTCGCGCGAGGAGCTCGACCGCATTCGGGAATATCTGAACGAAATCGATAAAAAACAGTCGTAATACTCGTTTTATGCACGCGTTACTTCCTTTCACGACAGACCTTATCCAGGCTTTCGGCTGGACGATCCTGCATTCCTTCTGGCAGGGCTGCTGCGTCTTTTTCTGTTTGCGTATCGTGCTGTGGCTTTGGCCGCAGGCCGGGCCGTCCATCAAATATCATCTCTCCTTTCTGTCGCTGACAGGCATTGCGGGATGGTTCGGCGCCACGTTTTATACGCAGCTGAAATCGATCCGCGACGCTTCAGAGGCGGTGGTGATGGCTGCCGGGGCAGGGATGCCCGCGATGCCCGTGCCGCTTGCTTTTGCGAGCACGCCGGCGCCGGACGAGGGGCTGAAGGCTGTTTTGCCCGGCATGGAAGCTTACTTCCCGCTGCTGGTGGGGATTTACGTGGTAGGTGTGACATTGATGACCATTCGCCTGTGCGTGGACCTGGCGCAGCTGAAAACGCTGCGCAGACAGGGCTTATCTTCGCTGGGGCGCGCCTGGGAAGAACATCTTGAGGCCCTTACCCGCAAAATGGGCATCGGGAAGCGTGTGGGATTGTTCATTTCCGGTAACCTGCAGGTGCCGGTGATGATAGGGTTCATCCGCCCGGTGATCCTGCTCCCGGCCGCCATGGTCAACAATCTCAGCCCGGAACAGCTGGAAGCCATCCTGCTGCACGAGCTGGCGCACATCAAACGCAATGATTATCTCCTGAATATCTTCCAATCCATTGTAGAAACGCTCCTTTTCTTCAACCCGTTCGTATGGTGGATTTCCCGCAATATCCGCCTGGAACGCGAACATTGCTGCGACGACCTCGTGCTCGCCAGCACCGTTCAGCCCATGCACTACGCCAAAGCCCTGGTTGCACTGGAAGAATTCCGCCTTACCGTGAACCCGATGGCCATGGCCGCCGCGCATGACCGGCACCATTTATTTCATCGCATCAAACGCATCATGGAAATGAAAACGAAACATCTCAACTATAGCCAGCGGCTCCTGGCGCTCATGATCATCGTAACCGGCCTCGTGTCTATCGCCTGGCTTACACCCGACAGCAAGCGCCGCCAGGAAGCCAAAACGGATACCGTTGCACCCAAACCCGCACCGGCCGCCGCTGCCCAGTCCTCCCCTTCCGCCAAGCCTTTCATGACCGAACCGGAAATCCCGGTGCTGCCCTCGCCCGCCGCTATCCCGGTTCCGCCAGCTCCCCCGGCCCCGGAGCCACTGGCGCTGGCCCTGGTTCCGCCTGCCCCGGTTGCACCGCCCGCGCCGCCCACGAGGTCGAGACGATCGCCGTCGCACTGGGCGCGAGCGCCGAGGAGTTCTTCGG
>NZ_CALNBI010000347.1 GCF_937874145.1 uncultured Chitinophaga sp. | reverse complement strand
GGGGTGCGCGGGTCATGCTTTCGACGCCGCCGGCGATGTAGACGTCTCCTTCCCCTACCATTACGGCCCTGGCGGCGTCCATGATGGCCTGGAGGCCGGAGGCGCAGAGGCGGTTGACGGTATTTCCGGCCACGGATACGGGCATGCCGGCGAGTAGGACGGCCATGCGGGCAACGTCCCGGTTGTCTTCCCCGGCCTGGTTGGTGGCGCCGGCGATGACGTCTTCCACGGCGGAAGGGTCGAGGGAGGGGTTGCGGGTGAGGAGGGACCGCAGCATGAGGGCCAGCAGGTCGTCGGGGCGGATGGAGCTCAGGGCGCCGCCATAGCGGCCGATGGGGCTTCTTACCGCATCAACTATGTAAGCAGTTTGCATACGCGAAATGGTTAGGAATTGCGAATGTAGGGCTTCCAGTCGGGATAACCAGCCACACAAACGAATCTACAATTCGGCAATCCGAAAATCGGATGTACCTTTGCAGGATGATGAGGAAGCAAAATATCCGGCACCTGACACTCCCCCAGTTGCGGGAGGTGTTCGGAGAGATGGGGGAAAAGCCGTTCAGGGCTCAGCAAGTGTATGAGTGGATCTGGGCCAAACAGGCGCCCGGCTTCGACGCCATGACCAACCTGAGCAAAAACCTCCGGACAGCCCTGGAGGAGCGGTTCGACTTCCCTGCCGTTAGCGTGGATGCTACCCAGCAGAGTACAGACGGTACGATCAAGAGCCGTTTCCGGCTGCACGACGGTTACCTGGTGGAAGGGGTCCTCATCCCCACGTCCTCCCGGCAAACCGCCTGCGTATCGTCCCAGGTAGGCTGCAGCCTCAGCTGCAAATTCTGCGCTACCGGGTTCATGGACCGGAAACGCAACCTCGAATTCGACGAAATCTTCGATGAAGTGGCCCTCATCAACCGGCAATCCCTGGAATCAGCCGGTAAAAAGCTCACCAACATCGTTTACATGGGCATGGGCGAGCCACTGCTCAATTATAAAAATGTGCTGAAGTCGATCGAAATGATCACCTCGCCCGACGGACTGGCCATGAGCCCCAAGCGGATCACCGTATCCACCGCCGGCGTAGCTAAGCAGATCAGGCAGCTGGGAGATGATAAAGTGCGCTTCAACCTCGCCCTTTCCCTCCACGCCGCCAACGATGAGAAACGCAGCGAGATCATGCCGATCAACGATTCCAACAACCTCAAAAACCTCGTGGAAGCCCTCAACTACTTCTACAAGGCTACCGAAAACGAAATCAGTTTCGAGTACATCCTGTTCAAGGACTTCAACGATTCCATCAAGGATGCCGACGAACTGATCAAAATTTACCGGCAGGTTCCGGTAGACCTGGTGAATATCATCGAATACAACCCGATCGATAATGCCCGGTTCCAGAAGCCCTCGGAAGAAAAAACCGCGGCTTTCATGGAATACCTCGGCAAACACCGCGTCAATGCCCGCCTGCGCAGAAGCCGCGGCAAGGATATCGACGCCGCCTGCGGACAGCTCGCGAACAAAGCATAAAACATACTGCAGGAATGCAGCAAACAATCATACAACATGAAACAAAGCAGACCGCCCCGCAAAGGCTTCACACCGTTCAAGGAAAATAAAAGCGGCAAACCGTCCCGCCCCGGCGACGATAAACCCGCCGGCAAATCTTTCCGCGACAGGGACAGCAAAGAAGGCAAACCCTTCGGCGATAAACCCAAAAGAACTTTCGGTGGCGACAAAGAAGGCAAACCCTTCGGCGACAAGCCCCGCAGATCATTCAGCGGCGACAAGGAAGGCAAGCCCTTCGGCGATAAACCCCGCAGATCTTTCAGCGGCGACAAAGAAGGCAAGCCCTTCGGCGACAAACCCAAAAGATCCTTCGGTGATAAGGAAGGCAAACCCTTCCGCGACAAGAAAGAAGGCAAACCCTTCGACAAGTCTTCCAAAGCAGAAGGCGACCGCGAATTCAAACCCAAAAAAGAACGTGAAGTAAAACCCGGCGACAAGCTGTTCCAGCATGCCTTCGCCGATGGTGCGCCCTTCAAGGAGCTCCGCTCCCGTAAAGGCAAACCGAAAGATCCCAAGGATATCGTGGAAGACAAGTCTTTCGGCGAGATCCAGGACGAGAAATCCTACAAAGAGCTCCGTGGCGACAAGCCCCGTCCGCGTAAAAGCGAGCGCAAGGCAGCGGTTCACGGTTCCAAATCCAACAAGCCCAAGAGCACCCGCAAGCGCATTGCCGTTGAAACCCCGGTAGAGATCGAGGGTGGCGAGATGCCGCTCAACAAGTTCATCGCGCATTGCGGCATTTGCAGCCGCCGCAAGGCAGTGGATTACATCAAGGAAGGCAAGGTGACCGTAAACGGCGAAGTAATCGTGGAACCGGCTTTCAAGGTAACCGGCAAGGAAAACGTTAAACTGAACGACAAGCGCATCCACCTGCAGAAAAACCTCGTGTATGTGCTGCTCAATAAGCCCAAAGGCTATATCACCACCACCGACGATCCCGAAGGCCGCCAGACCGTTATGGAGCTGGTGGAAGACGCGGCCGAAGAGCGCCTCTACCCTGTAGGCCGCCTCGACCGTAATACTTCCGGGCTTTTGCTGCTGACCAACGACGGCGAGCTGGCGCAGAAACTGGCGCATCCCAAGCATAATGTTAAGAAAATCTACCACGTTGAGCTCGACAAGCCGCTTACCAAAGCCGACTTCGACCGCATTCTCGGCGGCCTGGAACTGGAAGACGGGATGGCGTCGGTAGACAGCCTGGCCTGGGTAGACACGAAAGACAAAAAGCAGATCGGCATCGAGATCCACAGCGGCAAGAACCGCATCGTACGCCGGATATTCGAGCACCTCGAGTACCGTGTGGAAAAGCTGGACCGTGTGATGTACGCCGGCCTCACCAAAAAGAACCTCAACCGCGGCAAATGGCGCTTCCTCAGCGAGAAGGAAGTGATCCTCCTCAAACATTTTAAATAGTGGCTGCGCAACATGCGAATTGAATCTCTCATTATATTCGAGAACGATGAAATTGTGGCGGTCAGCAAGCCTTCCGGTTTGCTGACCATCCCCGACCGGCACGACAACGAGCTGGCTTCCCTGTCGGGGATGCTGAAAAAGAAATACGGGCATATCTACACCGTTCACCGTATCGACCGCGACACGAGCGGGCTGGTGATTTTCGCCAAAAACGAAGTGATGCATAAATACCTGTCCCAGCTGTTCGAATCGCGGGATGTGGAGAAGTATTACCTGGGCCTGGTGAACGGCGACCTGCCGTTACCCGAAGGCAGTGTGAATGCAGGCATCATGGAGCACCCGGTGCAGCGCGGCAAGATGGTGACCAATGCCAAGGGCCGTCCTTCCCTTACGGATTATGCCGTGGAAGAGGCTTTTGGGGTTTACAGCCTGGTGAGGTTCCGTATCCACACGGGCCGTACCCACCAGATTCGCGTGCATATGAAGCACCTGGGGCATCCTATTGCGGTGGACGAGTTGTATGGCACGGCTACGCCGGTGCTGCTGTCGGCCATCAAGAAGAAGTTCCGGCTGGGGAAATTTACGGAAGAAGAGCGCCCCCTCCTGCAAAGGCTCGCCCTGCACGCCTGGAAGCTGAAATTTACCGGGCCTGACGGGAAGGTCGTGGAGCTGGAAGCCCCGCTTCCGAAGGATATGCAGGCCGTTCTCCAGCAACTGCGGAAACATAAAAAGGCTTAAAGGCAACTTTAACAACGGTTTTTCCGTTTGCTATATATTAACACCCGGATGTCGCTACATTTGGGTGTTTTCGCGTAAATTACCTACAAACTGGTTTGCATATATGTTCAAGCTCCGGATCGCAGCTGCCGCATTCATTGGAATAGCGGCTTTCGCTGCCTGTAAAAAAAGCGGAAACCCCTCTCCCGGCGACACAAACCCGCCACCGACCACGCCCTCCGAGGGCACCCGGCTTCAACTTAGCCTGGATTCCCTTTATCTTTTCGCCAAACAAACTTATTTGTGGTATGACGCCATCCCGGCTTACGAAGCTTTCAATCCCCGGCAATACACCAAAAGCGATGAGTTTGCCAGCATGACGGATGCGATGTTCGAGATCACCCAGCTCAAGAACGACCCGGCTACGAACAAGCCTTACGAATACCTGACGCCTACCAGGGCCAAGTTTTCCTACGTGGAGAAAGGGAACCTGGCGCGGGGGATCAAGGCATCGGTAGACCTGGAGGGCGACGGGAACGATCTGGGGCTCATCCTTTCTATCGTTACTTTCGGCTCCAACCCTGCCACTTATTTATATGTGCGCAATGTCGAGAAAGGCTCCCCGGCCGACAAAGCCGGCATGACACGCGGCTGCCTCATCACCCAGGTAAACAATGGCAATCCGCCGGCCACCTCCGCTGCAGCCAACACCCTCATGAACAGCTCCACGGCCAATCTGACATTTACCCGGCCGGACAACAATACGCCTGTGACCGTCACCCTGACCAAAGCCGCTTACAAAAGCGACCCGGTCGTGATGTGGAAAACGTTCCCGGCGCAAAGCGGGAACAAGACCGGGTACCTGGTGCTGGGGCACTTCTCCCGGCAGACGGTCGCCAAACCTTCCCTGGATGCGGCTTTTGCCGAGTTTGCAGCAGCCGGTGTGAACGCCGTGGTAGTGGATCTGCGGTACAATGGCGGCGGATATGTGTCCACCGCGGAGTACCTCACCAACCTCATCGCCCCTTCGGGGATGCAGGCGAAGGTGATGTACAAGCAGGTGTACAACGAGCTGGTGCGTACGGGCAAGGCCACCATCCTCAAATCCCTCCCTTACCTGGACGCCAATTACCAGCAGGTGTACCAGGGTTCGAAGGCGCTGACTTACGCCGACCTCGACTTTTCTGAAAGCGGGAATACTTACTTTTTCAATAAACAGGGCCCGCTGACCACGGTGAAGAAGATCGTTTTCATCGTAACGGGCTCCACCGCATCAGCCAGCGAGCTGGTTATCAATTCGTTCAAGGCCTGGCCAGACAACGTGACGGTACGCACCGTAGGCGCCAAAACCTATGGTAAGCCGGTGGGCTTTTTCGCGATAGGGATCGATAAGTTTACTGTGTACATGGCCCAGTTCTCCAGCAAAAACGCCCTGAGCCAGGGCGATTACTACGCCGGCATGACGCCTGATATCGCCGCGCAGGACTATATCCCCCGCAACTTTGGCGATCCGGAAGAAAGCAGCCTTAAGGCGGCCCTGAACTGGATCAATACCGGGGCTACCTCCGCCAGGATGGCTGCGCCGGTGCTGATGGCCAACGGGAAAGTGGTCAATACGGAAGATATGCGGGTGCAGGAAGTCGGCGAAGAGCGCTTCAACGGCATGGTGGAAGACCGCCGGAAGGTAAAAGAACAATAAAGTCCAAAGGATTTTCGAGGAATAGGAAGAGGTTGCCTTACCGGCAGCCTCTTTTTTTATGGCGGACAGGGACATAAAAAAAACGGGGAAAAATCCCCGTTTCGTAAAATCAAAAACCAACCATTAAAAAAAAGAATCAGGAGTAAAACCCTGCAACTATTTGCGTTACAGGGTTCGTGCTCCAGTATTTTTGAACTTCCTTGCCGGAAGATAGTAGCTTTCGCAGATTGAGACGGAAGCGCCGTCCGCGGCAAAGATACGTTGTTTATTTATTCGGCTGCGGTGTTGTTCTCAGATAAGGCTTGATAATTTTGTGGCCTTTCGGGAATTTGCCCGGAATGTCTTCCGTTTTAACCGCTGCGGTCACGATCACGTCTTCGCCGTCTTTCCAGTCTGCAGGGGTGGCCACGCTGTAATTGGCGGTCAGCTGCAGGGAGTCGATCACGCGGAGCACTTCATGGAAGTTGCGGCCGGTGGAGGCGGGGTAAGTGATGGTCAGCTTCACTTTCTTGTCGGGCCCGATTACGAACAGGGAGCGAACGGTGAAAGTTTCGGATGCGTTGGGGTGGATCATACCGTAGAGGTTGGCCACCGTTTTGTCTTCGTCGGCGATGATCGGGAAGTCAACGTTGCAGTTTTGCGTTTCGTTGATGTCGTTGATCCAGCCTTTATGTTTATCGAGCGGGTCTACGCTGAGTGCGAGCACTTTTACGTTACGCTTCGTGAATTCGCCATTGAGGAGGGCAGTTTTACCGAGTTCGGTGGTGCAAACGGGGGTATAATCTGCGGGGTGGGAGAAGAGGATTCCCCAGCTGTCGCCGAGGTAATCGTAAAAATTAATTTCTCCAATGGTGGTCTTTGCCGTGAAATTGGGAGCTGCGTCCCCTAATCTTAAACTCATAACTATTTCCTGTTTAAGGAATTCAAAAATAGCATTTTCCTACAATTTTAATAGACTTTGCAGCTTTTTTTTTGCGGGTTAAGGAGATTTTAAGGAGCGGCGGTCCGGACCAGGCCTGGAGAAGGGGCCTGATCCGGACGTAAACCGGCAGGGAAAGGCCGGCGCCGCCCCAGGTAAAATGCACC
>NZ_CALNBI010000346.1 GCF_937874145.1 uncultured Chitinophaga sp. | reverse complement strand
CGGCGCTTTCGATGAATTGCGGCAGGCGCATGGTTTTCCACTTGCTGTCGTCGACGTTTTCCCCGGAGCGGTCTGCCGGTTTGGGCGCATCTTTCCCGAATCCCGGGTTTTCGGCCATGAATTCCGCGATGAACCCTTTGCGGTGGTGCGCCGCGGCTGCATATATACCTTTCTGCAACCACTGGTCGTTTTTTACCGCGGGCTCTTTGCTGATGGCATACAATACGCGGCCCAGTGTGTCTGACGCAGGCACTTCCGCCAGGGCCACAAGTGCCGCCAGCCGGGTGTTGGGATCTTTATCGCGGAGGGCGCCGGAGGCAAGCACCTGCTTGTCGGTCCAGCGATGGCGGGCCAGGATCTGGATCGCGGCTTTGCGCACGGCCGCGTCTTCGTGCAACAGCGCCTTTTCAATAGTTGTACGGTATTTGCCGGAAGCACCGAGGCCGTCGATGGCCCAGAGCGCATGCAGTGCCCCGGGGGCTTTGCCGGCCGTTAGATCCGCCAGTTGCGCCAGGGCCGCGGAGTCTTTCTTTTCCACCAGCAGCCGCTGGGCGGTCATCCGCCAGAAAAGGTTATCGTGGTTGAGCGCGGAAATATAAGAAGCGGTGTTTTCGAGTTTGACAGCAGGCGATGCTTTCGCTTTTTTATGCACGACGCGCCAGATGCGGCCATGGGATTTGTCGCGCAGGGGATTTTCATAAGCATTCCCCTTGCCGTTCACCGCCGCATAACCACCGCGCTCCTCAGTGGGCGTGGGATTGTGCTGCACGATGAAATTGTACCAATCCAGCACCCAAACGGCGCCGTCAGGCCCTGTTCTCGCATCTACAGGGCTCACCCATTCGTCTGCCGAAGCAAACAGGTTCCAGCCGTCCTTCTCTTTGAAACCCGCGCCGTCTTTCACGATGCGCGCCACATGCACGAGGTGCCCGGTCGGCTCGCAAACGAACGCCACCGACTGGTAAGCTTCCGGGTATTGCGCCGCCGTATAAAAAGCGTGGCCGGATGCCGCGGTGAATCCGCCAAACACATCCACCTGCCGCACGTGATCCGTCACAGGATGCATGGCATAGTGGCCGTCAATCTTCACGCTTCCGGCGATAGCCGCTCCCTCCACGCCTTTCAGCGCGGAATTGGGAATACCCATGAAAACACTGTGCGTATTATTGGCGGTAGAAGCAAAAATGTCGTTCGCCGCATTGAAGCCGAAGCCCCAGGTGTTGTTGCTCGTCGGGGTCATGAATTCGAACTTCGACGCATCCGGTTCGAACCGGTACACGCCCTGACTGAATTCCTGGTACTGGCCGCCGGCATTGCCCCTGAAGCCGGAATACCCCACCGTTCCCCAGATCATGTTATCCATGCCGTATTGCAGGTTCGAAGGACCGGCGTGCGTATCGAACGTACCCCAGCCGGTGATAAGTGTTTTGCGTGTATCGGCTTTATCGTCGCCATTGGTATCCTGCAAAAACAGGAAATGCGGCGCCTGCGAAACGATCACGCCACCGTTCGCGAAAACGAGGCTGGTGGGGATGTTCAGGTTGTCGGCAAAAACGGTGAACTTATCGGCTTTGCCGTCGCCATCGGTATCCTCGCAGATCTTGATCCGGTCGTCGCCCTGCCCTTCCGTGCCGCGCACGGTATTGGGATAATCCACCGTTTCGATCACCCAGAGGCGGCCTTTTTCGTCCCAGGCCATGGCGATGGGATTGATGATATCCGGCTCGGAAGCGAAAAGCTGCAGTTCGAACCCGGGCGGAACCTGTATCAGCTTCGCCGATGAATCCGGGCTGAGCGGCAGCTGGAACCGCGGTGCGGGATCGCGTTTTTCGTAGTTGGGAATATTGGCTTCGTCGCGGTATTGCAGCGTGGGCATGGTTTTGCGGAAAGCCTCCCATTTGCGGCGGGCTTTGTCGCCGGCCGCCCAGAGAATACCGTTTTTCATCAGCTGATGGAAGCCGGGGTTGCCCCAGGTGCGCTCGTCGTGGCCATAAGCCGTGTAGAAAACGCGGCCGTCGCCGTATTGTTTCACCCAGGTCCAGGGCTCGTTACGGCCGTTTTCGGGGCGCTCTTGCAGCACAGTGCGGTCTTCCGACAAATGATCGTGCACATAGGTTTCGTCCCAGGTGATAAAAGGCGCCAGGCCTTGTGTCACAGGGTGCGTGGTATCGAGGGTGTTGACGTGGAAGGTGGCCGTGTCGTGGGATTTGAATTGTCCGCCCACCATTTTCACGAATTCTTCGGAATTGCGGAAGCAGTAGCTGGCGCAGTGGACGGGCACAAATCCCTTGCCGCCCCGCACAAACGACAACAGCGCGGCTTCCTGGGAAGGCGTGATGGAGTCGTGGTTCGCGTAGAGCATCAAAACATCGTATTGCCGGAGGTTTTCATCATTGAGGACATCCGGATCGTCGGCATACGTAAACTGGATACCTTCCGTGGCCAGCGCGGAGGCCAGCAGCGGCATGTATTGCGCGGAATGATGGTGGGTGGAAGCGTGACCGAGGAATAACACCTGCATCGGCCCCTCCTGCTCCCTGCCACAGGCGGCAAAGAGCATCGTGGATAAAACGAGGACTAAGACGTGGAATCGAATTTTCATGCTGATCTGAATTCAATCCCAAATTCCGAAATAAAAAAATCCCGTCATTCCTCGATTATGTCGTATTCAGACTGTATTTTGTCTTTAATTCCGGTTTTACATCTTAATAATGACAAATAAAAGGTAACATGAAAGCCGTTCAAAAAGCCCGCATCTCGCCCGACAGCGCCTTTGCCGTACAGCACCTGCATGCGCCGCACTTCGACCATAACTGGCATTTCCATGCGGAATACCAGTTGTTTGTGGTGTTGCAGGGAACGGGAACGCGCTTCATCGGCGACCATGTGGAACCGTTTTCGCCCGGCGACCTGGTATTTACCGGGCCGGACCTACCGCACCTCTGGCGCAGTGATCCCGAATATTTCGAGGGCGACCGCTCGCGGCAGACGGAAGGCGTGGTGATATATTTTCATGAAGATTTACTGGGGCCCGCGCTCCTGTCCAAAAATGAGGCGTTGCGCATCCGGCAGTTGCTGAACCGGTCGCGCCGGGGTATCCGTTTCACGGGGCCAACGCAACAGGAGGCGGCCCGCCGCATGGAGGCATTGCCGGCGCTGCGCGACTTCGAGCGGGTGCTGGGATTGCTGGAGCTGTTGCACCTGTTGTCCGAATCAGAATCCTGCCACCTGCTGGCCGGCGCAGGCTATACGAATGCGCTGAAGGCCGAAGACACCGAGCGGATGAACAGCGTGCATGCTTACGTGATGCAGCATTTCAGGGAGAAGATCAGCCTGGAAGCCGCTGCTGCATTGGCTAACATGACGCCCACTTCCTTCAGCCGCTATTTCCGAACCCACGCCAATAAAACCTTTTCGGACTTCCTGAGCGAAATCCGCATCGGATATGCCTGTAAATTGCTGTTGGAGAAGGAAATGGATGTGGCGCAGATTGCGTATGAAAGCGGGTTTCAAACCTTATCCAATTTCAATAAGCAATTTCGCGACCTCACATCTTACAGTCCGCTCGCCTACCGACGCGCGTACGCGGAATCCGGCTATCCGGGCACTAACCGAAATGCAGTGCAATGACGCATTTGCCGGGAATGGAGAACTCCACGCTGCCATCGTCCTGTTTCTTGCCTTTTATTTCCGCACCGCCGATCAAGACACGGCATGCGGGAAGAGGTTCCTCATCTTCCGGCAGCAGCCGCATCCTGCAGAACATGGCCGGATGGCCGGTGACTTCAATCTCTACGCCGTTTTCCAACTGTTTCACATCGTCGTGCATGGGGTAATCGATAAAAACGGTGCAATTCCATTCATTGAGGACTTTGTAATGCCGTGGCACTATGCCGAAGGGAACGCCGGCGCCATAAACCTCTTGACCCACCGTACCGGATTGGTTCCAGCCGTCCTGCAGATCTTCGATCGGGATCCAGGTATCTGTTTCGATTTCGCCGGTTTTCGGCTTATCCACCAGCATTTCATTGTTCACCATTGGCGGGAAGTAGAATGCGCAGCGGTGGATCATAAACCGGATGAATTCGGATAACAGCAGGGTGATATGCTCCGGTAATTTCGCGTCCTTCGCCATTTTGAGATAGTCGTGCATGGACGACATCACCTCTATTTCTTCATACACCGCGGCATACGGCGCATCTTTCAGCGGGAACAGCATGAAAAAGGTTGGATATTGTTTACCGTGGCCGTAATTGCAGTCCCATAAAGAAGTATTGCGCATGATGGTAGCCAGGGCCGTCAGGCTTGTTTTCAGGAAGACTTTTTCCTTTTTGATGAGATACAAACGCAATAGGGCTTTGGCGCCGAAAGCGGTCACGTTTGCCTGGTAGAACAGGTTGAAGCCCTTCTTCGCAAGGGAGCGGCCTGCGGCGGCGGCTTCTTCGAGAAAGCGCTCTTCGCCGGTTTTTGGCTGAGCAGAAAGCGTATAAATCCCCGCCACATCGTGCTCCCCGCCTTTGCCGGGCTCCGTTTCGGCCTTCAGCACTTCAAGCGTGTCCAGGTGATAAAAAACCGGCCATTCGTAATTGAAATGGTGGGCAACTTTGATGGCGTATTCGACCGAATGCATCAGCATTTCCTTCACTTCCTCCACCCCTTGCTTCACCATCCGCGCAAGATTTACCAGCGGGTGGTGCAGGTACCAGGAATCCATGGTGCGGGGGTGCTTCTGCTCTTCCGACCGGTCCAGCTTATG
>NZ_CALNBI010000345.1 GCF_937874145.1 uncultured Chitinophaga sp. | reverse complement strand
TCGTAGGCGAGACCGGCGGTAAGGATTTCGTGCTGGTGCACAAATCCGCCGATCCCGACGCAGTGGTAACAGGCCTTGCCCGCGGCGCTTTCGAGTTCCAGGGCCAGAAATGCTCCGCCGCTTCCCGCGCTTATCTCCCCAGCAACATCGCCGAAGAGATCAAGACGAAGCTGGCAGCCGAGCTGAAGACCATGAAAATGGGCACCACCGAAGACTTCGGCAACTTCATCAACGCGGTGATCGACGAGCGCTCTTTTGATAAAATTGCAGCGTACATCGAGAACGCGAAAAAGGACCCGAAAGCGAAAATCATCGCCGGCGGCAACTACGCGAAAACGGAAGGGTACTTCATCGAGCCCACCGTCATCGAAACCACCGATCCGAAGTACGTGACCATGTGCGAAGAGATCTTCGGCCCCGTGCTCACCATCTACACCTACGACGCGGATAAATTCGAAGAAGCCATCGAACTGGTGGACGGCACCAGCGAATACGCCCTCACCGGCGCCATCTTCGCGCAGGACCGCTACGCGCTCGACCTCGCCACTAAAAAACTGGTGAACGCGGCCGGCAACTTCTACCTCAACGATAAGCCCACCGGCGCAGTAGTAGGGCAGCAGCCTTTCGGCGGCGCCCGCGCTTCCGGAACCAACGACAAGGCCGGCTCCATGCTGAACCTTTATCGCTGGCTCAGCGCCCGCACCGTGAAAGAAACCCTGGTTTCGCCCACGGATTATCGTTACCCCTTCCTGAAAGAAGCGTAACAAGGCATACAAGTTATACGAAAGCCGCTCCCACCGGAGCGGCTTTTTTTATGTAATTACCGGAAAAACAAAAGGCGCCCCGAAGGACGCCTTTGCCAAATTTCGTGCGGTAAAGATTACAGCTTTTTAATCGCCGCCAGCGCCTCTTCCACGTGCTGGGTAGCCTGCGTCATGGAGTTGAACTGGTGCACCACGGTGCCCTTGCGGTCGAGCACGTAGGTGACGCGGCCGGGGAGCATCATGGTTTTGGGCACGCCGAACAACTTGCGGACCTCGTTCTTTTCGTCGGCCAGCAGGGTGAAAGGGAGGTTATGTTTCTGGGCGAATTTCTTGTGGGATGCCACATCGTCGGAGCTGATGCCGATTACCTGCGCGCCGGCGTCGGTAAAGGCGGCGAAGCTGTCGCGGAAGGAGCAGGCCTCCTTGGTACAGCCGGGCGTATCGTCTTTCGGATAGAAATACACCACCACCGGGCCTTTTGCGAGGGCTTCGGACAGGCGGAAGGTGTGGTTGTCCTGATCCTGCAGGGAGAAGTCGGGCACGGTTTCGCCCGTTTTCATCTGGCCCGAGGTATCGGAAAAAAGGCCGAACAGCGACAAGGTAATGAGCATGGTTTTTAAGATTTTCATGACCGGATGCGATTTACCCTTCAAATGTACGTCAATGGCCCGCTCCGGCAATCATTTTTTATTCCGGTCCTTCATCCTTATTTTTGACTTTTAAATTTCACCTGATTTGAAATCAATCCTGACAGACCGGCAACTGGCGATCACGATCGAAAGGCTGAGCCACCAGCTGGTGGAGAACCACCTCGACTTCCAAGATACCGTGGTGATAGGGCTCCAGCCCAGGGGCATCTTTTTGTCGGACCGTATCTACCGCCACCTTCAGGCGCTGGTGCCTTCCGCCAATATCCCATACGGCAAGCTGGACATCACCTTTTACCGTGACGACTACAAGAGCGGCAACCTGCATGTTCCCAACGAAACCGATATCGCATTTTCCATCGACAATAAAAAAGTGATCCTGATCGACGATGTGCTCTACACCGGCCGCACCATCCGTTCGGCCATGGACGCCATGCTGGATTTCGGCCGTCCGGCCAAAGTAGAGCTCTGCGTGCTGGTAGACCGCCGTTTCAGCCGTGAGCTGCCCATCCAGCCCGATTATACGGGCCGCACGATCGACGCGATCATTACGGAGCGCGTAAAAGTCTTGTGGAACGAACGCGATGGTAAAGACGAAGTTGTGCTGATTGCATAAAACCTATATATTTGCACCTTAGAATGTCACTGTCTGTTAAACATCTGCTGGGTATACGTGACCTGACGCGTCAGGATATAGAACTCGTCTTTCAAACGGCTGATCAATTCAAGGAAGTATTGCAGCGCCCGATCAAGAAAGTGCCCACCTTACGGGATACCACCATCGTCAATGTATTTTTCGAGAACTCTACACGCACGCGGCTCTCTTTTGAGCTGGCGGAGAAGCGCCTTGGCGCGGACGTGATGAACTTCTCGGCTTCCGGATCGTCCGTATCCAAAGGCGAAACCCTCATCGATACCGTCAACAACATCCTGTCCATGAAAGTGGATATGGTGGTGATGCGGCACTCGGCCACGGGGGCGCCCCACTTCCTCGCCAAGCACATCAACGTACCCATCGTCAACGCCGGAGACGGCATCAACGAGCATCCCACGCAAGCCCTGCTTGACGCCTTCTCCATCAGGGAGAAGCTCGGCAGCGTGGAAGGCAAGAAGATCGCCATTTGCGGCGATATCATGCATTCCCGCGTGGCGCTGTCCAACATCTACTGCCTGAAGAAACTGGGCGCGGAAGTAACCGTTGTTGGTCCGCCGACGCTCATTCCCAAGCACATCGCCAAAGCGCTCGACGTAAATGTTTCCTATGATATCAGGGAAACGCTGAAATGGGCGGACGTAGCCAACGTGCTCCGCATCCAGCTGGAACGCCAGAATATGCCGCTTTTCTCGACCCTGCGGGAATATTCCCTCGCATACGGCGTGAACCGCAGGCTGCTGGACAGCCTGGGTACGGAATGGCGCCTGCTCGACGCGGCGTTCGGCGAGATCACGACCGAGGTGCTGCCGGCCCCGACGTTTTATTATGCGGAGGACTATCA
>NZ_CALNBI010000344.1 GCF_937874145.1 uncultured Chitinophaga sp. | reverse complement strand
GCTCACTGTAGATCGCGGTTACGAAAGCCACGGTCCGGACGCTGTCGCTGAACGTCAGCTCCTCGTTCAACGTCCGCACAACCGTAGGGTCCAGCAGGTCTTTCTTCGCGCAGGACGTGAAGACGCCCGCACTTGCCATCGCGGCGAAACAGATTTTATAGATGCTTTTCATGTTTGTCCGGTTTTAAAAGTTAACGTTCAGGCCTACGTTGTAAACGCGCTGCGTCGGGTATACCCCGCCTTCCGTTTTCGACGAAACCTCAGGATCGAGGTCGTACAGGTTCGGGCCGAGCATCCAGGTCAGGAGGTTGGAGCCGTTGGCGTAGATCCTCACCTGCTGCAGGCGCAGCGAGCTGGTGATGCGGCGGGGCACCGTATAACCGATCTCGGCGTTGCGCAGCTTGATGTAATCGCCTTTCACCGTCCAGAAGTCAGAAGGGTTGCTAAGGGCGTTGCTGATGTTGTCCATAGTGGAGATCCGCGGGAACTTCGCGTTGTCGCGGTTTGCCGGGGTCCAGGCATCGAGGTGCACCTGGCGGAGGTTGCCGAAGAAAGGCGTCACCGCTTCTGCAAACTGGCTCAGCACGAAGTTGGTGGCCGACTGGAACGTTATGGAGAAGCTCAGGCCTTTCCAGTCACCGCCCAGCGTCATCGCATATTGCGTGGTGGGGGTGTTGGAATACCGGTTGTAAGCCATGTCGTAAGGGTCGATCTTCCCGTCGTTATTCAAATCCTTATACTTCAGATCGCCAGGCAGCGGCCTGGGGCCCACGGGGAGCGGGCTTCTGTCCACATCCGCCTCATCATAATAAAATCCTTCCGTTACGTATCCCAGCTCGCGGTTGGTTTGCCCGCCCGTCTGGCGCAGCCAGGAATAGGGAGGAGCGCCTTCGTCCATGAAGTCGATCCGGTTTTTGGCTACGGAAGTATTCGCATTGATCCGGTAATTGAACTGGCCGATCTTGTTGTTGTAATTCAGGTTCAGCTCGAAGCCACGGTTGGAAACCTGCGCCAGGTTAGACGGCGGCAGGCCGATACCGATGATGGAACTGAGGCTCTGGCGGGGCAGCAGGATGTCGGTCCTTTTTCTTTTGAACACTTCCGCCGTGAACGACAGCTTATTCTTGAAAAAGTTCATATCCGTACCCACGTTCCATTGCAACTCTTTTTCCCAGCTTACGTTCTCGTTCCCGAGCACGCCTTCGTAAATCCCGGAAAAGCTGCGCGGGCTTTCACCGAAGTTATATCCCAGGCCGTTGTTATACACGTGCTCGTAGAGGTATTGATAGGTGTTGTTGATATCGTCGGTGCCCGTCATCCCGATGGACCCCCTGATCTTCAGCAGGTCCATGAAATTGACGTTGTTCTTGAAGAAAGGCTCCTCCGCGATGTTCCAGCCGCCGGACACTGCCGGGAAGAAGCCGTAGCGGTTGCTGGCCTTGAAGCGGTCGGTGCCGTTGTACGCGCCATTGAACTCGATGAGGTATTTCTTCCGGTAATCATATCCCAAACGGAAAGTATACCCCCGGAAATTTTCCGGCAAAGCAGCTCCTTCCGTTTCAGAGAACTGGTTCAGCAGCACGAGCGCATACACGTGGTGGTCGCGGCCGAAAGTGGTGTCGTAGTTGAGGGACAGCTGCGTGTTGAGGCGCTTCTCCACGGTGGTGGCGGTACTGCCGAGCGAATATTTCTCGTCGCGGTAGGTATTGGGCAGCAGCGGGGTGTACGTCTGGTTTTTGCTGTTGTAAATGAACGAAAGGAAGTTGGTACGCCCGAGGTCGCGGCTGAAGCCCTGGTTGCTGGAATAGCTCACGAGCGCGGAAAGCTTCAGGCCGGATGCGATGAAATTCAGTTTCTGGGAGGCGCGGAGGTTCACCTGCATATCGTTCTCAAAATCTCTCCTGTATCCGCCTTTCATCAATCTGCCCACGATGTTGTTGCCAGCACCATTACCCGTTACCACTGTTTCCGGCGCGGCGCCGAAAGTGCCGTCAGGGTTGTAGATGGGATAAGCCATAGGCGGCAGCGCCTTGTAATCATACAGTTCAAACCAGATCTTGTTCCGGTTGGCGCGGCCGCGTGTGTTGGGCTCGTTTTCTTCCCCGAAATACCCGGATACATCCAGCCCCAGGTCCAGCGTGGGCGTCACCTGGAAGTCGAGGTTGCTGCGGTAGTTGTAGCGTTTGAGGTAATAGTTCGGGTTCACGGAAGAGCCGGGCTCGCGGAAATCTTTCAGGATACCGTTCTGGAAGAGGTGCCCCACCGAAATGAAGTACCGCATCTTGTCCGAACCGCCGGTAATGCTGAGGTTGTTCTTGGTCTGGGTAGTGGATTTGCGGATCAGCTCGTCCCACCAGTCGATGTCGGGATGCCCGTAAGGATCGGTGCCGTTTTTCCAGTGGTCCAGGTCTTCGTCGGTATATTCTTTCGGCAAACCGTCGCTCACCAGTGCGTCGTTGCGCAGGCGCGCATGGTCGTAAGCGCTGAGGAAGCGCGGGCGGATGCTGTTGCCCTGGCGGCCGTAGTTGCTCGTCAGCCGGATCTGCGCTTTCCCGCTCTGCCCGCGGATGGTGGTCACCACGATAACGCCGTTGGCGCCCTTGATCCCGTAAACGGCGGCGGAAGCCGCGTCTTTCAGGATGGTCACACTCGCCACCTGCTCGGGATCGATGTCGGAGAAGTTACCGGTAAATTCCACGTCGTCCACGATGATCAGCGGCGTCAGGTTCCTGTTGCCGGAGAAGGTGGATGCGCCGCGGATGAGGAACTCCGCACCATCGCGGCCGGGCTGGCCCGAACGCTGCATGGCCAAAAAGCCGGGCAGCTTGCCCACCAGTGCGTTCTGCAGGCTGGCGGTGGGTACGCGGCGGATCTCGTCGCCCGTTACGGAGCTGGTGGCTACGGTGTTGCTGAGTTTGGTGGTGCGGCCGTAACCCACGACCATCACTTCTTCCAGCCCCTTCACATCTTGCTGCAACGTAACGTTGATTTCGCTTTTGCCGGCGATGTTGACTTCTCCATGATTCCGCGTTCCAGCGACGGACAGAGGTAGCCCACGAATTTGAAAACGAGAATATTGCTTTTCCCGCGGACAGACAGGTTGAAAGTGCCCGTTTCGGTGGTAGTGGTGCCGTTGCCGGGCACGTCCTTTTCGAAAATAGTCACCCCCGGAATGGCTCCGTTGGCGTCCCTGACGGTGCCCCTCACGTTTCTGCGCACGTCCTGGGCCATGGCCTGGACGAACAGGCAGATCAGTATAAGGGTGGAAAATATCTTTTTCATAACGGAAGCTTTATCGGATTACCAAAGGGGATTTTGTTTCAGGTTGCGGTTTCTGTACATCTCGGCCTGCGGGATGGCATAGAGATACATGCGGTCCGAGAAGTTCACCTGGCCCACCGAAACGCGGGTGTAGGTGAGGGTTCCGTCGTCGTTGCGGACGATGCGCTGGCCGTGCAGGTCGCCGCCGAGTACCTGTTTGGCGATCATCCAGCGGCGTATATCCCAGTAGCGGTGCTCTTCAAAGCAAAGCTCCACGCGGCGCTCGTTGCGGATCAGTTGCCGCAGGTCGTCCCTGGAAACCGAATTGGGAATAGGGTCGTTGAATCCGCCCCTGTTGCGTATCCTGTTCAGTGCCGTTACGGCTGCCGTTTGCGTGGTGGCATTTGCTTCCGTCAGCGCTTCCGCGTAGTTGAGGAAAATCTCCGCGTTGCGGAAAAGCGGGAAGTTGTGCGGCTGCGTGCCCAGCGAAGTGGCGTTGTTGGCGTCGTACATGAACTTGCGGAGATAATAGCCTGTCTGTGTTTGGGTGCGGTTGCCGCCCGGACGGTCGAGCCCGCCTTCAAACGTTTCCACCGGCCTTCTCATCCAGCGCACGCCGTTGTAGAAAAACACATGCTGGAACCGATTGTCGCGGCCCACGGCGGGGGCGTTGGGGTCGTAGCCGGATGTGGGATCGGTGATAGGCTTGCCGTTTTTCATAAGGAAAGCTTCGGCCAGTTCTTCGGTTGGACTGGTATACCCCCTGTGGCTGAATTTCGTGTAGCCTACGGGCCCGTTGTTCTGCTCCACGTCGCTGGTGTTGGCGCGGAGGTAGGAGAGGATGATCTCCTTGCTGTTACGGGTGATGAATACGCCGGGGTAGTTGGATTCGATGGTATGAAGGTTCAGGTCGAGCAGTTCTTTGGAAACGGCGGCGGCTTTTTCCCAGCGGGCTTTCACGGCAGCGTCGGAAACATCGGTGTAACCGGTCAGTTCGCGGTTGGCGGTGGCGAGGTTGCCGGCGTTGAAGAGCGGGCTGGCGGCATAGAGGTGCAGCCTGGATTGAAGGGCCAGCACGGCTGTATTCGTGATACGGCCATAGTCGCCGCCGGTGTTGGTGTATGTGCGCACGAGTGGCTTGATGGCATCCAGTTCGGCGGAAATGTAATTCACACAGTCTTCAAATGAGCTGCGGGGAAGCTGGAGGTCTTCGGCGAGGGTGCCGATCCTGTCGCCCATGAGCGGAACGCCGCCGTAGCGTTTCAGCAGCTCGAAGTAGGAATAGGCGCGCAGGAAACGGGCTTCGGCTTTCCAGAAGTCCTTCGTTTCGTCGATGATCGGCACTTTGCCGATGTTGGCAAGGAAGACGTTCACCTTCCGGATGCTGGTGTAGCGCGCCGACCATACATCGTCGGGGTTGCCGAACGCGTCGAAGCGGCCGAAGCGGAGGTCTTCAATAGAGCTCCCGCGCTGCGAAGGCACGGCATCGTCTGTAGCGGCGTCGAGCATGGAGTTTCCGATACGGTTCCAGCCGTTGGGCATGTTGCCATAGATATCGTTCAGGAACTGTTCGGCATAGGAGCCGTTCTTGTCTACCGGGTCGAAAATGAAGGACGAGTCGAGGTTTTCCAGCGGACCTTCCTCCAGGTTTTTATTGCACCCCACCGTGGCGAACAGTGCAAATGCAGGTATGATGTAGATGAGTTTTTTCATGATGGTGCGCATTAAAGTTTGATGGTAAGGCCGGCGTACATCACGCGGCTGGCCGGGTAATTGCCGAGCAGGTTTTCCGGATCGGAATCTTTGAACTTCGACCAGGTCAGCAAATTGGTGCCGTTCAGGAAGAAGCGGGCGGAAGCAAGGCGGAACCTGCGCGCGAAAGTCTCCGGCAGGTTATACCCCAGTTCGGCATTGCGCAGCCGCACAAACGAAGTGTTGCGGATCCAATAGCTGGAAGTACGGGAATTGTTGAAATTGGTGCCTACCGTCAGGCGGGGATAAGTGGCGGAAGCGGCCGTCTCGGGCGTCCAGCGGCCGAGGTGGTGTTCCCAGGCATTGCCCTGGCCGTTGTTTTCGAATTCCGCGAGCCGCACATTGGAATAGCGGTTCCCCACTCCCTGGATGAGAACGGCCAGGTCAAAGCCTTTCCAGCCCAGGCCCAGGTTCAGGCCGTAGTTGATATTCGGTTTGCCGGGCGTGATCATCGTCTGGTCAAAGGCGTTGATCCGGTTGTCGCCGTTCAGGTCTTTGTATTTGATGTCGCCGGGCTGGGGCCGGTAACCATCGATCCAGGCGCTGCGGTCGATCTCGGCTTCGCTCTGGAAAAGCCCTTCCGCAAGGTAGCCATAGCTCTGGCCGGTGTAGTTGCCGGTGCGGTACAGCCAGGGATACGGACGGTATGTTTCATCCAGGAATTCATCCAGGCCATGGTACACCGCCAGGTTGCCCGAAGCGTAATAACTGAGCTTGCCGGCGGTTCCGCGATAGGTAGCGGTAAATTCCATGCCCTTGCGGCGTTGCTTGCCGATGTTTTCTTCAGGATAACCGATGCCGAGGAGCGCCGTATTGGTGCCGCGCGCCTGGAGCAGGTCGTAATAGAGATCGTTGTAATATTCAGCGGTGAAGGCGAGCCTGCTGTCGAGCAGCTCCACATCTACGCCTACATTGAACTTGCGGGCTTTTTCCCAGGAAACGTAAGGATTGTTGAGGGCGCCTTCCCGCACGCCTGTAACGGCGGAATGCGAATTCCCGAAGCTGTAGCCGGTGCCGTTTACGTAATACTGGTTGTACACGAAATACGACTCGCCCGATCCGGAGGTGCGGGTGGCGTTGAAGGCGTTGCCGGTGAGGCCGTAGGTGGCGCGCAGTTTCAGCATGTTCACCCAGTCCTTGTTCAGGAAGTCTTCTTTGGCGATGTTCCAGCCGATACCGAAAGCCGGGAACGCGCCATAGCGGCGGTCGGGGTGGTAGCGGTTGGTGCCGTTGTAGCCGATGGCGGCTTCGAAGAGGTACTTCCCGGCGTAATCGTACTGCAGGCGGGCGTTGGTGCCGAGGAAGAACTGCGGCAGCTGGGAGCCCAGGATACGGTTGTCGTAATTGGCGCCGATCATGGCGTTGAAGTGGTGGTTGCCGAACCCGCGCGTCCAGCCCAGTTGCGCGTCGGTATAGAAGAAACGCTCGGTGGTGCTGGATTCGCGCACGTTCACCATGTCGGTGTCCTCGCCGGTCTTGAGATAGCTGGTATCGCCGGTGGCGGGATCCACGTACAGCTGGTACACGGCGTTTTGCTTGGTGCGCACGATGTATTCGGTGAAGTTCGTGTAGAAGGAACCGCCCACCCGGAACCAGAGGCCCCTGGTGATATCGCCGAGATCCGCGCGGATGTTCAGTTCGGCGTTGATGTCGCGCCCGTAAAGGTTGGCGTAGCCGCTTCGCACGGTGGCGCCGTACAGGTTGTTTTCGTACGTATTATTTCCGCCGAGCGAGCCGTCGGGGTTCGTCACCGGTGCGGCGTTGCGCGGGGTGTTGTGGATGCCGGCCATGATGTTGGGACCGAAACCACCGGGTTCGTTGTTATTCTGTATGCGGCCGGCCAGGTTGAGGCTGGCGGAGATGCTGCGGTTGATCTGCACGTCCACATTGGAGCGGATCAGGTACCGCTGCATATCGGCGTTGGTGTTGTATTTATTGAAACCTTCTGTTTTGAAGGGGCCGGCCTGGTTGGTGTAGTTCAGGTCCACGAAATAACGCGCATTGCCGCGGGAGCCGGAGATGTTCAGGTCGTACCGCTGCATGAGGGCGTTTTTGTTCAGCACTTCCTTGCGCCAGTCCACGTCCGGGTGGCCGTAAGGATCGGTGCCGTTGCGGTAATGGTCGAGGTCCTGCTGGGAATAGATGGCAGGCTGTCCGTCGTTGGCGAGGGCTTCGTTATAGAGCCGGGCGTAATCGTAGGAACTGAGGGGTTTGTATTCCTTCAGCATCTGCGAAGTGCCCACGCCCGCCGTAAAGGAGATGCGCTGGCCGCTGGCTTTATCGCCTTTGCGGGTGGTGATGAGCAGCACCCCGTTGGAGGCGCGCATGCCGTACATCGCGGTGGCCAATGCATCCTTGAGCAGCGTCACGGATTCGATCTGCTCGGGGTTGATGTTGGTCATGTTGCGCGCCGGGGCGCCGTCGATCATGATCATGGGCGACTGGCCGCGGAGGTTGGGGGAGAAGGATTCTTCTCCCGGGATGCCCGGGGTATAGCTGACGTTGTAGCCCGCCAGTCTTCCTGCCATCATGCCGTGCAGGCTGGTGGAGAAGGTGCGGTTGAGGTCGCGGGAGCCGAGCTGGGCAACGGATTGCACGGTGGTGGCTTTGCGTTGCCGGCCGTAGAGGATGTTGTACACGGAGTCGCTGTCCTGCAGGGAGGGGAGCATTTGCACCCGTATGTCATTACCGGCGGATGCGGCAGCCTCGGTGATGCGGAAACCCGGGTGCGAGAACACGAGCGTTTCGCCGGGGTCTGCGGAAAGGGAGAAGTTTCCGTCTGCGTCTGTTACGGCGTTACCGGCGCCGGATTTGCGGCGGACCGTCACGCCGGCGATGGGCTTGCCGAAATCGTCGGTTACGGAACCGTTGACGGCGGCCCAACTGGAGCTGGCGCCTGCGGGGGGATCCGGACTGTAATTGACCGCGTGGGCGGGAATAGCCCAGAGGCCTGCTGCCAGGAAGCCTGCGCCGGGTAGCAGCAGCAGCTTTCTAACGTGAAATTTTCTCATCAAAAATCAGTTTTGACTGGTGATTGTGATTGGCATTTTTATAACGTGTTCTACCGGAGCGCTTGACCGGCGCTCATTTCATAGATTAATGGCCAACTTCATTCCTGTAAAGACGTATAGATCTGACCGATGTAAGTTTTACCGGCAGGGAAGGGAATTTGCCGGTGATTTTCATAACGTTCGTCCAAAGATCATCATAACATGGTATGGAATTCAGCTGTCCTGGTACTATTTTCTCATTTCTTGATACGTGTAATTTTGGTTGCGCCCATTTAACTGCAATCGTTTGCACGAAATAAGTGCAATCGTTTGCATTTTAAGCCAAATAATACAATTATTCCCGCATGTCCAAATTTTTTTTGCAGAAAATTGTGCGGATGGGATTGTGTTGTAAAGACAATAAGTCCTGCAACTCCGTTGTTGCAGCGGTTTCCGGGAAGATTTTCATCGATTAGGAATCGGTTAACAGGGAATATGACTGAAAAGTTTCATTTTCTACCTCTTAACCATCTTCAAATCATATCATAAACCGCGTCTAATTATGAAATGGGTAACCTGTGAACATCCGACCCTCGACCGTATCGCCTGCATCTGGCTCATCAAAAAGCTCATCGATCCGGAAGCAGATATTACGTACCTCCCCGAGCCCCGGGTGATCTTTTTCGCCAGGGCTGAAAAAGCCATTCCGTTCGGGCTGCGTGGCACCGATTATTTCACTTACGGCGTGCACACCTGCCTGTTCGATATTTTCCTGCGCCGCCATTCATTGCCCGACCCCGCACTGGCAGTCATGTCTCCGGTAATCCGCAGCCTCACGCCCCTGCGCAATGAGCCCTGTCCGCAGGCAGCGGGCTTCCGCGCCATCGCGGAAGGCCTCGCCCTTAACATCCCGCCCGGCGAAGAGCTCACCCGCCAGGGCATCATCTTTTACGACGCCCTTTACAGCTGGGCCAGCCAACTCCCCGGCATCACCAAACCGCCTGCGTACTCCGAACACGTGCTCATGGAAATATTCCACCGCTTCCTCACGCAACGCTATGCCGAACGTAAGCCCAAGCCCGAATGGATGCAGGAGCTCTCCGCCCTGGTGCAGGACCAGGTAGATACCAATATCTGCCTCAGCCTGCCCGGCCTCGCCCGCAAGCTCGACGCCAATCCATACTACCTCAACGACGAATTCTCCAACGATGTCGAAGACATGAGTTTCGGTGAATACATCCGCAAAAAGCGCATGGAACGGGCTGTGGACCTCATGGAACAGGAGAAATACTCGCTCACCGAAATCGCCTATATGACCGGCTTCTCCGACCTCGGGCACTTTTCCCGCCTCTTCAATTACCACTACGGCAAAACCCCCACCGGGCACCTCAAAACCATTCGCGCCCAAAAGAACCGCGAGGCGCAGACGGTGGAGGATAAGGAAGAAGATTAAGGAAACGTTTGCACTAATTTTGGCATATTCTTACAGAGATTCCTGCCAGCAAGCGTTTGAGCCCGTATTCGCGGGTAAGGTGTATGCAACGGTACAAACCTGCCCGGCTAACCTGAAGGAAAATGAAAGTTTTGCATATACCCTTTGTCTGGCATCTAAGTTGACAAACTCACCGCGACTTTGTTAGCATTATTCAAATCCGGCGTCTATGCTCAGCCGCCGGTATAACCTCCGAAACCACGCATCCGCGTGGTTTTTTCTGTTTTTTCAGTCAACTTCAAGTAGCGGAAAGGTGTACGATACGTGTGGCGACAGGTGGGGCTATCAGCGTAGGGCGGCTCTTCCTTTATTACCAGGCAAAAAAAAGACCGGCTTTCGCCGGTCGTGATCATGATTTTATGCGCTCCCTATTTACCGCCCCGGGCAACCTGGGCGCGGTAGTTCAGAATGTCGCGGTCGAACAGGTAAAGGCCGCTCTTGTCTTCCCCGATAAGCTCCAGCTTATCGTTCAGCGTGCGGGCCAGTCTTTCCTCCTCGATTTGCTCGGATACATACCATTGAAGGAAGTTATGCGTGGCATAGTCTTTTTCCTGCAGGGCCTGGTGTACCAGGTCGTTGATGCTTTCCGACACCTTGATCTCATGGGTCAGAAACTCCTCGAACGCGCGTTTCAGCGAAAGGAACGTAATGATGGGCTGCTTCAGCTCAGGCACCACGCCAAAACCGCCCCGCTCGTTGATGAACTTGAGAAGCTTCAGCATATGCACCCTTTCCTCGTCGGATTGCTGGTAGAAAAAGTCGGCAACGCCCTGGAGCCCCGGTTGGATATCGGCCCAGGAAGCCATCGCCAGGTACGCCTGCGACGACGCTGCTTCCAGCCCTACCTGCGCATTCAGTGCGTCCTGTATTGATTTACTTAGCATAGTGAAGTGAATTTAGATGAAAAGTTCCTCTCCAATGTACGGATTTTTTACATCCCTACAATACCAGGTGCCTGCTCTCTACCGGCTGCTCGAAAAATATCCCCGCCTGCCGGTCGAACGTAGCCGTATCGTCTGTCGTGTAAAAAGTTCGCGTGCCCCCCATACTGCATTTCTCCCGGATTTCCGGGTGCCGCTCCAGGTAATCGGCCAGCCCCGCCGCCGCAATCGTTCCCTGCGACAACAAGGTCACATCCCCCGGCAGATATTGCCGGATCTTGTCGGCCAGCAAGGGGTAATGCGTACACCCCAGCACGATGGTATCAATGTCTTCCGACTGCACCATCAGCTGCCGGATGTATTTCCGGATGAAGAAATCCGCCCCCTCGCTCTCGTATTCCGCATTCTCCACCAACGGCACCCACATCGGGCAGGCCTGCTGGAATACCGTCACGTCCGGGAAGAACTTCTCGATCTCAATAGGATAACTCTGGGAATTGACGGTGCCCGCCGTCCCGAAGACCCCCACGTTCCGGCTGCGCGAATAATTCCCCACGATCTCGGTAGTTGGCCGGATAATGCCCAGCACCCTGCGCTCCGGGTCGATCTTCGGCAGATCGTTTTGCTGGATGGTCCGCAATGCCTTGGCCGAAGCCGTGTTGCAGGCCAGCACCACCAGGTGGCAACCCATGTTGAACAGGTGCTGCACACATTCGAGCGTGTAGTGGTAAACGGTCTCGTAAGAACGGCCGCCGTAAGGTGCGCGGCCATTGTCGCCCAGGTAGATGTAATCGTATGCGGGCAAGGTTTTCACGATCTCTTTCAAAACGGTCAACCCGCCGTAACCCGAATCAAAAACGCCGATAGGCCCTGGTGTCTTCTGCATGCGCCAAATTACGGAATTTTTACCGTTGCCGGCGTGGGCGGCAGGTGCTTTTGCGCCCGCCGGTTGGAAATAAAAAGCGCGGGCACCACTGCCACCACCAGTAATGCCGCCGATATGCTGAAACTGTATTGCAACGCCAGGTGCTCGGCCGAAGGCGCGCTGTAGCCGCGCGCCAGGTAATAATCACCCACCTGCTGGTGCACCACCGACAATACCGCCACACCGATCGCCCCCGATACCTGGAGCACGAGGTTGTTGAGCGAAGAAGCCTGCGTGATGAGGGGGCGCGGCACGGCGTTCACTGTGGCCACCGTCACCGGTGTCATCAGGCAGCCCAGTCCCACGCCGCGGATGAGCATCGTGATCACGATAAACGCCACGCCACTGCCCACGTCCATCCGTCCAAACAATACCATCGTCACCGACAGCAGCAGCAGTCCCACGATGGCGATCCCGCGCGGACTATGATGATCCACCCAGTTCCCGGCCAACGGCATCATGAGCGCCAGCGTCACCGAAGCGGGGAGGAGCAGCAGCCCGGCATTCATTTCAGAAAAATGCATATGCCGCTGCAACAGGAAGGGCAGGAGAAACACCCCGCCAAACAACGCCGCCGACCGAACGGAAGTCACCATCAGCGCGGAAACGAAAGGCCAGTTACGGAAAATCCGGATGTCGTAGATCCCGTCGCGGCGGTTTCTTTCCCAAAGAATGAAAAATACCAGCGATAAGGCCGCCACGGTAAAGTATGCGATGAACCCCAGCAGGGTGGTGCTGTCTTTCTCCAGCCGCGAAATCCCCAGCTGCAGCGTAACGAGGAATGTAGTGAGCAAAGCGAAGCCCGGCGTATCGAAGCGCTGTTTCGTCTTCTCCTGTTGCCGCATAAACCCGAGGTACACATAACACATGACGAGGGTAATAACGCCGATGGGCACGTTGATCCAGAAGATGGAAGGCCACCCCAGGTGCTCGGTCAGCACCCCGCCCAATGTAGGCCCCAGCGCCGGCCCGATCACCACGCCGAATCCCCACCAGCCCATCATCTTCCCCCTGATCTCCGGCGGGAAAATATACGTGAGCATGGCCAGCACCGTTGGCTGCAAAGCCCCGCCGCCAATGGCCTGCACGATGCGGCTCGCTACCAGTCCTTCCAGGGAACCCGACAGGCTGCACAGCAACGATCCGATGGTGAAAATGCCCAGGCTCGTGACGTACAGGTTGAAAAAGCCGATCCGGTTCTTCAGCCAGTTGGTCAGCGGCATGAAAACGGAGAACGCCATCATGTAGGCCGTCACCACCCACTGCACTTCATCCATCCGGCTGCCGAACTGTTCCTGCATGATGGGCAGCGAGATGTTCACGATGGAGCTGTCGAGCGACGACATGATCGTGCCCAGCATGAGCGTGATCAGTATGCCGCCTTTAGACCGCATGGGCGACGATGTTTTGTTTTTCGAGGCGGCGCATCTTCCAAAGGCAGACAGCGGTATAAAAACACCACAGCGCCATGAGGTGATACAGGTCCGGCAGCCTGTCCGTAATATGCGCCCCCTGCTGCACGATGCCCTGGTACAAACCGAGGAACGGCGTGATGGGGAGCATGTAGGAAACGGCTTTGATAAACGGCGGCATTTCCGACAAAGGCCAGCTGTAGCCGGTGATAAGGAAGATGGGGTATGTCGAGAAGACCATCAGCTGTGTGGCCAACAGTTGCGATTTAAAGAGCAGCCCGGTGAAAATGCCCATCGGGATAAGCGACAGCAGAAATATCACCGTGATCAGCGCCAGTTCCCAGCCGCTTCCCAATATCTGCAATTCCAGTACGCGGAAGTTGACCGTCAGGAAGAAGTAAGCATACGCGCAGAAGAGCAGGAAGTAAAACATGCCTTTGCCCCAGAGGGCCGTGGAAGCGTTGCCCCCGGCAGTTTGTATCCATTCGCGGAGCGAGCCGCGCTGCCTTTCGGCCGCGGAGCCGCCGGCCAGGCCGATGAGTAATGTTTGCTGTAGTATCATGGCAATCAAACCGGGCAACAAAAACGTGCCATAATCCGAACGGCTGTTGAACATCGGGCGGTAATCAACGTTGAGGGGCATCACTTCCTGCATGCTCATTTCGGTATTCATCCCTTTTTTCTGCAGGTATTGCAACCGCACGCCCGCGCCCACGGTAAGGCCTATCTGCGTGATGGCGCCGGCCACTTCGCTGGAAGGCAGGAAGCGCGCGGCGTTCACGGCCAGCACCATGTTCGCCTGCCGGAGCGACAGCACCTTTTGTTCCATCCCTTTTTCGATATACAGGAAACCCTGCGTATGGCCATGGTACATGCTTTCCTTCGCGCCTTCCAGCGTGGTGCGCAGGGCCACTTTCACCATCTGCGAGTTGTCGATCTGCGTGATCAGCGTTTGGGAAAGGCCGGTGCGGTCTTCGTCCACCACCGCAATGGGGACTTCCTCCTCGGCCTTATACTGATATATACTGCCGTAAAAGAACACGTACACCAGCGGCGCCAGCAGCAGCGTCAGGATCAGGCTATGATCAGCGGCCACTCTTTTAACTTCACGAAGCAGCAAGCGGAACAGCATGGGACGGCGTTTTATGTAGCCGCTTCTGCAGGAAGAAAACGGCGATGAAGCATGTAAACCCTATGAACAACAGGAGCCGCAGCGCTTCCGGGCCTGCATACCGCAACGGCAGCTCCATGAAATACAGTTTGAAGAACGCATCCAGGAATGGCGTGTAGGGCATGATAGCCGCATAATATTGATCGTACCAGGGCATGCCCCATCTCGGGAAAGTAAACCCGCTGAATACGAACGCCGGGGACGTGTAAAAGATCCCGAAATCCAGCGCCAGCATCACATCCATCATCAACACCGATACCATCGCGCCGATCCCGATACAGGCAAGGGACATGAGGTTGAACATCACGAACAAATTCCACCAGGTGCCGGCATGGTACATGGAAAAAATAGGGAAGATCACGCCGAACACCAGCGCGAAATTCACCCAGGAAGCGGTGAGGTGTGCGATCGTTTTGCCCGTAAACACAATCCCGGCGTGCCCTTTGCCGATCGCGGACATTTCGGGCGCGGTGCCTTCTTCCCATTCTTTATTGAACATGAGCACCGTCACCATAATGATCATCATCATCATGGCCACCGTCACCAGCCCCGGCACGAGGTAGTTTTGATAATTATACGTGGGATTGTACAGCGTAAACAGTTCGAGGCTCACCGGCATGATGAGCGCCATGGCCTTTCCCTGCGTCATCCCCGTTTTCATGAATTTCTGCAGGTTGACGCCGGACCCGGCCGTAATGATCACCGTGGATGCGTCTTTATACACCAGCTTGCTCGGGATGAGGGCCGATGCGTTGGTATAAACCGCCACTTTCACCGGGTGCCGGCTCTTGATATCCGCTTCCATGTTTTTCGGGAAATGCACCGCGCCGATGATCTTTTTTTCCTGCATGAGCTGCCGCATCTCGGTTTCGCTGCTCACGGCATGCGTGATATGGATGCTGGCGGTTTGTTCGAGCAGGAACGTGATCTGGCGGGAAACAGGGGAGCGGTCGTCGTCCCAAACGGCCACAGGCAAGTCTTCCGCCTGCTGCTTGTCGAAGATGAAGGCGTAGAAGAAGAACAGGAACGCGGGAAGGACGAGCAAAACAATGTAATGGTCTTTCCGGGTGAGGATGCGTTTCCATTCCCTGAGCGCGATCTGTGCGATGGCGCGGATCATGGCGTAACGAGCGATGCGGTCATCCCCGGCCGGAGGCCCTGGATGCCGGTGACGTTGACGGGTTTCATCTCGATGGTAAACGTCCGCAGCTCAAACGCGCCTTTCTCTTTCGTGGGCACCCAATTGGCAAATTCAAGGGAAGGCGAAACGGCGGATACCTGCACTTCGAACTGTTCCGGATCGCAGCCGGGCACCTTCACGCGGGCCCTGGCGCCCAGCGGGTACGCCGCAGCCTTGTCCTGCCGGATGTTGAAACGGATGAAATAAGAAAGCGTTTTCTGCAACGTCATCATCGGGTAGCCGATGCTCACGATCTCGCCCTGGTGGATGACCAGTGATGAAATGATGCCGTCGGCCGGTGCGTGGATGCGGGTATTGTCGGTGAGTGCTTTGGTGAGTTCGTATCCCTGTTCCGCCTGCTTGAGGATGGCGGTGGCGGTCTGGATGATTTCGGGCTGGGTGCCTTTCTCCAGCATCTCCTGGTTTAGCCGCGCGATCTCCATTTCCTTTTTGGCCGCCTGGTATTTGAAGTGGATGATATCGCGCTCCGTGCCAGATACCACGCTGTCGCTGTACAGCCTTTCCATCCGCTCGTAGGTTTTCCGGGCGAGGTCGTACTGGTCCTGCGCGATTTTGTAAAGGTTGCCCGCGTTGCGGATGATCTCGGGGCGGGCGCCTTTCTCCAGCAGTTTTACCTGCGACTGCGCCGCTTCGATGGCAGCTTCGGCCTGAGCGCGGATGGCGTTGATCTCCGTGGTGCGCAGCACGCCGAGGAGCTGCCCCTGTTTCACCGTATCGCCCTGCTCCACGAACAGGGAATCCAGGCGGCCGGGGAATTCGGCGGCCACGTCTACATACGACGCGTCTACCATGCCGAGGAACTGGTTTTCCGCCGCCGGCGACTGCCGGATGAGGAACAGCACGGCGATCAGCAGGATCACGACGGGAATGAGGAGCGCCCAGTATTGAGTGAAGAATCTTTTCATTGTATCAAAGCGGAGATTTGTTGCGGAGTTCCAAGTATGTTATAGTATTCTGCCGCTGCCAGCAAGTAAGCGAACAGCGAAGTATAATAAGCTTTGCCCAGTTCTTCTTCCACCAGCAGCGCGTCGTTCACATCCTTCACGGAAGCAAGCTGCTCCGCCAGGCGTTCCTGCACCTGGGTGGTGGTAAGCTGCGCCTGGTCGCGCGCCTGCAGGAGGCTTTGCATATCACGTTCCAGCACCATCACTTTGTTGCGGACCACCGTGGCGGAAGCTTCCAGCAGGGCCTGGGTGTTGTCCGACGCGATGCGGGCTTCTTCCACGAGCTGTTTGGTGGCTTTCACGCGCTTTTCGCGGGAGAACCCGCTGAAGAGGTTCCACTGCATTTCCACGCCTACCAGCCAGGGCGGCGTAGTTACCGGGAGGTCGCGCTGGTAGAGGTTGAGGCTGGCGATGCCGAAGATGTTGGGTAGCTGGAGGGAGCGGCTGGCTTTTACGGTGGTTTCGGCCAGAGCGGTTTTGGTGTCGACCGCCTTCCAGGCGGGATTGCCTTTCCAGAAGCCCGGCGGCGGCGCGGCGTCCGCAACGCGGGCGTAACGAAGGGTGTCGGTGATGAGGAGCGTTGTATCCTGGGGGAGCTGCATCAGGCGCTTGAGCTCCACGAGCCCGTTGATCTTTTCCAGTTCCAGGTTATGCATACGGCTGCGGGCATACGTCAGCGCTACCGTGGCCCAGTTGCGTTGGTACGGCGGGATGATCTCGTTCTTCACCAGCGAAGCGGCGTAGCGCTCGTTGCGCTCCATGGCCGTTACGATCCGCGCCTGCGAAGCCATCATGGCGTTGACGTACAATATTTTAATGTAAGCCGCCGCCAGCATGAAATCCATCTGTTTTTCCACCAGTTCCAGGTTTACGATGCCGGCGTCATATTCCGCCCGGGCGATGTTGCGGGCCGTGGCCAGTTTGCCACCGAGGTAAATCGGCTGCCGCAGCGCGAGGGCCGCCGTGAAATAACTTTGCTTGCTCAGCGCGGGGTTGTAATCGGGGTAGAAGGTGTTGATGATGTTCTCGGAAGCCTTGTACACCACATCCTGCACGCTTTGCGGCAGGTCGTTGCCGGTGATCTCTTTGTAGACCGAATTGGCGGTGTTGACGCTCTGGGAAGAGGAGCCCGTCACGATCCCGTCTTTCACCTGCTGGAGGTTGATTTCGAGCGGACGGCTCAGGTAATTATACCCCGCCAGCAGATCGATCTTCGGAAAATAGGTGGCCTGTTCGGCTTCCAGTTGGTATTGCCGGGCGTTCAGCGACCGGCGGGCCTGCTCCACGGCCAGGTTCTTGTGGCGGGCGAGGCGGAAACAGTCTTCCAGCTTCAGTTCGCCCGATTGGGCGCGAACAGATCCGGTGTGGCCGGCCAGCAAGCATAGGAATGTGGTGATGAGTCGGGCTGATGGATTCATATTCTCCATTTTAACAGGCGACCGCCGCCATTTGTTCGTGGGGATCACATAATTATGTGGTTGTTTCTCGCCGGGGAACCGGCTAATTTTGCCCTGTTTAAACCCCATCGCCATGCTTCGAACCATGCTCCTGCTATGCACCGCCATAGCCTTTTTTGCGTGCAAAAAATCCCGCCAGCCGCAACCACAGCAACCTTCAGATGTTATACAGGGTACCTGGACGGGCAGGTACGGATATTCTTACGGGAATCAACATGGAGACACCGTTTTCGCCGGTTATTTCGGCCACTTCCGGATGGAATTCTACCAGAACGGGAAGCTGATCGTTCACGACGTGGGCGCCACGCAATCGATGAAAGCCAACGGCATCTACATCCGGAACGGGAAGAAGCTGTACGCCCGCTACAAATACGAGCAGGGCACGGATAATACGTTCTCCTTCCATGCCACCCTTGAGAAAGACGACAGCCTGGCCGGCAAGTGGTTCATCGGGTACGATGGCCCTACCGGCGGGGAATTTTTCGTAAAGCGATAAGTTTTTCGACTATACAATGATTGGAATGACCCGGAAGGCGGCGCCGCAGAGCGCCGCTTTTCTTTTTGGTGGCTGGTTGCAAAAATCTCCTTTCCTGCAAGTTTTTTGTCCATTTCTGCAAGTCAAAAAAAAGCGGAAAACCGTATGTTGCCTTCGGATTTCCGCTTGAAAAAAGTATCATGAACGCCTTACATCAGCGCATCATACAGGATTTCGACGGGGTGCATCGCATGCGCGCCCGTACCGTCTTTGATCTGGTGGCGGCAGCTGGTGCCGGGAGCCGCGATCAGCGCCGATTCGCCGGCTTTGCGCACCGCCGGGAACAGCACCAGTTCCCCGATGTTCATCGACACCTCGAAATGCTCTTTCTCATACCCGAAAGATCCTGCCATGCCGCAGCACCCCGAAGGGATCACATCCACCGTATAGCCTTTCGGGAGGCTGAGGATTTTCTTGCTGTGCAGTACCGACGATAAGGCTTTCTGCTGGCAATGCCCGTGCAGCTTGATGTTGCGGTCCGCCGCGCGGAACATCCCGCTGTGAATCGCGCCTTTGTCGGCTTCCGCCGCCAAAAATTCATCGATGAGGAACACGTTTTTCGCCAGCGATCTCGCCTGTTCGCGGAGGGCGTCGCCCACCAGGTCGGGGTATTCGTCGCGGAAGGTGAGGATGGCGCTGGGCTCGATACCGATCAGCGGCGCATCCGCCGTAACAATGCCGCTGAACAGCGACACGTTCTTCTCCGCAAACACTTTCGCCTGCCGCAGGAAACCCTTCGACAGCAAGGCCCTCGCACTTTCCGGATGGTCTACCGGCACCACGTCGTAGCCCAGCCTGCGCAGCAGCTGCACCGCTTTGATGCCTACATGGGTATCGTTGTAATTCGTGAATTCGTCGCAGAAAAGGTATACTTTCTTCCCGCCCTTTGCCGGCGCGGGATTGCGCCGCAGCCATTTGCGCAGCGTGGTGCTTTGCAGCGTGGGCATGGAACGGTCAGGCGCGAAGCCGCTGAACTTTTTGATGAGCTGCGAGGTGGCTTTGTTCTTCACGAGGAAGTTGTACACGCCCGGCGCAATGGCCGCGAGGCCCGTCAGCCGCGTGAAGTTGCCGATCATGCGCGTGCGCAGCGGAATGCCGTTGGCATCGTAATAATGCTGGAGGAATTCCATTTTCAGCTTCGCCACGTCTACATTCGACGGGCATTCGCCCTTACAGCCCTTGCAGGCCAGGCAGAGGTCGAGCACGTCGTAAATTTCTTTATGGTCGAATTTGTTCGCTTTCGTGCTGTTGGTGAGGAACTCGCGGAGGATGTTGGCCCTGGCGCGCGTGGTGTCCTTTTCGTTGCGGGTGGCCATGTAGCTGGGGCACATGGTGCCGCCGCTGAGGTGCGTTTTGCGGCAGTCGCCCGAGCCGTTGCTTTGCTCCGCGTGCTGAAGGATCGTCTGCTCCGGGAAATGGAAGACCGTTTTGATATCCGGCGCTTTTTTGCCGGGCTCGTACCGCAGCATGGAGTTCATCGACGGCGTATCCACGATCTTATGCGGGTTGAAGATATTCTCCGGGTCCCAGGTGTACTTCACCTGGCGCAGCAGTTCGTAATTCCGCGGCCCGATCATCTGCGCGATGAATTCACCGCGCAGCCTTCCGTCGCCATGTTCGCCGCTGAGCGAACCGTTGAACTTCTTCACCAGCGTGGCGATCTCTTCGGCGATGGTGCGGAACAGCTGGTTGCCTTCCACCGTTTTGAGGTTGATGATGGGGC
>NZ_CALNBI010000343.1 GCF_937874145.1 uncultured Chitinophaga sp. | reverse complement strand
TGGGTGGCTGGATAACGTGAGCTGGGGGATCTCCGCACCGGATGTTACGGCAGCTGGCAGCAGGAATGCTCCGCAGGCGCATGCCTGGTCGGCCGGGTTGCCCGCTGGGGCGCGGGATGAATTCATCATCCTGCCCTGGAACGATCTTCCGCTGCTGCAAGCCACGCTGGCGGAACACCACGGCGAGATCGCCGCCATCATCACGGAACCCGTCATGTGCAACAACGGTTGCATCCTGCCGCAGCCGGGCTTCCTGGAAGGGATGCGCGCGCTCTGCGATACGTATGGCATTGCCTTGATTTTCGATGAAGTGATCACCGGCTTCCGGCTGTCGTTAGGCGGGGCCCAGCAATATTTCAACATTACACCAGACCTCTCCGTGTTTGCCAAGGCCATGGCAAGCGGTTACCCCATCAGCGCTATTGTAGGCAAGCGCGAATGGATGGACCAGATCACGGAAGGGAAGGTGGTGCATGCCGGTACGATGAATGCCGGCAATCCCACCATCGCTGCGGCGCAGGCCACGCTGCAGGTGCTGGAAGAAACGCAGCCGTACGAGCGGCTCTTCCGGTACGGACAATTGTTGATGAGCGGGCTGCGCCGGGCAGCCGGCCGCACCGGGCACCAGCTGACGATCTCCGGTCCGGGCCCGATGTTCCACACGGGCTTCTCCGCGCAGCCGTCCGTCCGCGAATACCGGGACACGCTCGGGTTCAACCGCGGCCTGCTTGCCCAATTCATTTCCGGCATGCACGACCGCGGCGTGCGTATCATCGGCCGCGGCCTCTGGTACATCAGCGCCGCGCATACGGAAGCGGATATACGCCAGGCGGTGGAAACCGCCGAAGACGTTCTCGGGAACATGCAGCATAACCAGTAATTATGAACAAAGACGCAACAGACCACTCAAAGAAACCGCTGCTTGTATCCGGGACCGGCCCGCTGGCCGCCGGCATTACCGTTTGCCTGTTGCAGGCGGGCCATCCGGTCGCGCATTGCACCACAGACCCGGCAGCCGACGGTGAAACCATCGCCAATTTGCAGCAGGCGCATGCGAAACACGGAGGAGCGGAGCGCTCCGGGCAAAAACTTACGCTCGGGGGCTTGCCGGAAAAATCATCCGGTTACGCCGCCGCCATTATCGCCGCGCCCGAATGCCTGGCCACCAAGCGAAGCCGGATCGCCGAACTGGAAGCATGGCTGCCACAGGAAGCCATCATCGCCGTCAACACCGAGTGCATTGCCCTAAGCCGCCTGCAGGAAGGCGCGGGCCATCCCGCGCGGATCATCGGCGCCAACTGGGCAGAACCCGCCCATACCACCCAGTTCCTCGAAATGATCGTGAACACCGCCTGCAAGGAGGCGTGTGCGCATGCTTTCAGGGATATGGCAGTAGGGTGGGGGAAAGACCCGTACGTAGTGCCCGGCGACGAAGGCATCCGTTCGCGGATGATGAGCGCCATGGCGCGGGAGGCCTTCTTCCTGGTCAGCAACGGTTATGCCTCTGTGGAAGATATCGACCGCGCCTGCCGCAACGACGCTGGTTATTACCTGCCCTTTGCCGGTAATTTCCGGTACATGGATCTCATGGGCCCCTATGCATACGGGCTCGTGATGGAAGACCTCAATCCCGGCCTCGATCGCAGCGAAGGGCCGCCGGCATGGATGGACGAGCTCCTGCACCAGGGCCATACCGGTATGGACGCGGGCAAAGGGTTTTACGATTACGGGGAAGGTGAAGCGGAAAAATGGGCTTCCGTTTTCAACCGCTTCAGCTACCGCATCCGGCAACTCATGCACCGGTATCCTTTCGGCGATAACGAAAAAACTGAACCATGAACGCTCCGTTTATCATCGACGCCCATCTCGACCTGGCCATGAACGCCATCGAATGGAACCGCGACCTCTCGCTGCCGCTGGATCAAATCCGCCAGCGCGAGATGCATATGAAAGACAAGCCCGACCGCGGCCGGGGCACCGTTTGCCTTCCTGAACTGCGGAAAGGCAGGATCGGGTTGGTGGTAGCCACGCAGCTGGCGCGGTACACGCCGCCGGGAAGCGCCCTTCCGGGCTGGCATTCCCCGCAACAGGCATGGGCCATGACCCAGGCGCAGCTAACATGGTACCGCGAAATGGAAGCACTCGGAGAAATGGTGCAAATCCGCGACCTGGCAGGGCTTGATGCGCATCTGCAGCTATGGGACGATGCATCCGTTCCCGATGCGCAGAAGCCCGTCGGGTACATCCTGAGCCTCGAAGGCGCCGATTCGCTGGTGGATATTTCCTATCTTCACCGGGCACACGCAGACGGTTTGCGCGCCATCGGCCTGTCGCATTTCGGGCCGGGACGATACGCCCCCGGCACCAAAATGACCGGGCCACTCACGCCGCAAGGCGTGGAGCTGTTAAAGGAAATGGATACACTCCGCCTGATCCTCGATGTCACCCATCTCACCGATGAAGGCTTCTTCCAGGCGATGGACCTTTACCAGGGCCCCATCTGGGCCAGCCATCACAACGTCCGCAAGATCGTGCCCAACCAACGGCAACTGAGCGACGGGCAAATACGGCTGCTCATTGAGCGGGATGCCGTCATCGGTGGCATGCTGGACTGCTGGGCGATGGATATCCGATTCATCGACACCGTTTCCGATCCCTGGCAACTCGATATCCGGCTGGAGCAGCTGGCGGATCACTGGGACCATATCTGCCAACTGGCCGGCAACAGCAGGCATATCGCGATCGGCAGCGACCTCGACGGGATTTTCGGAACGGAGCAGTCGCCCTGGGACCTTCACTCCATTGCCGACCTCCAAAAATTTACGGACATCCTTTCCCGCAGAGGTTCCGCGCAGGCAGTTATCGATAATATCCTTCACGGCAACTGGCTGCGGTTCCTGCGTAAAGCCTGGGCAACATGACCACGATTATGAACGAAACGAAATTTCAGGCCGGCTCCGCGGCCGCGGATATCACGCCGCCTCTGGGCACGCTCATTAACGGCGACTTCTTCCCGCACCGCGCCACGCAGATCCACGACCCGCTTTTCGTGCGCGCACTGGTGCTGGACAACGGGCATCAGCGCCTGGCAATCGCCGTTGCAGATACCTGTGTGATGCCGCGTGCGCTGATGGACCGCATCAAGCAGCGCATTCAGGCGCAAACCGGCATCGATTCCCGTAATGTGCTTATTTCCTGTACCCACACCCATGCCGGAGGGTCCGCCGGCGACATCTTCCTGACCCCGCCCGATGCCGCATATTGCGCGCTGCTGGAGGAGAAATCGGTGGAAGCGGTAACGGAAGCCTGGCAGAAGTTGCAGCCTGCGGTTGTCGCCCACGGGGCGGCGGATGTGCCGCAACATGTGGTGTGCAGGCGCTACTTCATGAAAGAAGGTTATGTGCCCGAGAACCCCGTACACGGCGGAGCCGATGCCGTCAAAACGAATCCTTTCGGCGCATCTGAACAGGTCCTGCAACCGGCGGCGCCAACGGATCCGG
>NZ_CALNBI010000342.1 GCF_937874145.1 uncultured Chitinophaga sp. | reverse complement strand
CAGTTTGGGTAGGAGCGATTCCTGGGGCATTACCGCCATTGATCGGATATTACGCGGCCTTTGAGTCTGCGGGATTTGGACTGGCATACGCTGAGGTTAATGAAGCTGCGTAAAGGTAGGATGGAGGCGGCAGGTATAGGTACTAACCCTTATTTAAAAGCGAAGGACCGGCTGCTGGGAAATCCTTTGCGGCCGGTCCTTCTATTTTTCATTTTTCAATCGCTTAGTTGTACACTTTCACCATATATACGAATTCTTCCAGTTTGCGCGCCTGTTCCACACGGGGAAGGCCCAGCAGCTGGTTCTTCTGTTTGAGGTCTTTGCGGTTGAATTTCTCTTTCGGTAATTCTTCGAGTAATCTTTTCAGGTGGCCCGATTTTACGGCGAAGGCGATGCCTTCGGAGGTGGACTGGCGGCCGGTGATGATGCCGATGAGCTCGCCGTTCATATCGAGCAGGGGGGCGCCGGAGTTGCCGGGGTTCACGGGGATGGACACCTGGTAGGCCAGGGTGTCGCCGTTAAAGCCGGTCTGCGCGCTGATGTAGCCCATGCCGAAAACGATCTCGTCGCGGGGGTAGCCCATGGAGAACACTTCCTGCCCGAGGCGGGAGGGGTCTTTTTTGAGCGTATACGGGAGGGGGGCGGAGCGGAAGGAGCTGTCTGCCACGCGGAGAACGGCCAGGTCGCTGGAAACGTCTTCGAATACGCTGACGGCCTTGAAGGCTTCGCCTTTGTTGTTTTGCAGGTAGATGGAATCCGCCCCGGCGATCACATGGTAATTGGTGACCATATAGCCGTTGCGGGAGATGGCGAAGCAGGTGCCGCCATAGGTGCCGGGGTTGACGGGGCCGGCGTTTTTATTGTTGATATCGCGGATGAGGGCGTTTTGCGAGCGCTGGATGTTGTTCAGCACGCGGCGGACGTCTTCATATTTGGCGGTGTAGGAGTTTTTGGCGGAGCGCTGCATGATCGCCATGGTTGCCAGGGACGTGACCAGTGCGATAGAAGCGGCGGCGGCCACGGAGTACCAGGTGCGGCGGCGGCTGGTCATGGTGACCACGGGGGGCTGCCGGACCGGCTGGGGGTGTGGGTTGGCTGTGGCGTCCTGGGGGTGGAGGGCGTGCATCCGGGCGCGGAGGCTTTGGCGTGCGCCGTGGGCCCTGAGCTGGGAGAGGAACGCCTCGTGGGCGGAAACTTCCCGTTGGAGATCGGGGTTCCGGCGCAGGAGGGATTCGAACGCTTCTTTCTCCGGGGCGGTCATTTCACCGTCCAGGTAGCGCTCTATTTCCTGTATTTTATGTAATTCGTTCATCACGGATTCCTGCTTGGCTTTATATTTAGTTCGCAAAAAATAGTTTCTTCAGCCGCATGAGGCATTTGTACTTCTGGTTCTTGGCGTTCTCGGCATTGGTATACCCGAACTGTTCGGCGATTTCCTGCATGCTCCGGCGGCGGATGTAATATTCCTCCAGGATGGTCTTGCAGGGTTCCCCGATCTTCCCCATGGCGGCTTCCATTTGTTGGAACTGCGCATCCTTTTCCAGGTGCGTTTCCAGGGCGTCCGCCGCGTCGGGGGATTCTTCCACGTCTTCCGGGAGGGGGCTGTTATAAGGCCCGCTCTGGAGCTTTTTGAGCCACATCCGCCGGCAAACGGCGTAAAGGAAGGTTTTTAACCGGGACGAGAGTACAAAATTCCCTTCTTTTGCCTTTTCGTATAAGACTATCATCGATTCCTGGAAGATGTCTTTGGCATCGTCCGCCGACCCATTGTGCTGCAAAATCATCCGTTCTACCATCGGATAATGCTCTAAATATATGATTTCCAGAGCCTTATCGTCGTTAGCGGCTAATCTGTGCAGTAATTCCTGATCCTTTTCTATGTGCAAAAGATTATTCACTGATTAATACGGTTTGGGCGGGTTTAGTAACCCAAAGTAGGCAAAATAAATTTTTTTTCAGATTGCGGGTTACCTTTCGTTTGAACCGGGTATAAAGGTTAAATCTCATTTCAATAAAACCTTAAAACGTATCAAAATGAAAAAATTCGGTTTCCTCGCTCTCGCCCTGGGTCTGTTCGCTGTAGCTTGCAACAACGCTGGTACCTCCACTGAAGGTGATTCCACTAAAGTTGACAGCCTGGTTCAGGAAGCTCAGAGCACCGTTGACTCTGCTGCTGCTGTTGTTGATTCCGCTGCTGCCGTAGTTGACTCTACCGCTAAAGCTATCGACTCTACTGCTAAAGCTCACTAATTAATAGGCAAGCATTAAAGGATATTCATCCGGCCCCCTGCACCCGCAGGGGGCTTTTTTATATGTTATTGATTATCAATTGTATTGTAGCCGGCCTGATTTTATCACCCTGGTTGCCCTTTAGTACGGTTACAGTACGGTATCCCTACTGTATCCTTACCAAGCCGTTACTACGTCCCCGTAAAGCCCCCTTTCAACAACCATCACATCCCGCCAAATTATTTGCTATAGCATTCAATCAGCCGTTTTACTAGCCATGTAGCGGGTGATTTTCATGTTTTATTGGAAAAAAATCAATAAACTTGGTTTTTTGTTAGATGGGATTTATATTTTGTCTTCCCTGTTTGAAAAAATGAAATCCTGCTTTACTTTTGTCCTATCAAACAACGCAAACACATTATCTGATGCAACAGCATACTTTTGGATACTTTTACGGCTTTTACTTTTTCTGGTACCAGAATTAGGAGGTTCGTTTTTGCTGATCCAAACAGATAAAAAATATAACGGGCCTCCTGCAAAAGGGGGCCTTTTTCTTTGTAA
>NZ_CALNBI010000341.1 GCF_937874145.1 uncultured Chitinophaga sp. | reverse complement strand
GCAACCGGTGGCCATTACGGAACGGAAAGATAATAAAACCGCGCTCTTCATTTCCGGCACACCCGACGGCTTCCCGCTCGATTGGGCGATGGCAGGCACGTCTGTGATGGGATTCGGCATGCAGAACGAAAAGAACGATCTGCAACCGGTGGTATTTTCGCCTGTTCCGGGATTGAAGGATGGGCAACTGAAAGCCGGCGGACAGCTTCACCGTTCGTTCAGCATCGGCGCAGCGCCGGACGGCTGGAACCAGGCGCTGGAATATGTGTCGGACAGTGTTTACGGCGTGCGTGATTACCGGCACCAGCAATTATCGTTAACGGAAACCATGTTTAATATCATCGATCTGATGAAGAACGATGTAGCTGCGGGATGGGCGCCGGCACTGAAGGGTTTCTATGACATCGAAGGAGACCCCAAAGCCGCGCCCACCGTGGTGCAGTCGGCCCCGCTGGCAGTGATTGCTGCGGCGGTGCTGGGATATGACGAAGAACTTTTCATCAGCCGGGCATTGCCGGTGATCGAATATACCCTCAGCCGCAGCGGCTTCCGCTGGGCGCAGAAGGGCATGAGCAAAAAAGCCGGGACCCTCAGTCCGTTCGGTTCCCAGTTCACGACCGCGTACTTCGAAGGCTTGCATAAGCTGTTGGGCAACGCCAATCCCTGGCTGCGAAAAATCGCGCTACCGGATAATGCGGTACGCGATGCAAGCGGGTATTCGGTTGCTGTTCCGAAATGGTCGCAGGAACTGGCGGCGTACCGGTTTACCGGTCAGCGCAGCTGGCTGGATTCCGCGGTGGCGCATGCGGATGCGTTCGTGAAGGAGGAAGTATACGGGACGAAGCGTACCCCGCTTACAAAACAGCCATTTTACAATACATCGTTCTACGCCAATTGGTGGGATCTGCCCGATCTCTACGATGTAACAGGCAACAAAAACTACCTCGATGCTGCGGAATACGCGGCTTTCCATACGATCGCGGGGGTGAGAAGTTATCCCATGGTGAAGGATACGGTGCAGGCCATCCACCCCGGAAATACTTACGAAGGCAATACCACGATGTGGTGGAAAGGTGGTGAGAAATATCGTTTAGGCTTTCCGCGCAAACCGGGGGATGTGCAGGAGAAGCAGGTACCCCAGGCAATCGTGTCGCCGGTAGGCCTTGGTTTCGAACAACCGTATACTTTTTTTGATCCCGGGAAACTGGTGCGCCACGTGTACATGAGCAGCTGGGCGCCGCACCTGCTGCGCCTCTTCCAGCAGCGCCCGCGTAAGATTTACGAAACCTATGCCCGCAACGCCGTGATCGGGCGGTTCACCAATTATCCGGGATATTACGCCACCGGTTTCCAGGACATCACGCTGCAACCGGATTTCCCGTACAAAGGCCCCGACGTCAGCTCGATCTACTATCACCATATTCCCCCGCATCTTGCCTTCACGGCCGATTACCTGGTCACCGAAATGCAGCAGCGCAGCGGCGGAAAAGTGGAATTCCCTTATGTGAAACAGGATGGGTTCGTTTGGTTCAATAACCGGGTTTACGGCGCAGGTAAAGGAAAAGTGATGGGGGACGAAGGCGTGCAGTTATGGATGAAGCGCGGCCTGGTAACCGTCGGTCACCCCGAAGTGAACTACGTGACCGGCATTTCGGATAAGCGCTTCTGGATCCTGCTCAACAGCGAATCCGATGCACCTGTTACCTGCCGGATCACACTGGGCGCGGATGCGCCGGTGGCCGCCGGTGCGCGCGGGATAATGCATCTGGAGAAAGAAGAAAGCATGGGGCTGGAAGGGCGCACCGTTACCGTGTCCATCCCGCCGAAACAATTTGCGGCGCTAAGTTTCCCGGTGGCCGGCAAGAAAAACGCCCGCCCGAAAATCTCCCCGCTGAAAGAAGGCATGCAGTCAACCGATTTCGGCCCGGGTATCGGGAAGTGTTACCTCTTCCGCATCCGTACGCCCTTTGGATGGGATGCCGTGTACGGCTACCTGGAATCCACCCTTTCCGAAGGCGCGCGGGTAGTGGTGTCCATGAACCATCGCGAAGCCACGTTGACGGCCTACCCCTTTGAATGGTCGTTCCATCCCGTAGAGCCAGGGGAGGAAGCCGCCGTAAAAGTTACCGTAACGACCAAAGAAGGCCGCGTATTTGAAAAGAACATGCGATTATGAGAAGATATAAAAGCACCCTGATCGCCGCGCTGTGGCTGACCGCCGCCGGGCCCTTGCTCGCCCAGGGCAACAACGACCTGATTGCTGCATCGCAGGGTGGCGCGTCGCCCTTGTATTTCGAGGTATCGCCCGCTGTGCCGTTGGTGAAGGCCGGGGATTTCAATCATGGTAAAGAATGCATCCCCCGCAACGGCCTGCCGGCATTCTTCGCGAAAGCCAAAGCCGGGAAACCTTTGCTGATCGCTTTCATCGGCGGCAGCATCACCCAGGGGAACGCGGGATACCGGCCACAGGTGCTGCGATATGTGAAACACATGTTCCCCCGGAATGCGATTACCGCCATCAACGCGGGCGTTTCCGGCACCGGCACCGACCTCGGCGCCTGCCGGGTGCAGGAGCAGGTGTTGCAGTACAAACCCGACCTCGTGTTTGTGGAGTTCGCCGTGAACGGTGCTTACGCGCCCGGGATGGAAGGGATCGTGCGGCAGGTGAAGGCCGCCGGAGCCGAAGTGTGCATGATTTATACGATCACCGGGCAGCAAACCGCCATTTACGCATCGGGGCAAGTGCCGACATCCGTCCAGGGACTGGAGACCGTGGCCGCGCATTACGGCGTGCCGTCGGTGCACCTGGGCATGGAAGCCTCCTTCCTGGAAAAAGAAGGCAAACTCACTTGGAAAGGCCATGCGAACGACACCTCCGGCCATATACTTTTCTCCACCGACGGCATCCACCCGCTACAGGCCGGCGGGAACCTCTACGCGGCCGCTATCGCCCGGAGCCTGGAAAAATTGCAACGCCTTCCCCACAAATCTGCATCACGACAGCTGCCCGAACCCGTTTTCCCGGACAACTGGGAAGGCGGAAGAATGTATGCCCCCCGTAGCATCGCGCAATTCAGCGGATCATGGGAGCAAATCACGAAGCCGCAGTTTGCCGCATGGTTTCCTGCCATAGAGAAAACCTCCGAACCCGGCGCCTCGTTCAGTTTCCGGTTCCGCGGCACCGGGTTCGGGATCTTCGATATCGGCGGCCCGGATGCCGGGCAAATCACCATCGAAGTGAACGGCAGGCCCATGCAGGTGCAACCGCCGCTCGTGCCCGGTACGCAGGTTTACCGGCTGGTGGAAGGGGACAGCCTCCCGGTGAACCGCTTCAACAGCTACTGCAACAACCGCTACCGCGGGCAACACCAATTTTTTACGCTGCCGGAAGGAAATTACACCGTCACGATCCGGCTTTCGCCCCAACAGCCGGATAAGCGGGCGATCCTCGGGCCGCAGCAATGGGAGGATATCACGAAGCACCCGGAGAAATACGCGCAGACGGCATTATACCTCGGCCGGATTCTCCTGAAAGGCGTTCCGGTACAGCCCGGAGGCGGGTGAGGAATTGTTTGGGAATGCTCCCACAAATTGGGAATGTTCCCACCGGATTTTTGCGTTGCAGGGTGTCACAGCCCTGCCTGCGCCATATTACATTTGATAATCGGGAAGTAAAAACACAATATGAAAAACGGATTTCCACGTCTGATCGCCTGTCTTTTACTGATGAACCTTGTGACCAGGGCACAGGTGCGTGTACCATCGGCCGCGGAAGGCATACAGGTAACCTCGGCGGGACGGCAATTTACTTTCCTGCCCACATTCCGCATCCTCTACAACAGCAGCGATCCCGGTATGGCGCTCAAGCCCGCCGGCATCAAACGCGTGGAATACAACGTGCTCACCTGGAAAGTGGCAGACAGCAGCCGGGCCGATTTCAGGCAGAAAAAGATACAGGCGTCGATGGCCGGCGACGGGTTCGACGACCGCATCCTCCGCACTAAATCCGAATGGCGTACCGCGAATGTCTTCAACGCCGGCGAAAGCGAGATCCTCCGCGCGAGCGCCATACGCAGGAAGGGCGACACGGTTTTCTTTTCCTTCCCCGACACCGCGCTCAGCGCCTATCTCCTCATTTCCGCAAAGCCATACCCGGTATTACATTTCACCTACAAACCCTCCCGCGATGGTTTCTACAGCATCGGCTACACAGGTGCTCCGGCCCTCAGCGCTGCGGAAGTAAAGGAAATCTGGCAGCCGCTCATCTGGCAGGAACGCCGCATCCCCGATGCCGGATACCTCACGCCGGCATTCATGGCGCCTTTGCCGGCCACGATGGTTAATACGGGGCAACATACCCTCGGTGTGCTCGCTTCGCCGGAACATCTTCCCTTCCAACCCTTGCCCATGCTGCCCAACAGCCAATTCGGCATTGCGCTGGTAAATGAACAGGGAATGCTCCAGCCGCAGGTCTACGCACCCATCCCCGGTGGATACGGATCGCAGATGAAGAAAGGGGAGACGTTTGATTTTTCGGTGCAGCTCGTAGCCGAACCGAAGGATATCACGCATACCTATCAATTCATCGCGGAGAAAATATTCGGATTCAAAGATTACCGCCGCAACGATATCGCATCGCTCAATACGGTGCTCGATAATATGACCGCCTACGCCATGACGCACTATGCCTGGTTTGTGGACAGCCTTAAAGGCTTCGCCTATTCCACCGACGTGCCGGGCGCAGTAAAAAACGTGTCCAGCCTCAACCCGCTGGAGCTCGCTATCGTCCGCGACGATTCCGTGATGTTCGAGAAGCGCGCTTACCCGCTGACGGAATTCATGCTCAGCCGCGAGAAATTCCTTTTCAGCCTCGATAGCCTGCAGAAGATCCAAAGTCCGTCGAGGCGGCTCAAAGGGCCGGTAGCGCCCTTGTCGGAGCTGGCGGCTTTGTACAGTGTGTTCGGTAAATCCAATCCATTTTATCTCCGGCTGATGGAGAAGGAATACAAAGTGGCCCGCGTCCGTAACCTGGATGTGAAGGAAGACGGCGCCAGCTGGATCAATGCCATGCATCTCTACAAAGCCACGGGCGAACAGCATTATCTCTCCACCGCCATTGCGAAAGCCAATGCCTATCTCCGCGACCGTGTTGCGCAGCCGCAGACTGCTTTTGACGATCCCTTTGCCGGGAGCTTCTTCTTCTGGCCGGCATTCACCAACCGCTGGATCGAATTATCGCAGTTATACGAGCTCACGGGCGACACTGCGTATCTCAACGCCGCCGTGCAAGGCGCCCGGCATTACACGATGTTCACCTGGATGAGCCCCGGCATCCCCGACAGCGCCATCACCGTGAATAAAGGCGGGAAAGCGCCGATGTACTGGTACCTGCGTTCGAAAGGCCATGCGCAGATGTATTATCCCGAAGAGAAAGCGCCCGCCTGGCGGCTGTCTGAAACAGGGCTGACGCCGGAGTCGTCGGGCACTTCCACCGGCCACCGCGGCATCTTCATGGCCAACTTCGCGCCCTGGATGCTGCGCATCGGTTACTACGCGAAAGACACATTTCTTATGAACGTCGCGAAAGCCGCCACCATCGGCCGCTACCGCAACTTCCCCGGATATCATATCAATACGGAGCGGACAACGGCGTATGAGCAGGAGAACTTCCCGCTGCATGCGCACAAGGCCCAAAGCGTCAATTCCTTCCATTACAACCACATCCTGCCCATGGCTTCGATGCTGATCGATTACCTGGTGACGGATGCTTTCGTGCGCAGCAAAGGACAGGTCAGTTTCCCGGCGGAATACATCGAAGGATATGCGTACCTGCAGAATAAAATGTACGGCAGCGCACCGGGGAGTTTTTACAAAGAGAAAGACGTGCGGCTGTGGATGCCGGCGCGCTTGTTAACGGGCACCAGCCGCGAGCTGAACTACATCGCCGGCCGGAAAGGCAACAGCCTGTTCCTGGCTTTTACGAATCAAAGCAACGCAACCGTGCATTCGCGCATCCGGCTCAACGATTCGCTGGTGGCCACATCTGCGAAAAGTAAAGTCGTGTCGCTGAACGGCGCGACGGCGGGCAGGATCATAAACGGTGCGTTCGACTGTACAGTGGCGCCGGGCGGCATTGCGGTTTTTGTGATAGAAGGTGCGGAGCCCGCCGTGCGGTTCCAGGAGCGGATTTTAACCCGCAGTACGGATACAGGGAACGATTACGCCGAGATCAAGGCTGGCCATGCGAAAGCGATGCTCTTCCGGCTGGGGGCTTACGGCCGCAGGTTGTTCCTGTTCCTGGAAGACGATGATAACCAGTGGTGCTCCGTGCAATTGCATTATACGGATGCAGCGGGGAAAGAAATGCGGTTGAAGGATGATGCGTACCCGTTCGAGTTTACCGTTCCGTTGGATGCGGCCGGCGCAGTGGAATGCTGGCTGTCGCTCGAAGGCCGCGATGGCAGAATGACAACCAGTGAAAAAATAACCTTAGGCAAATAAAAAACGAATATGATCAAGCAAGATGCAGCCGGGTCACGGACTTTCCCGGTACAGAACATTGTTGTTGACCTGGCGATCACCGGCGGCGGCCTTTCCGGCGTATGCGCCGCCATCACTGCCGCGCGGCAGGGTTTGAAAGTGGTGCTGGCGCAGGACCGCTCCGTACTGGGCGGCAACGCCAGCAGCGAAGTGCGCCTGTGGATACTCGGCGCCACCTCCCACATGGGCAATAATAACCGCTGGGCCAGGGAAGGGGGCGTGGTGGATGAGATACTCGTGGAAAACACATACCGCAACCCGGAAGGCAACCCGGTAATCTTCGATATGATCCTGCTCGACAAGGTATCGCAGGAGCCCAACATCACCTTGTTACTCAATACCGCCGTATACCAGGTAGAAAAGAAAGATGCTGAAACGATCTCCGCGCTGCGCGCCTGGTGCAGCCAGAACCAAACCGAATATTTGCTGAAAGCCCCCCTGTTCCTGGATGCCTCCGGCGACGGCGTAGTGGGCTTCCTGGCCGGCGCGGCGTTCCGGATGGGGGCGGAGAAGAAGGAAGAATTCGGCGAGCTGTTTGCTCCTTCGGAGGAATACGGCGAGCTCCTCGGCCACAGCCTCTACTTTTACAGCAAAGACACCGGCCGGCCCGTCACCTTTACGCCCCCGGCCTTCGCGCTGGACGATATCACCAAAGTGCCAAGGTTCCGCAGCTTCAACGCCCGCGAGTATGGCTGCAAACTCTGGTGGATCGAATACGGCGGACGGCTCGATACCGTGCACGATACCGAAACCATCAAATGGGAACTCTGGAAAGTGGTGTACGGCGTCTGGAACCACATCAAGAATTCCGGCGAATTCCCCGAAGCCGAAAACCTCACCCTCGAATGGGTGGGCATGATTCCGGGCAGGCGCGAAAGCCGCCGCTTCGAAGGCGATTACATGATGATCCAGCAGGATATCGTGGAGCAGCGCGAACATGCGGACGCCGTGGCTTTCGGAGGCTGGTCCATCGACCTGCACCCGGCCGATGGCGTATTCAGCGAAAAACCCGGCTGCAACCAGTGGCATAGCAAAGGCATCTACCAGATCCCTTACCGCACGCTCTATAGCCGCAACATCCGCAACCTCTTCCTGGGTGGCCGCAGCATCAGCGCATCGCATGTGGCGTATGGCTCCACCCGCGTTATGGCCACTTCGGCCCACGTGACCCAGGCCGCCGCCATGGCCGCCGTGATCTGCAAAGAACAGGATATCCTCCCGGCGGATATCATCGCCAGAGAACAAACGCGCGCCCTGCAGCAACGCCTCCTGCAAACCGGTCAATACATTCCCGGACTGCGCTATTCCGCCCCCGGCGACCTCGCCGCTTCCGCAAACATCACGGCCAGCAGCGAACTGGTGTTCCGCGCATTCCCCGGCGAGCCCATCCTCAAGCCGCTGGACATATCCGTGGCGCAGATGGTGCCGCTCCCCGCCGGGAAAGTACCGGTGATGGCCTTCCATGCGGAAGCCGCCTCGGCAACCACGCTGGACATTGAATTGCGCATCAGCGGAAAGAGCGGCAACCATACGCCGGACGTTACACTGGCCCGCCAGGCCGTTTCCCTGCAGCCTGGCCGCAATTGCCTCCAGCTGGATTTTAACGCGGAAATGCCGGCCGCGTCCTACGCGTTCGTGACGTTCTTCCGCAACGCCGATGTGCAGCTGCATTACACCGGAAAGCGCGTAACCGGCCTTTTATCCGTTTTCAACACCATCAACAAAGCCGTGTCCAACTACGGCAAACAAACGCCGCCGGAAGACATCGGGATGGACGCTTTCGAGTTCTGGTGCCCCCAGCGCCGTCCCGAAGGCCATAACCTCGATTTTAAAGTCAATGATGGCCTGGCGCTTTTCGCCGCGGCCAATGTCGCCAACGGCATCGAGCGCCCGGTGGATCAGCCCAACGCCTGGGTGGCGGACTGGAACGATCCCGCGCCAGTGCTCACCCTGTCCTGGGATACGCCGAAAGAAATCAGCAGCATAGAACTGTTTTTCGATACCGATTACGATCATCCCATGGAATCCGTGCTGATGACGCACCCCGAAACCGTGATGCCCTTCTGCGTCCGCAATTACCGTGTGAAAGACGATGCCGGGAATGTGATCGCTGAGAAAGAAGGTAATTACCAGGCCTTCCAGCGCATTGTGCCGGATACACCGGTACGCACCACCAAACTGCATATTGAAGCCGATCATCCTTCCGCCGGCGTGCCGGCTGCGATCTGCGCCGTGAGATGTTATTAAGACAGGGGCTGCCATCACGGCGGCCCTTTTTCATCTGCACGCTGAACTTTTTCCGGGAGCGTGTGTTATTATTTCCGTTACCCACCTCCCCGGCATATTCAGCAATCATCACAAAGCCACTCCTGTTCGCACCGCTCCCTGCTGTGCGCGGGTGATTGTTGACATCAAACACCGCGAAATATGTATCGGATTTTCAAACTGATGGCAGTATGCTTCTGTGTAACGCTGGCAGCCTGTTCCGGCGGCTCCCCGGGCAAAAATGCCCCGCAGGATTCGGCAAAGCGGTCGCCCCGTGGGGAACCGCTCCCTTCCTGGACCGACGGTCCCGCCAAATCCGCCATCACCGGCTTTGTGGCAAAAGTCACGGATGCAGGAAGCCCGCAGTTTATTCCCGGGGAAGACAGGATCGCCGTATTCGATAACGATGGCACGCTATGGTCGGAGCAGCCCCTGTATTTCCAGTTTTATTTCGCGCTCGACCAGGTAAAGCGCCTCGCTGCGGAGAACCCTTCCTGGAGCAAGGAAGAACCCTTCGCATCCGTCCTCCGCAACGACATTGCCGGCGCCCTCAAAAGCGGGGAGAAAGGCATTGCCCAGATCGTGCTCCGCACCCACACCGGCATGACCACCACCGAATTCGAACAACAGGTCCGCACCTGGATCGACACGGCGAAGCATCCCCTCAAACAACGCCGCTTCCGCAGCATGACCTATCAACCCATGACCGAGCTTATCCGCTACCTGCAGGACGCCGGTTTTAAAACGTATATCGTTTCCGGCGGCGGAGTGGAGTTCATGCGCCCCTGGACCGCCGCCGCTTACGGCATCCCGCCGGAACAGGTCGTTGGCAGCACCGCCAAATTGCAATTCGAACTGAAGAACGATACCCCGTACATCCGGAAGATGCCCGGCATTGGTTTCATCGACGACGGCCCCGGCAAGCCCGTGGGTATTGAGCTGGCCATCGGTAAGCGGCCCGTGGCGGCTTTCGGGAATTCGGACGGCGACCT
>NZ_CALNBI010000340.1 GCF_937874145.1 uncultured Chitinophaga sp. | reverse complement strand
GGGGTTGGCGGCGTAAGATGCCGGTAATATCACCGCGGCTTTCAGGAATATATCCGTTCCCCGGAATTCGCTCAGGCGCCTGGAGCGGAACTGCACTTCCTTCACCAGGTCCGCTTCCCGAAAAACGCGGTTCGGGAATGCAGCGTTGAGCGTCACTTCCCCTTCACCCTTCCCGGTTGCGGATATCCGCAGCAAACCTTCCTGGCGGCTGTAGAGGTTCCCCGGCGCCCCGTTCCCTCTTTCGCTCGTATTCGTATCCAGTATGGCGACAAGCTTATAAACCCCTGGCGTCAATGCCGCCAGCGCCTGATGGGAGGCCGTCGCATCCTGCGGCAGCACAACAGGCGTTCCCGTTACCCAGTTTTTCACAGGCATGGAGAAAGCGGGTTCTTCCGACATATTGCGGTCGTTGAACTGTTGCGATGTGTCTTTTAACGTATGAACGAATAAACGCCCGGAATAAGGCCCTTTTAGCCCTTTATCGAGCTGTATGGCAAGGCGGACCTGCGCGTTGCCGGCGGAAAAGGGAAGGGATAATAGTAAAAGCAATAAAAAGTGTTTCATACCAATTGGGTTGTGCATGTTAAAGTATAGCAGAAGAGACGAACGGGCCGGGGATTTGTTGCAAGGTTTGGGGTCCGGAACGGCCTTCATCGACGAATGCCCGGTTTTATCGACGAATTAATCCGGCGGGGTCAAAACGGGGCAGAAAGATGGAGGTGCATCACGGCGAGGGCCCTGCCGCCGGTTTCCAGTCTTTCCATCACCCCCCACCCCAGCTTTGCGTACAGTAGCTCGGCCGTGTCCGTGAAGAGATACAGCGTGGAAATCCCCTGTTCCCCGCAGGCGGACTGCAAATACCGGCAGATCGCGCTGCCATAGCCTTTCCCTCGATGGGCGGGCACGGTGTACACTCTTGCCAGCCAGGGGCCGAAGCTGGCGAGGCGGGGCACCCTGTCCTGCAGCCCTACATGATGGCAAATACTGCCGGTGGCGACCGGGATATCGCCTGCGAGGAGCACTGCCTGTATTTGATGAGGGTCACTGCAAATCGCCTGCAGCATGGCTTTGGATGCATCTATGGAGAGATGCCATTCGGCATAGTACCATTCGGCGATCTGATGAATTAAGCCAGTATCGGCGGATTGGAGCTGATGGAGCTGAACAACGGGCATCGGAAATTCTTTGAGGGGTTATGCGGGGTATGTAAAAGGCGCTGTAAATGAATAATTTACAGCGCCTTTCATCATAATTAAAAATCAGCGGAGAGGGAGGGATTCGAACCCCCGGTACCTTTGACAGTACACCTGATTTCGAGTCAGGCACATTCGACCTCTCTGACACCTCTCCGTAAAACTGGTTTGGAAATCTCCTGTTCTTCTCAACGACGGCCATTATGCCGTGGCGGATCGCGTTTAAAACAGCCGGAAATTCCAATATACCGGGCGCAAATGTATACATCTCGAAGGATTTCACAAACTTTTTTAGGGAATTACTCCGGGTTCGGGAAAGGATTCACGCTGTACCATTGGCGCTCCGCCCTGGCTATATCCGCTGCTGTCACGCCTTCCTTCCACCATTCGTTTTTGGCGTAAGTATCATCCCCGAGGGCCCGGTGCGCATGCTTTGCATCAAAATGCTGGCTGAAGAGCGCGTGGAATACCGTGGCCTCGTTCAATTCATCGAACGGGGTGTATAATCCGTGCAAATACATGCGCAGGATGTAAAAAGGAACCTGTTTGTGGCCCGGAAAATGTTCGTTCACCAATCCTTTCAGTTGGAGGAACGGATCTTGGAATTCCGCTGCCGGGGAAACGGTGATGACATTATCGGATCTGTATTGCCGGGGGAGCTCGCCGTCTTCCTTCCAGACGGTAGTTGTTTCCAGGCCGTAGATGGTATAAAAATCGCCGATCACGCTTTTAGCGAAATATAGTTTCCTGACGTATTCTACCGGCTTTTGCACGATCCGTTCGAGGATGACTTCGAATGCCAGGGATGGTTCCTGTCCAAACGTCCAGCCGATTATTTCACATCCCATCGCCGCACCTGCCTTCTCGCTGAAGTCGGTAAATTCTTTGAACCGGGCAGGATCATGCACCTGTTCCACGAGGATATCCCCCAGCAATTTTCGTCCTTCATAGGTGTAATACAAGGAATCATTGGGACGCAGGCCTACCGGGTAATACTTCTTGATCGCGTCGTAAACCGGCCAGTAGTCGTGGGTTTCGGGGTCGAATGTGAAGTAGAATTTCATAACAGGATTATTTTTTTGGGTTAACGGAAATTAATAAAATGGGGCCATAACTGTACTGTCTACAAACAAAAAATCCCGGAACTTAACCGGGAAAATTTCAGCGGAGGAAGAGGGATTCGAACCCCCGGACCTGTTACAGTCAACAGTTTTCAAGACTGCCGCAA
>NZ_CALNBI010000339.1 GCF_937874145.1 uncultured Chitinophaga sp. | reverse complement strand
TTCATCGTCGCGGCAGCCGAAATAGCCGGTACCGATCTGCCAGATGATATCGCCGCCCTGTTTGATGTGATAGGGGCTGATGCCGCCTTCGCCGGTGTTGTGGGCGAAATTGCCGATTTTGGCGCCGCCGTTGAGGGCTTCGATGGCGTTGCTGCTGAGGGAGCCGAAGCTCATGGCCGACACGTTGAAGATGCTGGCGGAATAAGGTTGTTTGCAGTCCTTGTTCCCTACCGTCATCCGCGGGTTATGGTTCAGTTTGTGAAAATCTTTGGGAGCGATGGAATGGCTCATCCATTCGTACCCTTCTTCGTACACGTCGAGCTGCGTTCCGAAGGGCATGGTGTCGGGCCTGCCATCGATGTCGGACTCCACGAAATACTGGTACATTTTAGGGCGGAGGGCTTCCATCCAGTAGCGCATCCGCCCCACTACAGGGTAGGTCCGCATAATGGAATGTCTTGTCTGGATCATGTCGTTGATTCCCATTACTGTCAAACCAGCTACCGCTGCCGTGGTCACGTACCACCAGGCGCTGGCGTACCAGCCCAGGAGGAAGGTGCCGATGAGGGCGATGACGGCGCTGATAATAAATCCTTTCCGCATAATTTGGTTCTTTTTAAAACAACTGCAAAAATAGTGAAATTTAGTATTGGCGGGCGTTTTGAAGGATTTTTCACCCTAATGCGAGCTTTTCAAAACACTATTCATCCTTTCCCGCATTTCCTTGTCTTTTGTTCAAAAAAGCCCCCGAAACTTAGATACTTTCTTTTCACCCTGCTTCACCCCTCATACAACAACACACCCTGTTTCGGTGTTGTATGATCGTAGTTGGCCCTTTGTCCTCAACAATTCGCGTATGGATGTATTTGTACTCCTCCATTACCGCCCGTCAGGAATCCCCATTTTGTAAAATGGCGCCGGGAGCCCCGGTGCATAAAACATTGTGGTATGAGCAAATTGATGTTGATGACATTGCTGGGCACGCTGCTGGGCAGCGCTTCCCTTTTCGGCCAGGACAGCTCCTCGGCCGGCACGCAACTATCCGAAGATGTGGTGCTCCGCCTCTTCGGCCGCACCCGCGAAGTGGTTTTTACCGAATTGCTTCGCGTGGGCCGCAGCGAACAACCCGAGTTCCTTGAAACTTTTTACGCTTACACGGAAGAAAAAATGCCCGTCGCGCAGATGCGCGCCCTGCTGCTGCGGACCTACAACGAGAAGTTCCAGGCGCTCGACGAACCGATGCTGCAAAATCTCACTAAAAACATTCTTAAAAACGACCGCGAATACGTGGACCTGCAAACCCGGTACTACCGCCGCATGATCAAGGTGATCGGCGCCACCCGCGCCGCGATGTTCTTCCAGCTCGACAACTACCTCGATCAGAGCGAACGGCTGTTCCTGCAAACCGGCCTGCCTTTCATCCGCGAACTGGAAACCGGCCGCAGGATCGCCGCTACCCGGTTGCAACCGCCCGGTCATTAATTTCTACAGTCAGCTATGCAAACAACCCTCAGGCAATCACTCGAACGGGAAAGAGACAACATTCTTGGATTCTGGGACCGGGAAATGACGGACCACCGCTTCGGCGGATTTTACGGTAAGATGTCGGCCGAAGGAAAACCGGACCCCTTCGCCATCAAACCCTCCGTGCTCACTTCGCGCATCCTGCAAGCTTTCGCCGCCGGCGCCGTTCAAACCGGCCGGGCGGAATGGCTTGCCGCGGCCGGGCGCGCCTATGCCTGGTTCCGCGAGCACTGCATCGATCCCGAATTCGGCGGCGTGGTGTGGGACACCGATTACGCCGGACGCTGCCAGGACCCCCGCAAAGAGCCCCACGCCATGGGCCTCGCCCTCCACGCCCTCGCCACCTGGCAACTGGCCAGCCCTTCCACGGAAACCCTCAACCTCGCCAAAGGCATCTACAGCCTGCTGCAACTCTACACCCACGACCCCGTCCGCGGCGGATACACCGGCACCTGCGCGCGCAACTGGCAATCCGAAAAGCCCAGCCGCAAATCCATGTACGACCAGCTCCATATCCTGGAAGGGTTTTCCGCGCTCTACGCCGTTTGGCCCGACGATAGCCTGCGCCACCACCTGCACGACCTCACCAAACTATTCCTCGACAAAATCATCGACCCCCAAACCCACCACCTCCGCCTGTACTTCGACGCCGACTGGAAGCCCGAAGGCATCATGATCTCCTACGGCCACGACATGCAGGTTGCCTGGCAGCTGCAGCGCGCCGCCGAAACCCTGGCGGAAGAAGAACTGATGCAACGCACCCGCGAAGCCGCCGTTCAGCTGACCGACGCCGCACTCGAAGGCATGGACACCGACGGTGGTTTATGGTATAAAGCCGACCCGGAAACGAAGCTCCTGGTGAAAGAAAAACGCTGGTGGCCGCAGGCGGAGGCGATGGTAGCGCTCGTAAACGCCTGGCAGGTGAGCGGCGATGAAAAGTACCTTGCGCAGGCGGGAGACACCTGGCGCTTCACCGAACAAAACATCATCGACCGGGAACTGGGAGAATGGAGATGGGGCGTCAACCGCGACGGGGAGCCGATCCCCGAAGACCTGGCGGGCCCAGCAAAAGGGCCTTGCCACAACAGCCGCGCCTGTATGGAAATGGTGCAGAGGTTACAGTAAACCGTGCGTCCTGGCGAAATTGAGGATACCCGCGATGTTGCGGACTTCCAGCTTGCGCATGATATTCTTGCGGTGGGTGTTGACGGTAAATTCACTGATCGACAACCGCGAGCCGATTTCCTTGCTCGTCAGCTCGCTGCCCACCATGCGGATGATCTCCACTTCCCGTCTCGTCAAATGGTATTTCCGCAGGAACTCGTCCAGGAAATAGGAGGGGAGCGGTTCTTCCCCGGCTTCTATTTCCTCGAACCATTCACCGCCTTCAGCGATGAGGCGGATCACGCGCTGCAATTCGCCGGCGGAAGCGCTCTTCAGCAGGTAGCCGTTGGCGCCGAGCCTGCGTACTTCGGCCACGAGCTGCGGCTGGTTATAATTGGTGAGCACCAGGATGCGGACGCGGGGGTATTGCCGGCGGATCTTTTCCAGGGCGCGGATGCCGTCGAGATGCGGCATGTTGAGGTCGAGCAGGATGATGTCCACCGGGGTGGATGCCAGTTTTTCGAGCAGCTGGCGGCCGTCGTTCACGGGTTCGAGCAGGGTGTAGCCGCCGGCTTCGCGGAGCAGCGAGAGCATCCCGTCTATCAGGAGCTGGTGGTCGTCGGCGATGAGCAGTCGGAGTTCAGACATAATTTCCATTCATTTTCGGAAGCGGCAATTCGATATTGATCAAAGCTCCGCTTTCGGTTTGATGTTCGATTTGCATCATTCCTTCCAGGTAATCGACTTTGGAACGGATGCTGCGCAGGAGCTGGGGCGCCGGCAGTTCGCCGCTGAAGCCCTTCCCGTCGTCTTCCACCATCAGCGTGCAATGGTCTTCGTGCTCGATCAGCTGGATGAGCACGTGCCCTGCATCGGCGTGGCGCAGCACGTTTTGCAGCAATTCCTGGATGATGCGGTATAATATGACCCGGAAGTTCCGGGAGTAATGCGTGTCGTTTTCAAAGCCGATGATCACCAGTTCGATCCGTATCCTGCCGGAAGCGTTGGCGATACCGGCCAGGTCGGTCACCGCTTTCACGAGGCCGTACTTTTCCATGGCAACGGGCGTGAGCTGGTGGCTGATGTTGCGCACCGTTTCACTGATTTCTTTGATGATGCCGCTGGCGCGCTCTGCCGGGGCGCTTCCCTGCATGGGATTCCCCTTCACGGCATCGAGCTGCAGCGAGGCCAGGGCGAGGAGGGAGCCGATCTCATCGTGCAGCCTGTCCGCCAGCACCTTCCTTTCATTCTCCTCAACCGTCACGATCGTATCGGTCAATTGTTTCTGCTGTTCGTTCATCTTTTGCAGGATCGCTTCCTTCTCTTTCCTGTAAAACGAAAAGCGTGCCGCGAGGCCGAACGTGATAATGATCATTTCCAGCACGATACCCGTAAACAAACCATAATGCGCGAAGTACGACGGCAGTTTCACGGTGCCCAGGTGATAAAGGTTTTCCATCACCGTGAAAAACATCAATACCAATACTGCCGCAATGTAGATCATGGAAGGACGGTTCCCCTTCACCACTTTATATATCAGTCCCGCCAGCAACAATCCCAGCGCCGCCAGCGAAAAGAACGGCAGCGCGCGCAGTAACACCATCGTAGCCTGGGCGTACTGCTGGTAATTGATGGGCCATAATGTAATAATCAGCATCGCAAGCCAGACGCCCTGCGCAAACAGCAATGGCTGCCGCAAACGGCTGCCCGGCTGTCCGAGACCCGTGAAAACTTTCAGGAACTGCACCGTGAGCACGAAATTCGCGAACACGAAAACCACGCGCGAACGGCTGGGGAAATATTCCGATTCCGGCCACAGATACTGGAACCCCAACCCGCTGTTTGACCAGATCCACCCCAGCGTGCTCAGCACATACAGCGCGTACCAGCCATACACCGCATCGCGCGTGTTGGCGTACAGGAAAGCGCCGAAAAGGACGATCAGCAGCACAATTCCCGTCAGGATTCCGTTGATCAGCGCAGAACGCTCGCTTTCGGCCCTGAAAACCGCCCGGCTTTCCAGGCGGAAGGGCGCCTGCAACGACTCGTGGTGCTTGTCGATCTTGAGCAGGTACAATCCCGGGCCATTGCTGAAACGGAACACGAACGACGGATGCCTGACCGGCCGCTGGTCAAAAGGAAAGTAATCACCCGTCAGCGAAAGCAATTGCATCGAATTCCGGCCTGCGGCATACCATTCCAGCCGGTTGATATGCGGATTGTCCGCCACCAGCAGCATGTTTTCCGCAAAAGCGACATCGGGCGCCGTAACGGCGATCCAGAAATGGGAGGTGGTATAACCGGGATTGAGGTAGGCTGGCTGCAGCGGTTTGAACGCCCCGTTTTGCCAGGCGTTGAGCACCGCGGCGGGTGTGAGTTGGCGCGAGCTGTCTTCCAGCACATGGAACGACTGCTGTCCGGCCACAGTGAGCCGGCAAAAAATCAGCAATACAATCGACAGGACAGCCCCTTTCTTCATCCGGTATGGGAAATGGTTAAGGCTACAAGATAGGGAATTCTGGCTCAACCTTGCTTTTTGTCGATCAGGTCGTCGAGTTGCTGGAGGTCGTCCTGGAAAATAGGCTTATGATAACAATGCAGGCGCTCGAGCATTTCGAGGAGCTGGTATTGTTCGCTGGGAAGGAGATCGCCGAGGATGAGGCGCGAGATCTTGTCCATATCCCCGAACAGTTCACCCATCATTTTTTGCCCCGCGCCGGACACCTGGATGAGCTTGCTGCGCCGGTCGTTCGGGTCGGGTGTTTCCTCGATGAAGCCGAGTTTCACGAGCCGGTTGATGATTTCCATCCCGGTGGGTTTTTCCTGGATATTCTGCTGGATGAGCGCCGTTTTGTTCATGGGCCCGTATTGCAGGAGCGAAACCATGTAGCCGAACTCGTCCATCGACTGGATGGGCCGTTGCTCCAGGGCGCGTTTGAAATACAATTTGGCGTACCGGTGCATATACACCAGCAGCTTGCTGATCAGGCCCGGAACGTGGTCGTCGCTGTAATGGTCTGTAGTCCTGACGTTTTCGGGAGATTGGCCTTCCTTCAGCCAACGCACAAAATCCTTGATGTCACCCCTGCCTTCCCCCGCCGACCGGTCGTAATCCTCCGCCAGGTCAATCAGTTGTTTTATAAGACTGTAATTCAATTTGTAGTGTTTCCTGCGTCAAGTTAACAGTTAATCTGCAATCAATTAGTTTGAAAACATCTCATTGTATTCAAAAATAGACTATTTTTATACTATAATGCATGTGTTACATGTGTTGCGGCTGATTGCCGAACCCTTCCCGGAAACGGTTTTGGGCGGTGAAAGGCCAATTCAGATGGAGTGTAGAGACCGCTTCACTCCTGGAGCGGTTATTTTTCCATTTTCCGGATATTTGCCAACGCGGCCGGCCGCCCCGGTGTCCGAAAGCGGACGTTGCTTGTCCGCCAGTGAACGGTGCTGATTTTCCTAATCCGCCGTGGTGGCGGGTTGTGCCGGCGGCACGGGGATTGTTTCCATCGATCCGACCAATTATTCGCTTATGTTCAGGCATACTTTCCTTTTAATATTCCGCAATTTCAGGAAGTACAGGACTACTTTCCTCATCAACCTGGCTGGTTTGGCCAGCGGGCTGGCTTGCGCCATGCTCATTTGTTTATGGGTGATGGACGAGTACCGGATGGATAAACTGTTCCCGCACGATGCGCGCATTCTCCATATCCTTGGCAATCATCACCAGGAAGGTGGCATTAAAACCGCTTTATCGACGCCCGGCGTGCTCGCGGAAGCGCTGAAGGCAGAAGTGCCTGAAGTGGAATACGCGGTAGCTACGCGCCCGCCGGGTTCCATGCCCCGCTTCACCATCAGCTCCGGCAACGAACATTACAAAGCAAGGCAGATGTTCGCCAGTGCGGATTACTTCAAAATATTCCCTTTCCCGCTGGCCGACGGCAACCCCGAAACTGTGCTGAAGAACAAAAAAACGATCCTGCTGTCGGAATCCATGGCGGAGAAGCTTTTTCATACTA
>NZ_CALNBI010000338.1 GCF_937874145.1 uncultured Chitinophaga sp. | reverse complement strand
AATACTGCCGCGAGGTCGCGGCGTTTCGCGGCATGGCAAGCGGCGCTTTCGCCGCAGTCCCCCAAGGCTGGACCCAGGGAAGCCGTCCTTCCTCCAGCTCGGCGATGATCTCGCCGGTGATGTCGTCGTAAAGATTGCTGCGCGCGCCATCGGCAGCGTGATCATCGAAAACGACCAGGTGCAGATCGGGCTGCTGCGGAAGCTGGACAAAACCACGTTCCAGGACCTGTACCAGGAAACGATCCTCGTGTACAGCGACAACTACGACCTGCTGTACACCAACGTCAGCGACACGGCGCTGCGCATGCCGCGGACACTGCTGGACCACATCAAAAAGAACGGCTCCTACATCCGCAACGAACCAGAAGGGGAGCTGGCGGGCATTTATTATACGGAAGACAACATCAGCGTGCTGGTGCTCGTGTCTTCCTTCGATAAATACGGTTTCCAAAACCTGCAGAACCTGCGGCGCATCCTGTTCCTGGAGCTCGTGGTGGGCGTGGTGCTGCTCGTGGGCGTGGGGTATTTCTTCGCAAGGAAGATGGTGCAACCGATCGACCGGCTCGTAGAGCAGGCCGATTCCATCAACGCCAATAATTTGCAAGATACGCGGGTGGATATCAAGGGCAGCGACGAGATCGCGCAGCTGGGCGCCAACTTCAACACCATGCTGCAGCGGCTCAGCCATTCCTTCGATTTACAGAAGAGTTTCGTGAGCAACGCCAGCCACGAACTGCGGACCCCGCTGGCGGCGATCATCAGCCAATTGCAGGTGACGCTGGCCAAGGAGCGCAGCGGTGCGGAATATGAAACCGTTTTGCAATCTGTGCTGGAAGACGCGGAGGGATTGTCGGAATTGACGAACGGGTTGTCGCAACTGGCGCAGTCGGAAATGAACCGGGCGGAATTCGCGTTCACGCCGGTGCGGGTGGACGAATTGTTATGGGATACGGCGGATTTCGTGCGGCGGAAATGGAAATCCGTAGGGAAGGTGGATATACAGTTTTTACGGGAGCCGGAGCAGGACGAGATGATCACCTGCCACGGGAACGAGGCGTTGTTGCGCATCCTGTTCATCAACCTGCTGGATAATGCCTGCAAGTTTTCGGAAGACGCTTCGGCGCGGGTGATCCTCGATTTTAACGACAAGTACATACTCGTACATATGAAAGACCGCGGGCCGGGGATTCCGGCTTCGGAACAGGAAAAGATCTTCGAGCCCTTTTACCGCGGCACAAACGCACAGCAGGTGCGGGGGCATGGCCTGGGCTTATCCATCTGCCGCCGCATCACCGACCTGCACGACGGGCGGCTGAGCGTGTTCTCCGTTCCCGGGGAAGGCAGCACATTCACGGTGCAGTTGCCGCACATCGTAGCTTAATGTTGTTTTTAAGGACTTTTTAATTCGCTTTAAAGGCGGGTTTAATCCCCGTGCGGGAGCTTTGCATCATGAAAAGGCTCCTCGTTCTCCCGTTTATTTTTTTCCTGACCATGCAGGGATATTCCCAGGAAGCCCGCAGGCTGACGCTTGCGCAGGCCGAAGGGGAATTCCTGCAGCGCAACTTCCGGCTGCTGGCCGAACGGTACCGCGTCAACGCCGCGGAGGCGCTGGTGGAGCAGGCGAAGAAATGGGACAACCCCACGCTCTCAGGGACGTTAGGCTTCGGTTCCCTGGACAAGGTGCAGCCTTTTCACATCGGCGGCGGCGGACAGCTTGAAGGTGAAGTGGAACAGATCATACAGATGGCAGGCAAACGCAACAAGCAAGTGCAGTTGGCAAGGTGGAACGCAGCAGCGTCTGCTGCCGCTTTCTCTGAACTCATGCGCACGCTCCGGCTGGAGCTGCGCAGCAGTTACTACCAGTTATACTTTTTGCAGGAGTCTGAAAAAACGCTCCGCGACCAGCTCGCCAACCTCCAGCGCATCCTGGAAGCTTACCGCAGCGCGGATGCCAGCGGGAGCGTGGCGCATGCCGATGTGATCCGGCTGCAAGCCCTGCAGGTAGGGATCGCCAATGATTATTCGGACCTGCGCCAGCAGGAAATGGAAGCTTCCCTGCGCCTGCAGCTCCTGGTGGGTAGCCGCGAGCCCGTAACGCCCGTGGCTGATCCGGATGTGCTGCAACGATATAAAATGGGTGCATATAACCTTCAATCCCTCACGGACACCGCCTTCGCCAACCGGCCCGATCTCATGGTAGCCGGGCACCAGCTGGAAGCGGCGAAGATGAACCAGCGCTTGCAGAAAGCGCTGGCGGTTCCGGATCTTCACCTGGGCGCGGCGTACGACCGAAAAGGGAGTTACATCGATAATTTCATCGGGTTGAAAGTAGGGGTGGACCTCCCGCTCTGGAACCGCAACCAGGGCAATATCCGCGCCTCCGCGCAGGAAGTAAAGGCGCAGGCGGCGGAAGTAGACCTGCAGCAACTCACCATCGCCGCCGAAGTGGCGCACGCATTGGATAAGATACAGTTCCTGGAAAAGGGGACGGAATGGCCCGACCTTAAATCCTTCAACGCCGAATATACCCAGCTGATCGAACAGGTGGCGGCCAATTTCCGGAAAGGGAATATCTCGCTGCTGCAATTCATCGATTACTTCAACAGCTACAGCGAGCACATCCTGCACGCGAATAAATTCCTCAGCGACCGCGTCCTGGCTTACGAAGAACTGAACTACACCACCGGCACGCAATTATTCAACCACCAGTAATGAAACGCATGAAACCATACACGCTTCCCCTGCTGATCGCCGCCGCCGCGGCTGCTTTCGGCGGTTGCCGGCAATCCATGGCGGAAGACACCGACAAAACGACCTTCGCGCTCAGCGATACCATGCTGGCCTCCATCCGGATCGACACCACGGCCATCCGCCCCGTGGAAAGCGAACTGCGCCTCTCCGGCAAAGTGACGCCGGATCTCGGTAAAGTCCTCAAACTGTATCCCATCGTGAGCGGTTACGTGAAAGATATTAAAGTGCAGCTGGGCGATTATGTGAAGAAAGGACAGGTCATCGCCGTGATCCAGAGCGGCGAGATCGCCGATTACGACAAACAGCTGGCCGACGCCAATTCCGACCTGGCCATCGCCGAAAAGAGCCTCAAGGTAGCGCAGGACCTTTACCAGAGCCAGCTGGCCACGGAAAAGGACGTGCTCAACGCGGAAGAAGAGCGCAACAAAGCCCGGGCGGAGATCGGCAGGCTGCATGAACTGATGCGGCTCTACCGCAAAGGCAGCGGCTCCACATCCATCGTAACCGCCCCCATCAATGGATATATCATCGAAAAGAATATCAACAACGGCATGGAAATGCGGGCGGATAACAGCGCGCACATGTTCACCATCTCCGAGCTCGACGAAGTCTGGATCATGGCCAATGTTTTCGAAACGGATATTGCCCGGGTGAAAGAAGGCTATCCGGCCGACATCACCACCATCAGCTATCCCGACAAAATCTTCCACGGGCAGATAGATAAAGTGTACAACGTGCTCGACCCGGAAACGAAGACCATGCAGGTGAGGATCCGCCTCAGCAACGAAGGCATGCTCCTCAAACCCGAGATGTTCGCCACCGTATTGCTCAAGTACCGCGACGGCAGCGAAATGCCCGCCATTCCCAGCTCGGCCGTCATCTTCGACAAGGGGAAGAACTTCGTGATGGTGTTCCGCGACCGGTACAATATCGATACCCGCGAGGTATCCGTATCCAAATCACTGAACACCGTTTCCTACATCAGCCGTGGCCTCCAGCCGGGGGAGCGGGTTATTTCCAAAAACCAGCTGCTCATTTACGACGCACTGAACGAATAGACGCATGAACAAATTCATCAGAAATATAGTCGGGTTCTCGCTCCGGAACAGGTTCTTCGTGTTCTTTATGCTGGCGGTGCTCACCATCAGCGGCGTGGCGGCCTACCTGCATACGCCCATCGAAACCTTCCCGGACGTGACCAACACGCAGATCGTGATCGTAGCGCAATGGAACGGGCGCAGCGAGGCGGAAGTAGAACGGTTCGTGACCACACCCATCGAGATCGCCATGAACGGCGTGCAGAAGAAAACCAGCGTACGCTCCACCACCATGTTCGGGTTGTCGGTCATCAAAGTGATGTTCGAAGACGAAGTGGAGGACTTCTTCGCCCGGCAGCAGGTCAATAACATGCTCATGAACATTTCCCTGCCGGAGGGCGTGGAACCCGAGGTGCAACCGCCGTACGGGCCTACCGGGGAAGTGTACCGGTATTGGCTGAAAAGCCCGCACCGCGATTCCCGCAGCCTGCTCACCTATCAGAACTGGGTGATCGACCGGCAGCTGCGCAGCGTGCCCGGCGTGGCGGATGTTGTCGCCTTCGGCGGACAGGAAAAAATTTACGAGATCACCGCCGATCCCATCAAACTCGCGAAGTACGACATTACGCCGCTGGAATTGTACCATGCCGCTTCGCAAAGCAACATCAACGTCGGCGGCGATGTGATCGAGAAAAACGGCCAGGCGTACGTGGTGCGCGGCATCGGGCTGCTCGACAACATCGAAGACATCGGGAACATCATCATCGAAAACATCGACGGAACGCCCATCCTCGTCAAAAACGTAGCCAGTGTGCGCGAGGCATCGCTGCCGCGCGTAGGTCAGGCCGGGCTGGACGATATGGACGATATCGTGGAAGGGATCGTGGTGATGCGGAAAGGGGAGAACACCACCGAAGTGCTCGCCCGGATCAAAGACAAAGTGAAGGAACTGAACGAAAAAGTGCTGCCATCCGATATCAGGATGGAAACCTTCTACGACCGCGACGTGCTCATGGATTACTGCACCACTACGGTGATGCACAACCTCCTGGAAGGGATCGTGTTCGTAACGGTGATCGTGTTCATCTTCATGGCCGACTGGCGGACCACCCTCATCGTGGGCATCGTGATCCCGCTGGCGTTGCTCTTCGCTTTCATCTGCCTCAAGCTCAAAGGCATGAGCGCCAACCTGCTCAGCATGGGCGCCATCGACTTCGGGATCATCATCGACGGGGCGGTCGTCATGGTCGAGGGCATATTCGTGATGCTCGATCACAAGGCCAAACATTTCGGGATGGAGAAATTCAACCGGATGGCGAAACTGGGCTGGATCAAGAAAACGGGCGGCGAACTTGGCAAGGCGGTGTTCTTCTCCAAGCTGATCATCATCGTATCGCTGGTGCCGATCTTTTCTTTCCAGAAAGTGGAAGGGAAGATGTTCTCGCCGCTGGCCTGGACGCTGGGCTTCGCGCTGCTGGGCGCCTTGCTGTTTACGCTCACGCTTGTACCGGTGCTGACATCTATCTTACTGAATAAAAACGTCCGCGAGCGCCACAATCCCGTGGTGAACTTCGTGAACCGCATCGTGATGGCGGGTTTCAACTGGACGTTCGCACATAAGAAACTATCACTTTTACTGGCGGTATTGTTCATGGGGATCAGCTTCGGCTCCGCGAAATTTCTAGGCTCAGAGTTTCTCCCGCAGCTCAATGAAGGGGCGCTGTGGGTGGAGGCGAAGCTCCCCATGAGCATGTCGCTCAACGAGACCAATGAATTCGTCCGCAAGTTCCGGCAGGAGCTGCGCAGCTTCCCGGAGGTGAACAGCGTACTGTCGCAAACGGGCCGGTCCAACGACGGCACGGACCCCAGCGGGTTTTATTACGCGCAGTGCCAGGTGAACCTCAAGCCCAAATCCGAATGGAAGCGCAAGATCACGCAGGAGCAGCTGGTGGAGGAAATGGATAAGAAGCTCCGGCAATACCAGGGCATCGTATACAATTATTCCCAGCCCATCATCGACAAGGTGGCGGAAGCCGTGGCGGGGATCAATGCCAGCAACGCGGTGAAGATCTACGGGGAAGACCTCGAAGAGCTGGACCGTATCGCCAACCAGGTGATGGCGCAAATGACAGGCGTGAAGGGTATCCGGGACATGGGCATCCTGCGCAACATCGGCCAGCCGGAGATGATCGTGCGGCTGAGCGATACCAAGATGGCGCAGTATGGTGTGAAGACGGCTGATGCGCAGGCGGTGATCGAAATGGCGATAGGCGGGAAGACGGCCACGCAGCTCTATGAAGGCGAGCGCAAATTCGACGTGCGGGTGCGGTACGACGCCGATTACCGGAAAGACGAAGAAGACCTCCGCAACCTTATGGTGCCCACGATGGACGGCAAGAAGATTCCCCTGAAAGAAATCGCCTCCGTCTATACACAAACCGGCCCGGCATTTATCTACCGCGATAATTCCCGGCGCTACATCGGGGTGAAGTTCTCCGTCCGCGACCGCGACCTTGGCAGCACGGTGGCGGAAGCGCAGAGCAGGGTGAACAAAGCCATCCAGCTGCCCAAGGGATATTCCATCAGCTGGACGGGCGAGTTCGAGAACCAGGAGCGGGCCACGAAGCGCCTCGGGCAGGTAGTGCCTGTCAGCCTGGTGGCGATCTTCATCATCCTGTTCATAATGATGGGCAGCGTGAAAGACGCTGGGCTGATCCTGATGAACGTACCGTTTGCGCTGATCGGGGGCATCCTCGCACTGCATGCCACGGGCATCAACTTCGGAATATCGGCAGGGGTGGGCTTCATCGCATTGTTCGGGATATGTATCCAGAACGGGGTGATCCTGATATCGGTATTCCACAAAAACCTCCAGGCCCGCATGCCGCTCAACGACGCTATCCGCCGCGGCGTGGAGGAAAGGATCAGGCCGGTAGTGATGACCGCCCTCATGGCCGCGATAGGGCTTATCCCGGCGGCGGTGAGCACCGGCATCGGGTCGGAGACGCAAAAGCCGCTGGCGGTAGTGGTGATCGGCGGGCTGATCACCGCCACGGTGCTGACGCTGCTCGTCTTCCCGCTTATTTTCTACTCCGCATACCGGAAACGTTATGCCAAAGCGATGTAATCAGTTATAGGTTTTAGTTCGCATAACAGGTTGATAGAAAACACCGGCGGGTCTCCTCCGCCAGTTACACAATCCTCTCCGCCCTGCCGCATAAGAGCCAACGCAGGGCGGATTTATTTTGTTAAAATACTATTACATAAAGAGAAGAAAAGGCACACCCGGTATGGGTGATCCGCACTAAATTGGGGCTTGTATCCCCAGTGATGGACACGTCAACCAAACAAGAACAGCAATTACTGATACGGTTATCGGAGGGAGAAGGCGCAGCATTCGCCGCTATATTCCACGAATACAAAGACCGTGTTTACGCTACGGCCCTCCGGCTGATGGGCAACCACACCCATGCGGAGGAAATCGTACAGGACGTTTTTATGAAGATCTGGCTCAACCGCCAGGCGCTCCCGCAGGTCACCCATTTCCGCGCATACCTCTTCACCACCGCCCGCAACCACATTTTCAACACCCTGAAGCAATATGCCCGCGAGCGTACCGGCGATCTGTCGGCCGTGGAGCCCGCCTGCAAGGGCACCGAAGAGAAGGTGCTGGGCCGCGACCTGGAACGGATGCTTCAACACGCCGTGCGCCAGCTGCCTCCGCAGCAGGAACGCGTGTACCATCTCAGCAAGGTGGAGGGCCGCCCCAGGCATGAAGTGGCGGACCTGCTGCAATTATCGCCCGAAACCGTGAAAGTACACCTCGCCCGCGCCATGCGGTCCATCCGTGAATACTGCACCGCCCGAATGGATGTTCCCCACCTGGTGATCCTCTCCGCTACCGCAACGGAAATATTTTTTCTGTTCGGGTAACCCATTCATTTTTCCAGATTGTCTCATTTACAACAAGCAAGCATTGCATGAAAGCTTCGAGATTCGCGCATTTATTTCAAAGGTACCAATCGGGCCAGTCTACGCCGGAAGAGGAACGGGAGTTCCTGGAGATGGTGGCGGCTGCCGACCGGGATGAGGAATTGAAGGAAGCGATCTCGGAAATGCTGGCCGAAGAGCCCGCCGCCGGGCTGCGCATGCCGGAAGAAAGTTCCGCCGCCGTGCTGGAAAAGATACTGGAAGATGCGCCCCGCCGCCGCAGCAAGACCCGTTACTTCGTATGGGCCGCCGTGGCCGCAGGTATAGTGGTGCTCCTGGGCATAGGGCTACTGCTGCAAACCAAGACAGGCGGCGCCGGCGGTAATGATATCGCCCAAAACACCATCAGCCCCGGGAAAGAGCGTGCGGTACTCGTGCTGGACGATGGCCGGGAGATCGACCTGGAACGCTCCGGCAAAGGCGCCATCGGCGTTCAACAAGGATTACAGGCGCAATTGAGCGGCAACACCCTGCAATACGACACCACCGCTGCGGAACAACCCACCTTCAACACCATCCGCACGCCCCGCGGCGGACAATACCGCGTAGTGCTGCCCGATGGATCGAAGGTCTGGCTCAACGCCGCTTCCTCCATCCGCTTCCCGACCGTGTTCAAGGCGGCGGAGAGAAAAGTGGAAGTGGAAGGCGAAGTATATTTCGAAGTGGCCCCGCGCCCGGAGCAGCCCTTCATCGTAAAAGCCGGCGAAATGCAGGTGCAGGTAACCGGAACCCATTTTAATATCATGGCCTACCCGGACGAAGACAATATAGAAACCACGCTCCTGGAAGGCGGCGTGCGCGTCAGCAGCAACGGATCAGAAGCGCGGCTCACGCCCGGCCTGCAGGCGGTACTGGCACGCAACACCCAAAACATCAAAGTAAGGAAGGCCGATACCGACCGCGTAGTCGCCTGGAAGGAGGGACGGTTCGAATTCCGCGGCAACATCAGCGGCATCATGCGCCAGATCGCAAGATGGTACGATGTGCAGGTGGTGTTTAAGGGAGATGTGGAAGGCAGGAATTTCGGGGGCGCCATTTCCAGGACCGAAAAAATCGAAGATGTGCTGAAAATGCTGGAAATGACCGGCAGCATACAATTTGAGATCAACAATAACACCGTAACAGTAATGCCTTGATTACCTAACATGAGTACGTAATAGAATTTCACAACAAGCAACCACGAAGGAGAACTGGAAAACCTTTGCCTGTGACGACAGGCCTGGAATTCTCTTGCCTCCGCATTCCTGCAACCAAAATTCATTTCACAATGCAACGATTACGCTTCCCTACGAAGGCGTTGCTATGGCTGTGCTTTGTCCTGACCCTCGGATTCCACGCGAAGGCCCATGCGCAGCAGGTAACGATCCACGTTAAAAATTCATCGCTGGAAGAGGTGATGAAACAGATCCGGCAGCAGACCGGCTTCCTGTTCGTCTACGACCTCGACATGCTGGCGGACGCCCGCAGCGTAACGGCCGATATCAAGGCCGCCCCGCTCGAACAAGCCCTCCGCCAGGTGTTCGCCTCACAACCCTTCGCCTTCTCCATCGTAGATAAAACGGTGGTCCTGAAGAAGAAAACCGGCAATACCCCGCCGCCCGCCGGCGATGCCCGGTACGTGAAACTGCGCGGCATCGTGTCCGACGAAAGCGGGCAGGTGTTGCCCGGCGTCACCGTCCACAACAAATCCAATAAAGCCAACGCCCTCACCGACGCGCTCGGCACCTTCACCATAGATGCCGAAAAAGGCGACTCGCTCATTTTCACCATGATCGGGATGCAAACGCTGGTGGAAGTGTTATACGAACTGAAGCCCCTGAAGATCGTGCTCAAACAAAAAGTCTCGGAAGTCGGGGAAGTGGTGGTGGTAGCCTACGGCACACAGAAGAAAAGCAGCCTCGTGAGCGCGGTGACCGCCATCAACCCCAAAGAGCTCAAAGGCCCCACCAGCAACTTGACCACCATGCTCGCAGGGCGCCTCAGCGGGGTGATCTCCTACCAGCGCAGCGGCGAGCCCGGGAAAGACAACGCCAGCTTCTTCATCCGCGGCATCACCACCTTCGGCACCGGCAAGGTAGACCCGCTCATCCTCATCGACGGGATGGAGTCCACCACCACCGACCTGGCCCGCCTGCAGCCCGACGATATCTCCGGCTTCTCCATCCTCAAAGACGCCACCGCCTCCAGCCTATACGGCGCACGCGGCGCCAACGGCGTAGTGCTCGTGACCACCAAGAGCGGGGTAGAAGGGAAGACGAAGTTCAACGTCCGTTTCGAGAACTCCGTATCCACCAACACGCGAAATTTCAAGTTCGCGGATAACATCACCTATATGAAACTGGCCAATGAAGCCGTTTCTACCCGCGACCCGCTGGGCGAGCAGCCCTATTCCCAGGAAAAAATCGAAAAGACGGCGGCCGGCGCCGATCCGCTCATGTATCCCAACAACGACTGGATCGACCAGCTCATCAAGGATTACACGAACAATCAGCGCCTCAACTTCTCCATGAACGGCGGCGGGAAAATTGCACAATATTATATCGCCGGGACGTACAACATCGACAACGGAGTGCTGAAAGTCGACAAGCTCAACAACTTCAACAGCAACATCAAACTGCGGAACTATTCCATCCGTTCCAACATCAATATCAACCTGACGCCCACCACGACGGGCATCGTGCGTACCTACGGGCAGTTCGATGATTACAACGGTCCCATCGGCGGCGGCGCAACCCGCTTCAACCAGGCGGTATGGGCCAACCCGGTGGATTTCCCGGCGGTCTACCCCAAAGAATACGCCCCCGAGCTGAGCCACCCGCTCTTCGGCAGCGCGGTGATGCGGGGATATTCTTCCGGCCTCGGCAATGGCAGCAACCTGTTCTTCAATCCCTATGCCTTATCCGTTTCGGGTTACCAGCAATATAATACTTCCAACCTGCTGGCGCAACTGGAGCTGAAGCAGGATTTCAAATTCATTACGCCCGGGCTGAGCGCCCGCATCATGGCATATACCGAACGGTACGCCTACTTTGAAGTATCGCGCGGGTATTCGCCTTATTACTACAAGCTCGTGCCCGGCGTGCAGGGCGAGAAACCCAGGCTGGTGTCGCTGAACAATAACGGTACGGAATACCTGAATTACAGTCCCAGCGACAAAACCACCGCTACCACATCCTATCTCGAAGCGGCCGCCACCTATGCCCGTTCTGTAGGCAAGCACTCCGTTTCCGGGATGGTGATCGGGATATTCCGGGGTTACCTCGCGGGTAACGGGAGAACGTTGCAAACTTCCCTGCCGCACCGCAACCAGGGCGTGAGCGGGCGCTTTACATATGACTACGATGACCGTTACCTGCTGGAGGCCAACTTCGGGTATAACGGGTCGGAGCGTTTCGCTGAAACGCACCGTTACGGTTTCTTTCCCTCCATCGGCGCGGCCTGGAACGTGTACCAGGAGAAGTTCTTCGAGCCGTATGCGCACCTGGTCGACAAGCTGAAGCTGCGCGGCACTTTCGGGCTGGTAGGCAACGACCAGATCGGGCGGGACGAAGACCGGTTCTTTTACCTGTCTGACATGAACATGAACGACGGCGGCAAATCTTCGTTTTTCGGGGAGAAGTACGGTGTCGCCTATCCGGGTGTTTCGGTACGCAGGTACGAAAACCGCGCCATTACCTGGGAGCGTTCCAAGAAAGCGAACATCGGTATTGAGCTGGGCGTGTTAAATTCATTGAATATCGTGGCGGATGCGTTCATGGAGCACCGGTCCAACATCCTCATGACGCGCAGCACGCTTCCTTCCACACTGGGACTGAATGCCCCGATCAGCGCGAATGTCGGCGAGGCGGAAGGCAAGGGCGTCGACCTTTCCATCGATTACACCCGCACCTTCAAAAACGGGCTTTGGCTCCAGGCGCGCGGCACGTTCACCTACGCCACCAACAAGCTGCTGGTAAACGAAGAGCCCAAATACAAGGAAGATTACCGCTACCGCGTAGGGCATTCGCTGAACCAGGTCTGGGGCTATGTGGCGGAGCGCCTGTTCGTGGATGAACAGGAAGTATCCAACTCACCGACCCAGAACTTCGGGCAGCGGGTGTATGGCGGCGATATCAAGTACCACGACGTAAACCGCGACGGCGTCATCAATTCCGCCGACCAGGTGCCCATCGGGCTGCCGACGGTACCGGAGATCACGTATGGATTTGGATCATCGCTGGGATGGAAGAACGTTGATTTCAGCTTCTTCTTCCAGGGATCGGCGCGTTCCAGCTTCTGGATCGATTCCTACATCACGTCACCATTCGTACAGAACGGCGGCGGGCAGCACGGGTTGCTGCAGGTAATCGCCGGGGACCACTGGAGCGAAAACGACCGAAACCTCTATGCATTCTGGCCCAGGCTCAGCAATTATTTCGTTGTCAACAATTACCAGTCGTCCACCTGGTGGATGCGCAGCGGCGACTTCCTCCGCCTCAAAACGGTGGAGCTGGGATATACGTTGCCCGACAGGTTGCAGAAACGCTTCAAGATGGTCAACACCCGCGTATATGCCAACGCCATGAACCTCTTCACGATCAGCAAATTCAAATTGTGGGATGTGGAAATGGGCGGTAACGGACTGGGGTACCCGGTACAGCGCGTCATAAACCTCGGCCTGAACGTCGGCTTTTAAATGGTGATTTAAAACGGTAAGAAATGAAAAGATTACTATACATAGCAGCACTGTTCCTGACAGTGGCCACCGGCTGCAAGAGCTTCCTGGATGTGGTGCCCGACAACGTGCCCACGATCAACAACGCCTTTACCATGCGGCAGGAAGCCATCAAATACCTTGGCACCTGCTACAGCTACATGCCCTCCAGCTCAGAACCAGGAGGCAACCCGGCATTGCTCGCAGGCGACGAATACTGGCAGATACGGCCTTACGTTGCGTCGGAGGAGCCCTGGCAGATCGCGATGGGCTTCATCTCGCCGTCGACCGTGTACATGTACGAATGGGAGCACTACTACCGCGCCCTCCGCGATTGCAACATCTTCCTCGAAAACGTCGGCAAAGTGGTAGACCTCGCAGACTATGAGCGAATCCGCTGGGTAGGAGAGGTGAAGTTCCTCAAAGCCTACTATCACTGGCAGCTGTTCCTCCGATACGGTCCCATCCCGCTCGTGGAAAAGAACCTACCCATCGACGGCAACCATGCAGAATACAAGGTATACCGCGCCCCGGTGGATTCCGTTATCAATTACATCTCCAACCTGATGATGGAAGCCGCTGCTACCTTGCCTTATGAGATAGCCGACCGCTCCACCGAAATGGGAAGGGTAACGGCCGCCGCCGCGCTGAGCATCCGCGCGAAAGTGCTGGTTACCGCCGCCAGCCCGCTCTTCAACGGCAACCCCGATCATGCGGGTGCCGGTAAAGGCGAACGGTCCATCTTCGCTACCACCTACGATCCTAAAAAATGGGAGCGCGCCGTTGCGGCTTGCGATACCGCCATCAAGGCCTGTGCCCGCGGCCGCCATTTGCTCTACCAGTTTTCTGAACTGGGCATTTCGCTGTCGCCGGCGATGACCACGCAGATGAGCCTGCGCAATGCCATGTGCGAAGACTGGAACCGGGAAATCATCCTCGGCAACTCCCAATCCCGCACGTATTCCCTGCAAACGGCTACCATGCCCCGCCTGGATCCCAACCGCCTGGCCAACGAATCCGTGTCCGGCGCGCTGGCGCCTACCATGAAGATGGCGGAGATGTTTTATTCCGAGCACGGCGTTCCCATCCAGGAAGATATCGCCTGGGATTATCCCAACCGTTTCAAGCTGCGCAAAGCGGTGGCGGCGGAAAATGAATTCATTTACGAAGGATACACCACCGTTGGCCTGCACTACAACCGCGAGCCCCGTTTCTACGCCAGCCTGGGTTTCGACGGCGGCATATGGCTCATGAAAAATGCTACTTACCATATTGAAAACAAAGCCGGCCAATGGCAGAGCCGCAAGAACATTTACGACAATAACGTCACCGGCTATTACGCCAAGAAAGTCATCAGCTGGAAGAATGAGATCCAGCCCGAGCACCGCATTTCCGTGGAATCCTATTCCTGGCCCGAAATGCGGCTGGCAGACCTGTACCTCCTGTACGCCGAAGCCCTCAACGAAGTGAACGGTCCCAATCCCACGTCCATCGAATACGTCGATTATATCCGCACCAGGGCGGGCATCCCGGGCGTGGTGGAAGCGTGGACCAACTGGTCGCGCGTGCCCAACAAGTTCACCACGAAAGAAGGCCTGCGCCAGATCATCCAGCAGGAAAGGCTGAACGAGCTGGCATTCGAAGGGCATCGCTTCTGGGACCTCCGCCGCTGGAAACGCTCCATCGATGAGCTCAACAAACCCATCATGGGATGGGATATGGTGCAGGAAAAGCCGGAATTCTATTACCGCCCGCGCCTCTTGTACCGCCAGAGCTTCCAGATGCGCGACTACCTCTGGCCCCTTCATGAAAACGATCTCCTCGTCAACGAAAACCTGGTGCAAAACCCGGGATGGTAATCACTCAAAACAGCTGATCATGAAAAAACTATATTACCTGCTGGCGACGGCGATATTGGCAGCAGGATGCGGGAAAGACGGCCACGACCCTGTGAACCCCGCCGGCGCGCCCCCCGGGCGCGTATCCAACGTGCAGGTGCAAAACATCAACGGCGCGGCGCGCATTTCCTACAGCCTGCCCGAAAACAAAGACCTGCTCTACGTCAAAGCCGTGTACGAGCCCCGCGCCGGCGTTTCCCGGGAAGTGAAAAGCAGCTTCTACAACAACTTCCTGGTAGTCGACGGATTCGGCGATACCCGCAAACATACCGTGAAGCTGTATGCCGTTTCGCGCAGCGAAGTGCAGTCCGAACCGGTGGAAGTAGTGGTGGAGCCGAAGACGCCGCCGGTTAAACTGATCCGCAACAGCTTCGTCATCCGCGAAGATTTCGGCGGCATCAACGTATCATTCACCAATGAAACAAAAGCGGAAGTCGCCATCATCGTCATGACCCCGGATTCCACCGGTGCGATGAAAGAAGCGAACGTCCGCTACACGAAAGCGCCAACGGCAGCTATTCCCTCCGCGGATACGATGCGGAAGCCAGGGAGTTCCGGCTGTTCGTGCGCGACCAGTACGGCAATTACAGCGATACGCTCGCCGGCAACTGGGTCCCCATCTACGAACGCCGCCTGGATATTTCCAAATTCAGGGAAGTGATCCTCCCGGGCGATGTGCCCTTCGGCTGGTTCGTATATCCCATTCCCAACCTCTGGAACGGCACCATGTGGCACTCGGCCGACAAATTCGACGGCATGCCCATGTGGTTCACCTTCGACATGGGCGTAGTGGCGCAGCTGAGCCGCATCTCCATGTGGCAAAGGCCCAACGAATGGCTGTATATGCAGAACAACGTGCGCAAGTTTGAAGTCTGGGGCATGGCCACCACGCCACCGGCAGACGGCAGCTGGACGGGCTGGGAAAAACTGGTGGAACATACCCTCGTGAAACCCTCCGGGCTGCCAGTGGGCCAGCTCTCGCAGGAAGACCGGGATAAAGGCGCGGAAGGCGAGCACATGGATGTTCCCGTCAGCATGCCTAAAGTGCGGTACATCCGTATTAAAATCCTCCGTACCTGGACCGATGGCGGTTATGCGGCCAACATCCAGGAAATGAGATTCTTCGGCAACGACCGATAAAACCTGAAAAACGACTATCATCATGCGATATTATATCATGCTGTTGCTGGCGGTGCTGGCCATCGCCGCCTGCCGGAAGCAAGACGATTACAAGCGGTACATCAGCGAAGGGGAGCTGCTCTATACCGGCCGCGCGGATTCGATGCGGATACATCCCGGCCGCAACCGGGTGCAGGTGTCCTGGCTGCTGATCGCCGATCCGAAAGTGAAGACGAGCAAGCTTTACTGGAATAACCGGAAAGATTCGGCCATCATCCCCATCAACCGTACCAAAGGTATAGACACCATACGGTATGTGATCGACGGGCTCGATGAGAGAACGTACGAATTTGAAGTCGTGAACGTGGACCACGACGGCAACCTGTCGATGGTAACCCGCAAATCCGGCGTGGCTTACGGGGAATTGTATGAAACATCCCTGTTGAACCGCGCCTACGAAGCCGTGGACCTGCGGCCCGGTAAAGCGGTTGTGAGATGGAACGACGTGGATTCCGCCGACGGCATCCATTCCATCCAGCTGCAATACACCAATACGTACGGCTCCCTGCGAGACACGATCGTGAAAAGCGTCTCCGAGTTCATGCAAACGGAGTTGCCCGACATTTCGCCCAATACCGAGCTGCGCTTCCGCACCCGTTACCTGCCCGACTCCCTGGCCATCGATACCTTCCTGACCGCCTGGACGCCCTTCGCCATTGGAGATATCGAGTTCACCCAGGAGTATGTCAAAAATCCCGGGAAACCATTCCAGCGGGCATCGGAGGGCAGCGACCGGTTCGCGCAGCTGGCCGACTGGCTGACGAACGACGAAGCGAAGCGCAACGGCACCACCGACGAAATGAACGGGGCGGATAAGCGCTACCTTACCCTTTGGATTTGGGGCAACGGTACGATCATTAACGGCAAGATCTGGCAGACGATCACGCTGCCCAGGGGAACTTTCCGAATGGAAGCATTTCAGCAGAATGCGGACGGCACCCTGCAGGCCACGTACTTTACGGTAACCGCCGGCAACAGCCTGCCTGACGTGGAACAGATCGGCACGGCCCTCGCATCCAAGAAACTGACGGACAACAGCGACAATCACCACGCCGTTGAATTTACATTACAGCAGCCCACAGCGGTGAGCCTGGGTTTTGTGGGCACGTTCATCGATCCCATTTACCAGACCTTGCGCATCGAACAGGTGAAGCTTTTCCATATCAGGTAACGAACGCGGCAAATGCAAAAACGCCCCCGGCCATTCAGCCGGGGGCGTTGCTATTATAAAAAATACAGGAGGATTATTCTTCGCCGGCTTCTTCACCATCGCCATGCCCGAGGATCTGGCGGAGAGGGCGCACGGCTTGATAAATACCGCGGTTGTAGCGGTTACCGAGGATCACCACGGTGGTGGTATCGTGGACGAAGCGGTAGAACACGGTGTTGTTGCCATGCCACCAGCCGTTGTGGTATACGATGTTGCGGGTACTGTCGGGGTAGGTCATAAGGCGCCAGCCAAGGCCGTAGTTGCGGATGCCGGGCTTTTCGTTGGAGTAGGGCTTGTAGGCTTCCGCGAGGGTTTCGGGCTTGAAGAGCTTGCCGGAATAGATGGCCTGGTCCCACTTGAGCATGTCCTGCACGGTGGAGTAGATGCCCTTGTCGCCCACCACGCCGTCGAAGCTGTTATCGGGCTCGGCGCGCCAACTGGAAAGGTGGGAAACGGTCTGGCCCGTGCGCGGAGCGGCGGTAGGGTCTGCCACGAAGGTGTGGGTCATTTCCAGGGGGCCGAAGAAGGTTTGCTGGAGATAATCCGCGTATTTCTGGCCGCTGACTTTTTCGATGATGGCGGCGAGGATGAGGTAATTGGTATTGCAGTAGTTGAAGTGCCTGTCGGGCTGGTATTGCGAAGCCGGTTTATGGACGATCATCATGTTGATGACTTCTTCGTTGGTGAGGAAGTGTGATTTGTCTTTATTGAGGCTGTCGCAGAAGTAGAGGTAGTTGGGCAGGCCGCTCCGGTGGTTGAGGAGGGTGCGCACGGTTACGCCGAGATAGGGGAAATCGGGCCACCATTTGGTGACTGGGTCTTCCAGCGAGAGTTTCCCTCTTTCCACGAGCGATAGCAGGGCCATGCCGGTAAAAGTTTTGGAGACGGACGCGAGCTGGAAAGAGGAGGAGTCCGTGACGGGCACTTTGGACACATGGCTTTCGAGGCCCTGGTAGTGTTCGTAGAGGATGACGCCTTTTTTGGCCACCAGTACGGCGCCGCTGAAGGAGGAAGGGGACAGGCGGTGCTTGACGAGATCCGCCACTTCCCGGCTGATCCGCTGGTTGCGGGGATCCGCTAAGATAGCCTTGGCCTCGGATTCACTGAGGCCCAAAGTGTATTCGGATGTGTGTTCGGCCGGAGCCTTCTTTTCTTCTTTCCGGTGTGCGGAGCTGCTGTTGCAGCCGGAATATATAAATAAGCCAGATACGGCCACTAACACGATTGCCTTCGACCCGTTCATTAGTATTGCTGCTGAAATAATGGTTTTGAATGCTGAAATCTTAACAATTTTCATGCCCGAGATGGCACAAACGGCGAAAATAATTTAAAAACTACGAATTCAAAGGGGCTTTTTTTGCGTTATATCGAATTCAGACAGCCAGTTATTTGATTTCTCCTCAAACTGGACTAGGTTTGTGCCACTTTTTAATGACAAATCACATCCGTGAATGTCATAGTATTGTAATCAGCAGATATATATCCATCACCATGAGCCAAAAGAAATTAACGAGTTACCCAAAAGAAAAGATCAATATCCTTTTGCTGGAAAACATCAGTGACGCCGCGGTAGCAGAATTTAAGGACGCAGGTTATGTGAACACCCGCAAGATCACCGGCGCCCTGAGCGAAGAGGATCTGATCCGCGAAGTGAAAGACGTCCATCTGCTGGGCATCCGTTCCAAGACGCAGGTAACCGCCAAAGTACTCGCCGCCGCCAAAAAGCTCCAGGGCATCGGCTGCTTTTGTATCGGCACCAACCAGGTAGACCTGAAAAGCGCCACCGAGCATGGCGTGGCCGTATTCAACGCCCCGTATTCCAACACCCGCTCGGTAGCGGAACTCGTGATCGGCCTGTCTATCATGCTGATCCGCCGCATCCCCGACAAGAACATCGCCGCCCATAAAGGCGTTTGGATGAAGGAAGCCACCGGCAGCTACGAGCTCCGCGGCAAAACCATCGGGATCGTAGGCTACGGCAACATCGGGAGCCAGGTGAGCGTGCTCGCCGAAGCCCTCGGCATGAACGTCCTCTATTACGATGTGGAAACCAAGCTGCCCATGGGCAACGCTTCCCAGATCCGGACCATCAAAGACCTCTTCTCCCAGTCAGACATCATCTCCCTCCACGTGCCGTCCAACCGCAGCACAACGGACATGATCAATAAAGAAACCCTTAGCTACGTGAAAAAAGGCGCCATTTTCATCAACTACGCCCGTGGCGAAGTAGTGGTACTGGAAGACCTCCGCGAGGCCCTTGAAAATGGACAGCTCTCCGGCGCGGCGATCGACGTATTCCCCGTGGAGCCCGAGAAAAACGGCGCCGCCTTCAGCACCCCGCTGCAGGGCCTGGCTAACGTGATCCTCACCCCGCACATTGGCGGCAGCACCGAAGAAGCCCAGCACAACATCGGCCTCGACGTGTCGTCCAAAATGCTGAACTACCTCGAAAAAGGCGCCAGCTTCGGCTCCCATACCGTGCCAGCCATCAGCGTGCCCGCCATCGAGAACACGCATCGCATACTGCACATCCACAAAAACGTGCCGGGCGTACTGAGCGAGATCAACAGCGCACTGTCGTCCAAAAACATCAATATCGTGGGCCAGTACCTCAAAACCAACGAACAGATCGGTTACGTGGTGCTGGACGTGGATTCCAAACTCTCCCAGGAAGCATTCGCCCTCCTGAAAGACGTGAACCATACCATCAAAACCCGGATGCTCTACTAAAACCATCCGGCACAGCATACCAGGCCCCCGGTTTACGCCGGGGGCTTTTTGTTGCAAATTACCTGCGATTATCACGAATTGGTAAAATAGCCCGGCAGCCAGACTAGATAAGGGAAGAATACTCACCTTTGCGGCTTATTACGACAACTCTATGTCCAAATTGCTGAAACTGGAGGAAGTGGCGATGTTCCTGCTCGCCATGCTGATGTTTGAACAACAGTGTACGATTTCGTGGTGGTGGTTTTTCGGCTGCCTGTTATTGCCCGATATCAGCATGCTGGGGTACCTGGCCAACGCCCGCGCCGGCGCCGCGCTCTATAATCTCTTCCATCACAAAGGCTTTGCGCTGCTGCTCTATTTTACCGGCACCTGGTTCGCTTACGAACCACTCGCCTTTGCAGGGATCATCCTCTTCGCGCATTCCTCGCTCGACCGCGCCTTCGGCTACGGCCTGAAGCTTGTGACCGGCTTCCAGGATACGCACCTGGGCCGTATCGGCAAAGACTGACCCTCCCGCATAACGGATCGCAGCCACCCCCCGGGCCACCGCCCGGCGGATCAGGACGTTATTTCCCCGCCTACTTTACATAAATGGAATCGATATAACCTTCCGGGGTGTTGTTGAAGAAACGGAAGTATCTGGGACCGGGATCACCGATGGCCAGGGAGAACATATGATCGCGGTTTCCGGCGCCATGGCTGCAATCGGGCGTTTGCACGTCGCGGCCGGCCAGGCTGGATATCACCAGCGTATCGCCGTAGGTGATGGAATGCAACAGGGCGATGTCTTCGCAGGGGCCGGCTACCACCGTCACTTTAAGGCTTACCGTTTCGCCCCGCATAATGGTGTCGGGGCCTTCCATGGCAGTAACCACCAGCTGGCGGACGGTCCTTTCCGTCTCCGTTTCCTTTTCACAACTCCATAACGCGAATATCGCGGCAACGGCAAGGCCGGGCAGAAAGGTTTTCTTCATCAGGTTGCAATTCTTCCTAAATATAAAAACTATTTACCATAAAACATGCTCCGTTTTACAACACGGAAGCTGCATTAAAAAGAAGAAGGCCGCCCGGAAGGACGGCCTTTTCTATTCATATAATCCTGTCAAAAATTAACGTATTACGGTCACATCGCCCTTGATGATGAAGGCCGGGCCGGCGGCGACTTTCTTGTAAGTCAGCCACCATACGAATGTGCCCACATCCACAGGGATGCCTTTGTAGCGGCCGTCCCATCCTTTGTACTGGTCTTTGCTCATGAACACGAGCTCGCCCCAGCGGTTGTAGATGCGTAATTCGTAGTCATACATCGGGCCTCTCAGTACGGGGCGGAACACGTCGTTCTTACCGTCGCCGTTGGGCGAGAAGGCGTTGGGCACTTCGGGTTTGCTGTCGCACTCCTTCACATCGATGGTGATTTCGTCTGTAGTGCTGCCGCAATCGTTGAAGGCGGTCACGGAGTATGTTCCCGGTTCGCTCACTTCGATGTAGGAAGTGGTGGCTCCGTTGCTCCAGAGGTAGCGGCTTGCGTTGGTCGCATTGGCTTTCAGCTGGTAGCGGCGGCCTTTACAGATGATCGTGTCGTTGCCAAGGTTCAGCTGCGGCGGGCCGGCGATGCTTACCTTGATGCTGTCGGTCTTGTAGCGGTCGCAAACCCTGTCGAGCACGCCGAGCACATATGTACCGGGCTGGCTGATGGTTTTCACCGGGTTCAGGTCGCCGTCGTTCCAGCGGTAAACATTCACGTCCGGATGCCTTGCGTCTACCAGGATGCTGCTGCCGGGGCACATGTAGCGGTCCGGGCCCAGTTCCAGTTTGATGTCGGGGCGCTCGGTCACCCGCACGGCTTCCTTCACGATGCAATTATCCCTGTACACTGCCACCTGGTAGTTGCCCGCCCTGCTCACTACAATGGAGTTGCCGGTTTCGCCGGTGGCCCACT
>NZ_CALNBI010000337.1 GCF_937874145.1 uncultured Chitinophaga sp. | reverse complement strand
CTGATATCGAATACTCGCCGATACTGCTCTTTACCCCGCCCCTTTCAATCTGCACATCCCATTCCGACACGCTCATCAGCATGGCTTCTTTCGGCAAGCCCGCAATGATCTGCTCTCCCCATCCCGGCCGCCATCCCCAGTCCCACACGATCAGCTGCGGCGCCGCCACCCCTTCTTCCTGCTGCTCCATCCCTTTCCGTATCCCTTTCGCATACTGGTGATTCAATTCCGCGATCACCGCTGCCGCACCCCTCGGGCCGCAACGCGGGCACGCCGCACCCTGGCCGTGCGACCAGCAATTGGTCCGGTTCTCCGACGCCGTAATGGAAAAGAACCCACCCAGCCCCGGAACCGCCGCCGTTATCGCCGCCACCCCGTTCCGCAGGTACGCCTGCACTTCCGGATGGCTCGTGCACAAACTCGCCGCCCCGCCCGCATCCGCCCCCTTCAGCCGGGGATGCTTCGCGAAAAAAGACGCCGGCCAGGTCCGCGGCTCATTGAGGTACAATATGATCTTCACCCCCTGCTTCGCCGCGCGCGCCACCAGCTTCCGCAAATTGCGCAGCCGCTTCTCATGCCCCACGCTCTGCGATGCGTCCCAGGGAAACGGCACCAGCTTGTGCAGCACGATATGGATCCAAACGCTGTCCATCCCGCAGGCCGCGAGGCGCGCCAGGTAATGGTCCGGGTATGGATCGGAAGACGCATCCAGCAATGGATCGCCGTATAAAGCGAAATAAGAATAACCCAGCCGCGGCGAAAACCCGCCGGATGGCACATCGGGGATATCCGGCCGGGGGGCCGACAGCTCCCCTATAAAATGAAAAAGCGGTTCCGATTCACGGGGCATCCCTTCCGGGAATTCCTGCCGCATCACTTCGCCGATCCTGGCTGTAGCGGCCGATGGCGCCTGGTATTGCACCGGCGCGCAGGAGGGCTTGAAGCTGCCCAGTTTCTCATATAAAAAATCATCTTCGCGCAGCGTAAAATCCAGCTTCTTCTCATCCCACCCCAGCAACGCCATCAGCTGCGTACGCGGCAGCAAATGCCAGTTGCGGCGGATGACCGTAATGTAACTCCGCTCCCAGGCCAGCTTGCTGACGGCCGCAGGCGCCCGCAAGCCCATCGCCAGCCCGGAAGCCAGGATGTTCTCCTTCGTGGTGCCTGCAATGCGCGCGAGCGTTTCGTGCGGCACCAGCGACCAGTTGCGCCATACAAAAGCGTGGTAAGTATCCGGAAAATGCGGCAGCACCAATGCTGCCTTGTCCGTAAGCGGCGGCATGGCGGCGAATGCGCGTTGCCAGTTCAATAAAAAGCCGGCGGCTGCCAGCGACAGATTTCCGAGGAATTTCCTCCGGGCAATAAGGTGTGACATAACGGGAACGTGGAATCTTGCTCCATAATACAAAAATCCCCGTTACCGTCATAGCCCTCAGGCAGTGCGCGGGGGCACTTTGTTGATGGGATGCGGCAGGGGCTCGCCTTTCAGCCCAGCGATGATGTTCTCCGCCGCCATGCGCGCCATGCCGCCGCGCGCTTCTTCCGTGGCGGATCCGATATGCGGCAGCACCGCCACATTGGGCATTTGCAGCAGCAGGTTGTGCTTGTCCATGGGCTCGGGGTTCGTGACATCGAGGCCCGCGCCCCAGATCTGGTGGCTGCGCAGGGCTTCCAGCAGGTCGTCTTCGTTATGCATGGCGCCCCGCGCGGCGTTCACAAAAATCGACTTCGGTTTCATCTTCCGGAAAGCAGCCGCGTTGAAGACGCCTTCCGTTTGCGGCGTCAGCGCGGCATGTACGCTGAGCACGTCGCTTTGCGCCAGCAACTCGTCGAAGCTGACGTATTTCGCGCCGAGTTCTTTTTCCGCCGCTACGTTCCGGCTGCGGTTGTGGTAGATGACCGGCATATCGAAAGCGCCGCGGCATTTGCGGGCCAGCGCCGTGCCGATGCTGCCCATCCCGAAAACGCCCAGCGTCCGCCCGTTGAGCTCCATGCCGAGGTTGGCCGTGGGGTCGAAGAAGCCCCAGTCTCCCTTCTCTATCGTCTTATGCATGAAAAACGCTTTCCGCGAAACCGCCAGCATCAACAAAAATGCCGTATCCGCCGTGGCATTGCTCAGCACGCCAGGCGTATTACCGACAGGAATCCCCAGCGCCGTGGCTGTATCCACATCCAGGTTGTCGTACCCGGCAGACATGAGGGCGATTACCTTCAAATGCCTGCTTGCCTGCAAAAATTCCGCGTTCAGCTTATTGCCGCCCACGCTCAGCAAGGCATCCACGCCCCTGCAACCTTCGATCAGCTCTTCCGGTGTGAGGTTGCGCTTTTCCGTATGCGCTGTAAATTCAATCCCCGCTTCGCGCAGCAACTGTAATCCGGGTTCGGGAATATGTCGGGTGATGAAGATTTTCATGTGGATAGATTTGATAAGTGTGTAAACAGATAATTGCAATTTACGACGCAGGCGCCTTCTTATCAACTGCTGAAACAAAACGGCCCGGAGCGCATTGCCCCGGGCCGTTTCTATTGCATATCAATAATATTACCGCGTCTGGTCCGCTTCTTTCAGCCGTTCCAGCTCCGCCGCCATCGCTTTCACTTTGCCGGGATGCTGCGCCGCCACGTTCTGCCGCTCGCCTTTGTCGCTGCGGAGATTATACAGCTGGGGCGCTTCGTCGTTCCCGGATTCGATATTCACTTCCTTCATCAGCTTCACGCCTTTGGATGGTGAAATGTATTTCCAGTCGCCCTGCACGAGCGAAAGCGATCCGCCCTGCAACACCACCCAGGAGCGGCCTTCCGCTTTTTTTCCCAGCATCGCCGGGAGCACGTCGTGGCTGTCGGGCGCCGCGCCGGGCGCCATCTTCTGCCCTGTCAGCTCTGCGAACGAAGCATACAGATCCACCTGGCTGATGAGCGCGTCCGAAGTGCCGCCGCCTTTGATCGTTGCGGGCCAGCTGATGATCCAGGGCACGCGGGTGCCGCCTTCAAAGGCGCTGTACTTCCCGCCCCTGAACGGACCGGCCGGCTGGTGGCCGTTTTGCTGCGTCACCGCACCGTCTGCATAACCATCGTCGAGCACGGGGCCGTTGTCGCTGGAAAAAATAACGATCGTATTTTTCTCCAGTCCCAGCTGGCGGAGTTTATCCATAATTTTCCCTACGCTCCAATCCATCTGCAGGATGGCATCGCCTCTGTATCCCATGCTGCTCTTGCCTTTGAAGGCGGTTGCCGGCATGCGGGGCACGTGAATATCGCTCAGGTTGAAGCAGAGGAAGAAGGGCTTTTTCCTGTTGTTCTCCATGAATTCGATCGCTTTGTCGGTGAAGGCGTATGCGATTTCTTCGTCGGTCCACCGTGCGCGGGTGCCGCCTTTCATCCAGCCGATCCTTCCGATGCCGTTGACGATCGTATTATTATGCCCGTGGGAAGCGGGCATTTTGAGCAGTTCGGGGTTTTCTTTGCCGGTGGGCTCGTTGCCGATCTTTTCCTGGTAATTGACTTCGATGGGATCATTGGCATCCGCCCCGATGATTTTCCGGTTTTCCACGAACACGGTAGGTACGCGGTCGGCCGTTGCGGGGAAGAAGAAGGCGTAATGAAACCCGACTTCATTGGGCCCCGGCCTGATATCAGTGTTCCAGTTGATGGGGGAGCCGTCGCCCAGCCCGAGGTGCCACTTCCCGACGAGGGCAGTCTGGTACCCGGCTTGCTGCATGAGGGATGCGAGCGTAGGGGAACCCGGCGGGATGATCATGGCCGCGTTGCCCGGGAGCACGCCCGTTCCTTTCTTGCGCCAGGGATACCGGCCCGTAAGCAGTGCGTAGCGCGAGGGCGTGCAGGTTGCGGAGGTGGTATGCCCGTTGGTGAAGCGGATGCCGCTTTTGGCCAGGGCGTCGAGATGGGGCGTTTGCACCTGCGTGGCGCCGTAACAGCTCAGGTCGCCGTAACCCACATCGTCTGCATAAATGATAATGACATTCGGCCGCTGCTGGGCGTTCGCTCCACCCGCCAGCCAGCCGCATAACAACATAAAGAGTAACCGTTTCATGCGGATAGGATTGTTCCGCGCAATCTTACTCAATTATTCCGCATAATTCAACTTAAATTGATTAATTTGATAGAGATATGCGTCGGGCGATAAAATATGCATTTATTTCCTCATGCGATATTTGTCAATTTGAAATTGTGCTATTCGTATGACGACAACTTTACCCAACATTTTGCTGATCGATGATGATGCCGACGATCAGGAGATCTTCCTGTCGGCGCTGGCATTCATCGATAACCAGATCCGGTGCTTGCTCGCTGCCAACGGGCAGGAAGGCATCCATCACCTGAACGTTTCCGAATCATTGCCCGACCTCATCTTCCTCGACCTCAACATGCCCGTCATGAACGGCATGCAGTTTTTAAAGGAACTGAAGGGCAGTCACCGCGCTAAGAACGTCCCCGTGGTCATCTATTCCACCGCGTCCGACCAGCAAACCATCCGGCAGGCGCTGGCCCTGGGGGCTTTCCAGTTTTATACCAAGCCCGAAAAGTTCTCCGAACTGGTGAGCATGCTGCATGACTTGCTGTACCCCGCCACCCGGCGCTAACATCCATTCCAGACACACCCGCCATCAGCCTGACTACATGCAAAACAAGCAACTGCTTGTGCGGAAATTCCGTATTCCGATTGTCCAAATACATTGCATGAAGCATCTGTCGCTCCTGATCTTTCTGTTGGCTTTCTTCACCAGCCTGCGCGCGGACCATATCACCGGCGGGGAAATGTATTACACGGTGGTTTCGAGGAGCAACGGCAGCACCACTTACCAGGTGACCCTCAAACAATTCCGCAGCTGCGGCACCCCGGGCCGGCAGTTCTACAATCCTATCTACATCGGCATTTTCAGGCGCGGCAACAACCAGCAATACCAGATGCTGCAAGTCCCCCTCAACCGGGAAAAACAAATCAGCCATACCAGCACCGATCCCTGCATCACGCGCCCGCCGCTGGTTTGCTTCTACGTGGGATACTGGGTTTTTCCCGTCACCCTGCCCGATTCGCCGGACGGATACGTCATCACTTCGCAGGTAACCAACCGGGTCGACCTGATCAGCAACCTCATGGCCGGCTACGGCCGCATCGGCGCCACTTACACCACCGAAATCCCCGGCACCTCGCAACTTGCCACCGCTCCCGATAACCGCAGCGCGCAATTCACCGGCAGCGACCTGGTGACCGTGTGCGCCGACAATCCTTTCGACTACAGCTTCGCCGCCACCGATCCCGATGGCGACGAGCTCCGGTATTTTTTCTGCGACGCCTACCAGACCATCGGCTACAGCGGCGGTGGTGGCGGCCCTGGCGGGCCAGGCGGCGGCGGAGGCGGCAACAACAGCCAGCCGCCCGTGGCGCCGCCTTATTCCAGCGTGCCTTATGGCGGGCAGTTCAGCGGCGATGCGCCCCTGGGCGTCCGCGTCAGCATAGATGCCGTTACCGGCCTCATTACCGGCATCGCGCCGGAAACGGGGATTTATGTGGTCACTGTTTGCGTCCAGGAAATCAGGAACGGCATCGTGATCGCCACGCAACGGAAAGACCTGCAGATCAATATCACCGGGTGCACCCTCGCCGCCGCCACGCTTTTGCCGGAGTACATGCTTTGCGGCAATTCGCAGCAACTGGTAGTGGCCAACCGCTCGAACAGCCCGCTCATCGCGCGGTGGGACTGGGAGTTCCGCAATACTGCCGGCCAGGTCGTGTATACCGGCACCGATCCCACGGCAGATTTCACGTTCGCGCAACCGGGCACCTATACCGTGAAGCTCACTACCAACCGCGGCATGCAATGCCCGGATTCCACGGAAGCCCTCGCGCTTGTGTACCCCGGTTTCAACCCCGCTTTTTCTTCCCTTGGCAGCTGCATCAACAAACCCGTTTCTTTCACCGACCAAACCACCACCAGCTTCGGAACGGTGAATTACTGGTATTGGGATTTCGGGCAGCCGAATGTGATGACCGACAACTCCGTCCAGCAGAACACCAGCTGGACGTACCCTTCCACCGGGCCTTTCACCGTTTCGCTCATCGCGCATAATTCCGTGGGCTGCAAGGATACCATCCGGCAAACGGTCACGATACTTGACAAACCGCCCATCGGGCTGGCGTTCCGCGACACGCTCATCTGCCCGCCCGACCCGCTCACGCTGCAAGCCACGGGAACGGGGATATTCACCTGGTCGCCGGCGGTGAACATGACCGGCGCGCAAACCGCCACGCCGCGGGTGAACGTTACGAGCGAAACGAAGTATTACGTGGACCTCGACCAGAACGGCTGCCTGAACCGGGATTCCGTGCTCATCCGCACCACGGATCATGTATCGCTGCAAATGCCGGCCGACACGCTGATTTGCCTGGGCGATACCATCCGGTTGCGGCCGCAGTCGAACGGACTGGTATATAACTGGTCGCCCGCAACGGGGCTTTTATCTCCCGGTGCGCCCGCGCCGCTGGTGCGGCCTCCGGGCGACACGCGCTACCTGCTCACCGCCAGCGTCAGTGCCTGTACGGCAAGCGGGGGCATGTGGGTTCGGACGGTACCTTATCCCATCGCCAGGGCGGGCGCGGATACGATGATCTGCTTCGGCACCGAAGCGCGGCTGCACGCGGCTACCGACGGGAGCGCTTTCAGCTGGTCGCCCCTGCTGCCCGGAACGCTGGATCCGGTGATCCGGCCGTCGGCTACTACCGCGTACATCTTCACCGCCACCGATACGCGCGGCTGCCCCAAACCGGCGCGCGATACGGTGTTGGTGACGGTGCTGCCGAAGGTCCGGGCGTTTGCCGGGCGCGACACGGCGGTGGTGGTGGGCCAGCCCCTCCGGCTGCATGCATCCGGCGGAAGCGGTTACCATTGGTCGCCGGGCGCGGGGCTTTCCGACCCGGACATCGCCGATCCGATAGCCGCGTACAACAGTCCCAGCACGGGCATCCGGCTGAAGGTGCTCGTCACCGACCAGGCAGGCTGTGCGGATTCGGCTTTTCTGACTGTGAAAGTTTACAATACGTTGCCGCAGGTGTTTGTGCCCACGGGCTTCACGCCCAATGGCGATGGCATCAACGACTGGCTGCGGCCCATCGGCGCGGGGATCCGGGAGATCCGGTTCTTTAAAGTGTATAACCGCTGGGGGCAGCTCGTTTACAGCGGCCATGAAAATAACCGCGGCTGGGACGGGCGGATCAACGGGCAGCTGCAGGGCAGCGGCACATTCGTCTGGCAGGTGAGCGCGGTGGATTATCTCGGTACCGACTTCTTCCTGACCGGCACGGCCACCCTGTTGCGATAACGCTTATATTCGCGTATGGCTTCGAAGCACCACCTGCCCGTCATCAGCATACAGGATATCTGCATACCTCTTAAAGCGGAGGTGTTCAGTATTTTCCGGCATGAAGAGCAGGGCCGGGCGAGCCTTCCGCAGCCGCACAAACATGACTTCTACATGCTGCTGGTCGTTATCCGCGGCAGCGGCACCCATACCATCGATTTTACGCCTTACCCGGTAAAAGCGGGCTCCGTGTATTTCCTGGCGCCGGGGCAACCGCACGACTGGGAGTTATCGCCGGGTACGAAAGGGTTCCAGCTGATGTTCGGCAGGGATTTTCTGACGGGCGACACGCTGCAATGGCCCTTCTTCTCCTTTTCCGCCAATCCGCACCTGGCCTTGCCGCCGAAGCCCTTTGCGGCGGTGGTGCGGGAGCTGGAAAGCATCCTCGAAGAATATGCGGTGGCCGATTTTTTGTCGGTCAGGATCATCACTTACCGGCTGCTCGCCTTGTTGACGATGCTGGAGCGTTTTTACGAAGAAGCGCACCCCACGCCCAACCAGCCGCCGGTGCAGCGCCTCGTGAAACAGTTCCTTTCGCTGCTGGAGCAGCACTACCGCGAAAATGCCACCGTCGAGTTTTACGCCGCGCAGCTGCATGTGACGCCGCAATACCTCAACATCGTTTGCCGCAAGGAAACCGGCAATACGGCGGGCAACCTGATCCGGCGGAGGCTGTTGCTGGAGGCGCGCCGCCTGCTCACGCTCACCACGCAGGATGTGAAAGAGATCGCGTACGAACTGGGGTTCTCCGACACGTCTTACTTCTCCCGTTTTTTCCGCCGCTATTCCGGCCAGTCTCCCCTCGCCTTCCGGCAACAGTTTCAGAAAGTACCCGAATCCCCACAATAATCCCCCTTCCGCTCCTCCTTTTGCAGGTAATTTTGGAATTCAACTTCGGATGATGAAGACAATTTTACTGGCGCTCGCACTGGGCCTTACGATGCCTGCCTGCGCGCAGCAAGAAAAAGAGATGAGCAAGATGGACAACAGCGCAAACAACCGTTTACAATCCGCCGCCGCCAAGGGCGACACCACCGCGATCCGCGAGGCGCTCCGTGCCGGCGCACAGATCGAGGCGCGCGATGCGGAAGGGCGTACACCCCTGATGACAGCCGTGTATAAACACCAGTCGCAGGCTGCGCAGGTGCTGATCGATGAAGGCGCAAACGTGAATGCGCAGGATAAAATCCTGAATTCGCCGTTCCTGTATGCCGGCGCCGAAGGTATGACCGGCATCGTGCGGATGTGCATGAAAGCCGGGGCCGATTACACCGTCTACAACCGTTATGGCGGCTCCGCCCTCATCCCCGCCTGCGAGCGCGGGCACGTGGAAACGGTGATCGCGCTGCTGGAAGACAAAAAATTTCCCATCGACCACATCAACCGCCTCGGGTGGACGGGCCTGCTGGAAGCAGTGATCCTGGGCAACGGGGGCGAAAACCATATCAGGATCGTGCAACTGCTCATCAATGCGGGCGCCGACCTGAATATCGCTGATAAAGATGGAGTTACGACGCTGCAGCATGCGCGGCAAAAAAGACAGACCGAAATCGTCCGCCTGCTCGAAAAGGCGGGTGCGAAATAAACGACTTAGAGTGATAGGCGAGGAAAGAAGAAAGAGGGCCGTCCGAAAGGGCGGCCTTTCTTTATTCACACAAACAAATTGGCGTGGATATTAAGTTTTTGCCTGCATGGATGGAATGATTACATTTGAAAAGAGCTAGTTTGAAAAAAGAAAATACGCCCTGAATAGAAAATTCCTGATGCCAGAGATATTAACCCTGACAACATGAAAATCACCGCCGAGATAACCCGGTTGCCGGATACAGGATGCAAGCGGGTCCCCGAAGAAAAACACTGCCAGGTAAGGATTATCAATTCCCTTGCCCTCGCCATCGGCGGGAGCCTCTTTGCGCTCGGCGTGGTTTATTATTTCATCAGCGGCGCACCCATCACCATCATCGGCAACACTGCGGCATTGCTGTGTTTCAGCTCGGTAGTCGTGCTGAACCATTACGGCAAACTGCAGCTCGCCACCATGTGGCTCGTACTCCTACAATCCATGTGGGCCGTGTATTTCGACTGGCTCCTCGGGCCTGGCGTGATCTTCATTATCGCCTGCATGTCGATGATCAGCCTCACGTACCTCACCATCGAAAATCATTTCCGGCAGATACTGGCCGTGGTTATGCTGAGCCTGGCCATCATAGCGATGGAATGGCACCTGCTGAACGGGAAACCGCCGCACCTTCTCCTGTCCGAAGATGTGATCAGGTCGTTGCGGTGGACCAACATCGCCTGGCACGTCAGCGTTCCGCTGCTTTGCATTTATCATTACAAAAAATCCTACAACGCATTGCTGGCGGAGCTGCGGCACAAAAAAGAAGAGCTGGAGAAATCGAATAATTCGAGGAAGCTGTTCCTCCAGGAAACGAGCCACGAGATCCGCAACCCGCTCAACGCCATTTTCGGCATTGTGCAGCTCATGCGGATGGATATCCAGAACGGCCGCTCGCCCGAAACCATGGGCGGGCTGGTGGATCACTTGTATGTGGCAAGTTTCAACGTGAAAGATATCATCAACAACGTACTGGAATTATCGCGCATCGAATCGGGGCAAACGGATGGATTGCAGCTCCGCGATGTGAAGACGCATACTTTCCTGCATAACATCGTCCGCATATACGAATTGCTCGCGGCAGCCAAATCGGTTACCATCCGCCTGCATATTTCACCGCTCCTGCCGCATGTGGTTAAGACCGATGAAGTGAAGCTCTCGCAGATATTGAACAACCTCCTCACCAACGCCATTAAGTTCACCAACAACGATTCTGTGATTGATGTGCATGGCGGGGTGAAGGACAATGCATGGTTCATCAGCGTTACCGACCAGGGCGGCGGCATTTCGGAAGACAAGCAGGAAATCATCTTCGAACCGTTCGTTTCGGTGAAGAAGACGTTCGTGGAAGGGACCGGGCTGGGATTGTATATCACCCAGCTATTCGCCAGGCAGCTGGGCGGGCAGGTACACGTAAACAGCGTGGCCGGCGAAAGCACGACGTTCACCGTTTCTTTCCCGATTCCGGAAGGCGCGGCGCTCCCCGTCCGGGAAGAAGTGAAAGCCCAGGCGCCCCGGTTCGCGGGCAGTACGGTGCTGGTGGTGGAAGACGACCGCATGAACCAGATCATCCTCCGCAATTTCCTCCTTTCGCAGGGCATTCACGTGCTGGCGGCGGAAAACGGGAACGACGGGCTGGCCATCGCCCGTGAGAAAACACCGCATCTCATCATCCTCGATTCTCACATGCCCACCATGAACGGCAGCGAAATGCTCCGGCATCTCAAGAAAGATCCCCTCCTGCAACATATCCCCGTGATCATCGCCTCCGGCGACGCTTTCACCGAATCGGCGGAACGCTTCCGCCGCGAAGGCGCCAGCGACTACGTCGTGAAGCCCATCGAATTCACCGCATTAGGCCATGTGCTGGAGAAACACCTCCATCAACCGTAAGCCCTGTTTTACATCTTTCCGGTTTTCTGTTACACAATTTTGGTAAAACCCAATACTGGCAAGGGATTTGAACATTCTTCCCCGTTATCTTGTTTTCATTTTTCCAAACCTTGCTACCATGAAACCTGGCGAATCATCACCGCACCACCATCACCCGGAACATCATCACCAGCCGGCAGACCATACGCAGGTACATCACGATCCTCCCGAAGCTGCACCCATGCACGGGCACGACGGTCACGACGGGCATGCCGGCCACAGCGGGCACGATCACCAGGGCATGATCGGGGATTTCAAGAAAAGATTTTACGTAACGCTCATACTTACCATACCGGTACTGCTTCTCTCGCCCATGATTCAACATTGGATGGGGGTAGACTGGCAATTCCTGTTCTCCGACAAGCTGCTTTTCGCACTGTCGACCATTATTTTCGTATATGGCGGATGGCCGTTTCTGAAAGGCTGGGCCGATGAAATGAAATCCCGCAACCCCGGCATGATGACGCTCATCGGGTTTGCCATCAGCGTGGCTTACATCTATAGCGCCGCCACTGTTTTCGGTTTGGAAGGAATGGATTTCTTCTGGGAACTGGCCACCCTGATCCTCATCATGCTGCTCGGCCACTGGATCGAGATGACGTCCGTTGCCGGTGCATCGCGCGAGCTGGAAGCGCTCGTCAAGCTCATGCCTTCCACCGCCCACCTCATCCGTAACGACAACATTTCCGAAATACCGACCGATCAGCTGCAGAAAGGCGACCTCATCCTGGTGAAGCCCGGCGAAAAGATCGCGGCCGACGGCGTGATCACCGAAGGCGAAAGCACGGTGAACGAATCCATGCTCACGGGCGAATCGAAGCCGGCGGAGAAGCAAACCGGCGACAAGGTGATCGCGGGTTCCATCAACGGCAACGGCGCCCTGCGCATCCAGGTGACGCACGGCAGCAAGGAATCGTACCTGCAGCAGGTGATACAGCTGGTGAACGAGGCGCAGCAGGATAAGTCGCGCACGCAGCTGCTGGCCGACAAAGCCGCGCGCTGGCTGACGGCTATCGCCATTGTTGCCGGTCTCGCCACATTTTTCGCCTGGTATCTGAGCGGCAGCACCCTGGCCTTCGCCATCGAGCGGATGGTGACCGTGATCGTGATCTGCTGCCCGCACGCCCTGGGGCTCGCCATACCGCTGGTGGTGGCCAAATCCACGGCGCTGGCCGCGCGCAACGGCCTCCTCATCCGCAACAGGACTGCTTTCGAAAACGCCCGCAAGATTACCACGCTCGTGTTCGATAAAACGGGTACGCTGACTGTCGGCGAGTTCGCCGTAACGCGGTATGCTTCGCTGACGCCGGAATTGAAGGAAAACGATATCCTCCGTCTCGCCTACGCGCTCGAACAGAGTTCCGAACACCCCATTGCCACGGGGATCGTGGCGAAAGCGAAAGAACTGGGACTTCCGGCGGAACAGGCTGGCAAGATCACCGCCATCACCGGCAAAGGCATCACCGCAGACCTGAACGGCGCTACCATCGCAGTAGTGAGCCCCAACGCGCTGCAAAACCCGCCGGAAAAAATCGGCGCCGGCGAAACGCTGGTGTACGTGCTGCGCAACGACGCGCCGGTGGGCTTCATCGCCCTTTCCGACCAGGTGCGCCCCGAATCCGCCGAGGCTATCCGCACGCTGCATGCGCAAAACATCAAAACCGTATTGCTAACCGGTGATAACAAAGTTGTGGCGGAAGATGTGGCCCGCAGCCTGGGTATGGATCAGTTTTTCGCCGAAGTGCTGCCCCACCAGAAGCTCGAAAAAATCGCGCAATTGCAGCAATCCGGCGAATTCGTGGCCATGACGGGAGACGGCGTGAACGACGCGCCCGCCCTCGCCAAGGCCGACGTAGGCATCGCCGTTGGCTCCGGTAGCGACGTGGCTGCCGAAACGGCGGACATCATCCTGGTCAACAGCAACCCTAAAGACGTGGCCAGCCTCGTCCTCTTTGGCAAAGCCACCTACAAGAAAATGATACAAAACCTGGCCTGGGCAACCGGCTACAACGTGATCGCGATGCCCCTGGCCGCCGGGGTACTGTCAGGCGCGGGCGTACTGCTCAGCCCCGCTGCGGGCGCGGTGCTGATGAGTATTTCCACCATCGTGGTGGCTATAAATGCGGGAATGTTGAAAATCAAGGCTTAACGTTTGAAATGCTGCTGACAGCCTCCAAGCATCTTCCAAGCTCCTCCAATCGCGGCAAGGGTTTGAGGGCGTTTGGAAAAAAGGATGCAGTTTACTTCTCCAGCCACCAGCGGTTAACCGTATTCTCCTTCCCTTCCAGCACTACTTTGTAGAATTTGGAAGGCAGGTCCTTAACGCTCACCACCGCGTGGCGCTGCGCCGCGGGCACTTCAGCGAGGAGGCGGTATTCATCGGTGCCTCCGGTTTTGTAGGCGTTGGTGGCAGCCACCCAGATTTTCACCTGGCCACCGGGATCGGGGCTCACCCACGAAATATCCAGCGTGCCGTTGTAATGTTGCACCTGGGGATGCGCAACGGAAACCTTCCCAGACAAAGCCACACCGTCGGACTCGCGGGCCACGTGCTGCGGCAGCGGCAGTTGCAGGAACCGCGCGATCGTAGGCATGATATCCACCACACCCGGGTACGACATTTTCGCGTAAGTGTTCGGTTGTTTTATATTGAAAATGATCCAGCCGGAGCGCTCACGGAACGACTGGCCGCCGTGGTGCTTGCCGGTTTGTTCATCGCGGCCGTGGTCGGTAGTGATGACGATCAGCCATTCCTCCTTGAACCGTTGCTGGCGGTATTGCACTGCTTTCCAGATCTTGCCCACTTTTTCGTCCATTTTCTGGATGGAAGAGATGAACTCGGGGCTGTCGCCGTACATATGGCCCATGTCGTCGGTATATTCGAGGTACACCCAACTGAGGTCGGGCGCTTGATCGCGGAGGGATTGGGCGGCCACATCGGCCACGTGCGCGTCGATCCGTTCCATATAGGCCTTTTTGCGGTCGTGCGGAAAGCGGACCGTATCCAGTTCGAAGCCATCGGCTTTGATATCGATCGCGAGGTTGCCGGTGGCTTCCAGCCGGTCGCCCACCAGTTTGGTCCGGTTATCTTCCCAGCTGCTGTAAATAGCGGTTTTCTTTTGGGGGAAATGGGATTTAAAGGTCCGGAAGATGGTCCAGTAGTGGTAATTAGGTTCTTTGATATCATTGTCCCACACGTTATGCTTGTTCACCCAGGTGCCGGTGAGCACGCTGTTGTACCCGACGGCCGAGATGGTCGGGGTTTGGGTATACCCACCTTTTTCGCCGCCTACGTAAGCACGGAGGTAGCTGCCGGACTGGATGATGCTTTTGAGGTGGGGGACCGGTTGTGTTTCCAGTACATCGGCGGAAATGCCGTCCACGATGATGAAAACAGCTTTCCGCTGCTGTGCGATGGCAGTGCCTGTGAGCAGCGCGAGGCAGATAGTCAGGATTCGATTCATAATACCCATTAAAAATACATTTATTAAATTTAAAGCCTAATCTCTACGT